>CAZBLJ010000001.1:0-12063 GCA_964492605.1 uncultured Puniceicoccaceae bacterium
GTCATTCAACCCTACTGCGGTCCGACGGCCCAGCTGTGCCCAATCGGATTGACCGCTTCGTCCATCTCGTCCCGTAGCGGTCGCCAATGACTCCGGCTCGAGGTTCCTTCCGGCAGCAATTCGTCCGGCAGCCGCAGGATATTCAGATCGGGCCGAGCCTCCATCAACTTCTTTATATCGGCAGGATCGACGGCCCGTCCCCGGTCTTCCAGGGGAAACTCGATATGGGTCAGCCCTTTGGCGTCGGCCAGATGCTCCAGCCCGTTTTCCCAAGGGAGCGGCAGGGCATCCCCGTGGATCAGACGAACGTATTGGATATTCGGATAGTCTTTGAGAAGAGCCAGGGATTGATAGCTCCAGCGTTCACCGGGGGTGTTGCCATTGGGCTTCATGTCCAGGCGTTTCAAATTGGGCAAAGCCTCGAAAATCTGCCTGACCTGATCTTCGCTGAAGGTGCAGCGGTGCAGTTTGAGGAACTCGATGTTCGGGCACTTCTGGATGAAGGGAAACAGCTCGTCGAAATCATCGGCGTGCCCGACATCGACGATCAAGACCTTCAGTTCCGGAAAGCCTTGAAGTTCCTGCAAAACCGGCGGCTCCGAGTTGAAGCCGAAACTGTGTGTGGTATCCCAAATCTTCAGCTCGCGGGCACCATCGACGTAAGTCAGGGTTTGGTTGCCAGCGGTCGGGCCGGTGTAGTCGTCGGGCCAGCCGGTTTTCAGATTGGCCATGCTGAAGACCTCCAAATTTGGAAAGGCCTCGATCACTTCGTAGCCCGCATCGGTCACTTTGAGGTTCTGCGCGGCGATACCACGCAGCTCCGGAAAATGGAGAATTTTCCGGAAATCCTCATCGCTCAACCCCGGAACCGTATTCCTGTCGTTCCGCCGCTCCTGGGAATTTGGGAAGGGGCTGCGTCCGTGGTAGGCGTGGTTGAAGCCGACATAGATGATGTTGCCCTCCTCGTCGGTGTCGTAGCAGGAGAAGGTTTCTTTGGCCGCCATCTCTTCGAAGATGCGCATTTGCTCTTCCGGCGGGGTGGGAATGGTCTGTGGAGCCGAAGAGGCTGCGACGCCCGCTGCAAGACAAGAGTACAACAAGATTGTTCCAGAAAGTTTTCTAATCATAATCATTAGATGGATTCCGCCGACGGATTTCTCAACCGCAAAGTGCTTTTTCCTTGCACCAGGAGTTCATTTCCCAATTTCCGCACGGTCGCCCGTATCCGTCTCCGAGGAGTGTCCTGGTCTCCAGGGAATGGAGGTCCAGGACGTAGAGACCTCCCCCACCCGCACTGAAGAATTCGCGCTCGGGGTTTTCGCACATGTAGCCCGTATTGGCGAAAAAGTGCCATTCCCGTGCCGGCTGGCGGGTCGCGAAAACGATCTTCCGCGTACCGGCCAAGGGTCCTTCGAGCATTTCTTGAAACAGGCCAGGCTGTTCAGTTCCGCCAAGAGCTGGTTGTGGTGCTGCCGGGGGACGTTCGGAACGATCCTTTGCGGCATGGGCAATGGTGCAAAGAGCCGTGAAAGCTCCGACAAGAAAAATGGGGAAACGGGGGCGCATTGGGTGGGTTTGGTGTTACTCTACCCTCTCTTCTACGGCTTTGGGATCGCCAAAGAGATACAAAGAAGGTTATGTCGTTCCTCGTTCTGTCATCAATCAGTCACCGCCACTTCCACTTCCGCTGAGTCTGCATTCTTCCGAAAGGCGAAAAATTCTTTATGGCTGCCCATGAGCAGGATGTCGCCAACGGGGGTGACGGTGGTCACGTCGCTCTTGAAACGACCTTTCCAGAGGATTTCCGGTTCGGCAGTTTCAGAGAGGGTGTACATAAAACCGCCGTGAGTGCCGACATAGATTTTGCCATCGGTCACGATCTGCGACCGCTCAAGGACTGCGTGTTCCAGGTCGGTGCGGCTGATGATGCTGCCGCACTCCGGATCAACCCCATAGAGGTTCCCATCGGTGGAGGAGAGGTAGAGACGACCATCAATGATCGAAGGTGAGCTTTGGGACCGCCCCATCTCCGTGTTTTGCCACACGATGTGAGTATCGGTGACATGGCCGGTTCCCGTTGGATCGAAGCAGGTCAATGCACCCGGCCCGAGAGCGAGTCCTTTATGAGTATGATTATAGATCCGGTCCCGCCCGATCGCGGCATAGACTTTGCCCTCATAAAATATCGGAGTTCCAATATAGTGAGAGGGGCCGGTCTTGCGCAAAATGCCATCCGGGCTCTTGTAGCCGCCGATGGGAAACTGGCGTTCGGACCCGTCCTCTGCGTAACGGTAGTGATGGGGGTTTCCGTCGGCCCACCAAATTCTTTCCAGATCCATGGGTTCTTCCCCACTGCTTTGGGAAAGATCAGGCACGCGGAAGGCATGCATAAAGCCGTAGCCATCCCCCCAGACGACCTGGGTCTCTCCATTGACCTCCCCGGCTGCGAGACTTCCCCACTGCCCATGAAAGACCTGCGGGATCTGGGTGCGATCCCAGGCAAGGAGCTTCCCCGTCATCTTGTCCGCCACAATCACATTGGGCACCAGGTTCTCGTTCGGACCCTTGGCCAATTCTTTTTCATACCCTTCCTTCCCCTTGGCCGAGGCCGGTGCCGGGAGCCTTCCTTGAGCGTGAGAGGTGGAAACCCACACCTGATCACCAATAATCAAGGGAGTCCCGCTTCCCGCGTCGTGGGGCCTCACTCCATAGTTCCCCAAATCAAGCACCCAGAGAATGTCGCCCCAGGGGACCCCTTCGGGTAGAGCGGTTGGAGGCACCTCGTCGAAATGAGCGCGGGCGTAGCTGGCGTGCTCCACTTCGTTGGTTAAGCCCTGGTTGCCATCGGCCATTCCCATGAGGTCGATGCAAAACAAGCGATCTCTGTCGATAAAGTAGAGTCGGTTATCCTCTACGGCAAACGTGGCGCAGACTCCGTATCGACTTTGCCCCAACGCGAGAACCCAGTGCTGTTCCCCCGTCTCCAGATCGAAGCAGCGGACCTGGCTGTGGTTTAAAACCGTGGTGTCGTCGTTGTGCGGCATCGGAAGTTTTCCCGACATGCCGATGACAACCCGGTCCCCAACCACCGTCGGCTGACTGTAGCAGAAATACGAGTCGGCATCGATGGTCCAGAGGGTATTCTCCTCGGTCAGCTCGACCGGGAGATCGCGACCCTCCATCACCATGTTTCGGTCGGGCATGTTGCCCCAGGCGATAACTGACGCTCGCTCCGCCGCGAAGGCCATGGCGGGGGTGATGGTTGCGACCGCCCACAGGGTGATCGAGAGTATATGGTGAAAACGAATGGAGTTCATGGTCAAAAAGGAAGGGATTGTGTATTCAGGGGATCGCGGTGGATTCTACTCAAGATCGGGCAGCACCAGTTGGCCCGCCATTTGGTCACCGGTATCATGATAGGCTCCGTAAAAGGGGCCGTTCAGGTCGATCCAGAGGGTGATGCGCTCCATCTCTTCGGGCGAGAGGTTGACCTTGTCCTTGTGCGACCCGGTCGTGAGCATCTTGTAAAGATCGCTGACGGCGGCCCCTACCTCGCCAGGGACGGAGCGTGCTTCGCTGGCATGTTCGTTGTTCCGACCCCCGCGTCCATCGTCATACCAGACATGGGGTTCAAGGTTTTTGAAGGCCACACTCCACCAGCCGTCTTTATCCCCTTTCAAACTTGGTGCCTTGGCCTCTTTCTCGTGGCACTCCACACAGTGGGCGTCGAGAATGGGCTGAACTTGACGGGCAAAGATAAAGGGCTCCGCATTGCTGGCGTCGGGCTCGATCTGGCTGGGCTCGCGCTGAAAAGCGATGGGGAACTGGCTCTCGGGTGGTATTGTAGTTCCGGGGCGTTCGTGGCAGCCGACGCAGCTGAGGCGTTCACCGGGATGGGTGTAAATGTTAGTTTTCATGTTCTGGATGGCGAGCCCCTCTTCATCGAGAGCCTGAAAATATACGGGCACTCGGGCTGGCATGATAAAGCGGGCGCTACCATCTTTCTCGACCGGGACGGTGCCCAGGCTACGCCTTGCGTTCATCATACTGCTCAGGCCAATATTCGGGCGATCCTGCCACGGTGTCGTTTTGGGATACAGCTGCACGATACGCAGAGCGGAGATGTTCCGGTCTTCGGGCCAGGGAAGGAGGCTTTGATACACATCGAGAATGCTGACTTCCGAGGTATCGGGCACGATGTTTGGCTCGACCGGTGCCTGACCGGGAGGAAACCCAACCAGGGTCTGGTGCGGAATGACCGGGTCTTTCTCGCGCGCACGGAGCGGAATCGGACTCAGGGCACTGATCGCGGTGTCGCGGTAGAGCAACTGTTTGTTGCCAAAGGCGTCGATCAAGTAAACGCCGTAAGGCACTTCAATGTCCTCGTATTTCGTCAGGTCCTTGAGTGCTTGATAAAGCGGTCGCCCTTTGGGCGTATAAGCAGCCAAATAGTAGTTTTCGCTCAGGGGATAGGCCGTGGCATAGTTGTAGCCTTTGTGCCCCGTGGCAACATCGGCAGTAAGATATTTGATGGTTTCCTTCTCGTCGACCAGTTCCGGCACGGACGGATCCGATATACTCAGGCCGCCGTAGGCCTGGTTGTGATGTTGGGTCAGGGTGCCGACAAATTTGGTCGTGCCGGGGATCGGGCGGGGGTCCATCAAGACCTGGCTGAGCTTCCCTTCGTCGTAGTTGCCGTGCACGGCGCGGGCGTCGCGTCCGTCCGGCTTGGTCACCCACGGGTATTGGCCAATTGCCGCCACGCGGTCCACGTAATCCCAGCGACTGTAGAGAATTTCGCCAAACTGATTGACGACCGGATGCCACTCATTGGTTTCGTGATAGCTCAGTTGCACGATGTCTTCACCGTCCGGCAACATGGAGTGCAGCACATAGGTCGGACAGGGGCGCGGGTGGCAACGCCCTTCTCCTCCGCGCCGGGTGCTGATGAAGGCAATGCGCCCATTGGGTAATTCGCAGGGATCCATATCGTCCCAGGGTCCATCGGTAAGCATTTGAAGGTTTCCACCATCCGCATCGCATTTGAAGATATTAAAAGTGTTCTGTGGAGTCCACTGGTAGATTTCATCCATGTTGGGGCGCTCTTCCGGGTCGGTCTGAGCCGGCTCCTGAATTTCGACATAGGAAAAGTAAATCGTCTGCCCATCATAGGTGACCTCGGGACTGAGAAAGGAGCCGGGGTCGAGCGACTGCCCCTGCAACCGTCCGTTGTGCACGGTCTGGCCAGCGAGCAGATCGCGCACAACCGGGCTGTCACCAAAGGGATCCTCCAGGACAAATAGCCCGCCGCCCGGAATCTGCACGGCACCGAAGAACTGATCGACCATGTGGCTGAGACCAGCCGGGTGACGCTTGATAAACAGGATACGATCCATGTCCGCCAGCAAGGGGTTGGCAAAGGCGATTTCCCGTTGCAGCTGGAAAGCTTCCTCGAAGATAGCAAAGCGCTCCTCCTCGTTTTTCGGAGCATTGATCGTTACTTCTTTCGGTGGCTTATCTTTCCCCTGTTCGGGAACCAAAATTGTGCGCTTTTCCATTTCAGGATTCACCGTCTGGTTTCTAGCTTTTAACGCATCCAGCTTTGCCGCAGCTGCGGACAGGTCGCGGGTAGGCCCCATCCGGTTGATATCCTCCAGCAAGGTTTCGGTCCGGCGCAGGATCACATCCACAGGATCACGGTCATCCCGGAGAAAACCACTCTGTGCGTTCAGGGCGCGGGAGACTTTACCTGTGACCCTTCTGTCATTCATATCCCGCAAAAAGGCGTCCCACTGGTGGCGGGCTTCCTCCTCATAATCGATCGATACGGGTTCGGTCGCGGCGAACCCTGACAGCGGCGTGATGAGGAGGGCCAACAAGGTCAGGCTGAACCAACGGATTCCTTGCTGGATGAAAAAAACGGTCGGGGAACCGATGGATTGATTGCGGTGTGAGCTGGAGTTCACGGGTTTTCGGGGGAAGGTGTCAGGAGTGTAGGGGAAGGACTTAGAGTTAAATGGAGGCCGAGACAGATGGAAAAGAAATGATTTTCTATTGATGAAATAATCGATGAAAAGGCTTGAAAGGTCAATCTTTTCACCTATGAACGGTTAAGCTAAAGCTTGCTCATGAAGAAAAAACCTTCCCTCGCCGATCTTGCCCGCAAAACCGGGGTTTCCAAAGCGGCGGCCTCCTATGCCCTTCGCGGGCTTCCCGGCGTATCCGCCGAAACCCGGAAGCGTGTGCTGGCGGAGGCGGAGAAATGCGGCTACTACGCTCCCAGCCGTCTTCGCGAAACCATGTCGAGCATCCGGCTCCGCAAGGACCTTCGCGGGATGATCGCCCTACTTCTCACCGATCACGACAAACCGGAGGTCCACGAGAACTGGAGAGGCTGTGTCGATGGCATCTGCGAACAGGCTACCCGTTTGGGATACACGGTGGATCGCCTGGAAGCCGACAGCATCAACCTTTCCCGCATCGGCGACATCCTGCGAGCCAGGGGAGCAGACGGCGTTTTGCTCCTGGCCCCCATGAGCGGGCGCCACCGTTTGATGGAACTGGGAATCCGCAACGACATCGCCCAGGTGGCCATTGGTCCGGCCCGGATGGACGCTCTGGATATCCCCATCGTCGAGCCGGACCTGGTCTTGGCCGGGCGCATGGTCCTCGTGCAGGCCGCCTGGCGGGGCTACCGACGGATCGCCCTGTTCCAGCCACCCACCACCTTCGATCCCGAACAGCGGTTTTTAATGGGCTGCCTGCAAGCGATGGACGACCTTCCCGAACTGGAGGTTGAAATTTTTCCTCCGACGCAGTCTCGTCCCGCGTCGCCCGAGAGCATTCAAACGCAAGATTTTGACTGCGTAATCACCTCCCACAGATCCCCAAAACCCACGGAGGCGGGAAATCATTCCTCCGACCCTGTGCGGGAAACGGGTTGGATTCAATGGAAGGCCGACCGCCTGTCTCCCGATATCACCGGGGTCGATTGGCAGGACGAGCTGCTCGGAGCCGAAGCGGTCAATCTCCTGCACGACAAGATCAACGAAAAACGCAGCGGCCGGTTGCGACCGCCCTGCACCTTGTCCATGCGCCCGGCATGGGTCGAGGGCCGCCTGATCCGGGAGCGTCTCCCGGTGTTGTCCCCGACGCACCGCGACCGCCCTTTTCGGGTCAAAGGCAAGCAGACGGTCCTGGACCTGAGGCCATGGGGAACCCGCTCGCTGAACGAAAAGTACGGCTGGTTCCACGACCTGAGAACTCCGGGTCTGTCCCCCGGCACCTATCGACTCCATGGTGTCGATATCCGCCTTTTCCCCGAGGAGGAGAGTTCACCGCGAGCCGTCATCATTCTCGGGAACAACAAAGAAGGAGATCGCTTGCCCACGGCTGTCAGGATCCCAGTGGGACGGCGATCCAAAGAAATCTTCCTGTTGCTCACGACCCATGCCGGTAGCCATTGTGGGGTTGCCGGACGCTGCACACTCCACTTTGCCGATGGCTCCAGCACGGAGACTCTGCTGAAAGCTCCCCCCCACCCGAACAAAGAATCAGTCGATCCAACCTCTGAAGAATGGACGGTAGCCGACTGGTGGCCGGCTTGCATCCCGCCCGACAACGACCAGTCCCATCCTGTGCCGGTGACTGGCTTCAACGAACTCTATCTCACGACGGCCATGCTCTCCCTCCTGCGTATCAAGAACCCGGATCCCTCCCAGCCTGTTGAAGAGATATCATTTGAAGTAGAACAGGAGTCCGGAGCCACCCTGGCCGTCTTTGCGGTGACTTTATGAGAGATACCCCGCAGGCCGAACGGCGTGACCCCTGGGGCATTCGAGCCTGGCAATGGTTTCAGGTGGACATTTGCACCCTCGGTATCTCTGGATTTGCCAGACCAAACTTAACTGTTCACTTTTAAAAAGGGTTCATTTGGCCTCATCTGAGCGGAAAATCCGTCCTCGCTGCTTGAGTTCAGAACAATAGCCCATAAGAATTCCTATCAGATGAAAAAAGTTTTCCTGTTATCCAATGCATCTACTTAAAACTATTCCTTTCTTTTCAATCGCTGTTTTGCCGCTACCCGGACTTGAGGCCACCGAGTGGGAGCAGGCCCGACCCTTGCTGGAAAAGTATTGCCTTGAGTGCCATGGGGGTCAGTCGGTCAAAGCCGATCTCGACTACACGCTATTCATGGAGAACGAAGACATGTTCCGGCAGGACGTTTCTCTTCTGGAGGAGATGGAGTTCATGATTGCGGAGAACGAGATGCCGCCTCCGACCGCCGATGCTTTTCCGACTGCTGCGGAACGAAAGGCTTTGCTCAACTGGAATCTCGCCTTAATCGATGAGGCGGCGGCGGCGATTCCCGATGACCCCGGCGTGGTGTTCATGCCCAAACTCACCCGCGACACCTACAACCGCGTCCTCAGCCAACTGGCTGGCTATGACATCGATCCCGGAAATGTCCTCTCCCGCGAAGCACCCACCGGCATGGGGTTCACGAACGTTGGCGAGGCCCACACCATGGAACCCAACCAGCTGGAAAAATACCTGATGGCCGCCTCCGAGGCCGTCAGCTTCCTCCGGGTTTCTCCGGTCACGGGTTTGGACTGGTCTCCCAGAAAACTCAATGATCTGTCCACGCCGACAGTCGCCCGAAATCATTACCTGGATGACTTGGTCGAATGGCACAGCCAAATCACCTCGCGCTATGCCAACGAGCCGAACCAATGGTTCAAGGAAGATGGCGTCGGCCATGCCGAATACTGGTACCAGCTCTGGCGCTGGAAGTATCGAGACGCCCTCGGGATCACCTCCGCAAAACTTGAGGAATTGGCGGAGGATTCTCAGCGGGAGATAAACGGTACGATCCTCACAAAGTGGCAGGCATTTTTCGACCAGCCGGAGATCGACGATCCGGTCTTTGAAGAAATTCGCTCGACCTGGCACGCCCTTCCAGACCCCTCCAAAATCAAACCGGAGGAGGCACGCGAGCGTCTCGGCGACCTCGAGGCGTGGTATCGACGGATGATTGACTTCACGAATTGGGAACCCGACATCGAACTTCGCTCGGATCGGGTCTTCGGCGGACTGGAGATCAAGGAATTGCGGCAAAAAGGGGTTTACCGTTACCGTTACGATTTCAGCAAGTTTAAGGACGGCAAAAGCCATGAGACTCTATACCTAACGCTTGCGAAAGGAGCAAAGTCGGAAGGTGACGTTCATGTGCTGCTCACCAATGGACACCTGCTGTATGGCGACAACCTTTCAAAAGAACCCGAGCACCGTGTGCCCTGGCACGGGCTGTCAGGCGTCACTATTTCTGACATCGACGGGCAACCTCTATCCCGGAGCCAGATTGTCGATGCTGAAATCAAAAAGGATGCTTCGATTTTAGTCAAAACGCCAGCGATTCTGGTTCTACAGATTCCCGAAGATGCGGACGGACTGGATCTGGATTTCGTGCTCGATGCAGAGATATCTCCGAACGGGACGATCCAGCATTGGCTCGATGCCGAGCTTCCTGAAACCGTGCCTCTTGAATTTGGCACCGAAGCACAGGCTCCTAATGCTTATATTTACCGGCGGGGAACCATTGAAGCTGAAGGAACACCACGCTACATTGGCGATCCGGGTCGCTTTTGGCGGGATATGATTGAATTCCCGAGATACTATCATATCTACGCGAGTTTCTTCCTCCACCCGAAGGAAGAGCTGCGAACTTATTTCGAGAAAACCAACCGCCGCGAAGGCACCTACGAGGGCAATGACCCTCTCACCCCTTATCGACTCTCCATTGAGCAATTCCTCGCTTCCCTTTCCCCGGAGCAGCTCGCCGAGCGCGAGCGGATGCTTCAAGAGCTTGAATTGATCGCCCAGCCACCGCACCACGATCTGTTCAAGCTTCTGACCGGGAACGATGTGGAGCTTCTCGAAAACGAGCGTCCGAGTGAGGCACAGCTTGCTCAACTGAGCCAGGAGGATCGCCGGAAAGCAGAGGAACTTCTCGCCGAGATGGCGGAATACGATCACATTCTCCTCAAAATCGCACGCAGCCAAATCCGCGACTTTGCGGAAATTGCCTGGCGACGCGAACTCACTCCCGAAGAACTGGACCGCCTGATGGCCTTTTACATCGACAGCCGTCTTAAAGGGTCTCCCTACGACACGGCCGCGAAACAGAGTGTTCGCGCAATCCTCTGCTCGCCCCACTTCATCTACCGCTATCAACCCGCGCGCAATTCCGAAGAACCCTACCCGATCGCAGCGCACGGGCTGGCCGACCGCCTCGCAGCGGTTTTATGGGACGGCATCCCCGACGAGCAGCTCCTTGCCAAGGCGCGCGACGGTTCGTTGACCGACCCCGAAGTGCTGGCCTCCGAAGCCCGTCGCATGCTCAAAGACGAGAAAGCCGACGCGATGGGAGCGAAGTTCGGGGCAGAGTGGTTCCAGTTTAAGAACTTCCGCGATCATGTGGATCCGGATCCGGATCGCTTCTCCGACTACAACGAAGAGATCGCCTATGCCATGGAGATGGAGGCAACCCACTTCTTCCGCCACATGCTGCAAAACGACCGTCCCCTCACCGACCTTTACCAGGCACCCTACACCTTCGTGAACGCCGATCTCGCCGAATTCTACGGGATCAACGGAGTGAGTGGCGACGAATTTCAGATGGTCGAACTCCCCGAACAACGGCGGGGCGGGGTCCTTACGCTCGGCAGCTTCCTGACCAAAACCTCACTGCCTTTACGCACCAGCCCGGTCGTTCGCGGAGCGAAGATCATCGAGAAAGTTCTCGGCGAGCACATGCCCGACCCGCCGCCGGTTCCGCCGCTCTCCGACGACGAGACCAATGCCGCCGGCCTGACGGTAGTCGAGCAGCTGGCCAAACACCGGAATGATCCGGCCTGCATCGGCTGCCACCAGAAGATCGACCCGCTGGGCATCGCCCTGGAAGGCTTCGATCCGGTCGGTCAATGGAGGAACACGCTGGTGGACGGCTCCCCCGTCCAGACGTCCGACACGACCGCCGACGGCTACGAATTGAACGGCTTGAAGGATTTGACCGCCTATCTGGACACGCGCCGCGATGAGATCTTCAAGAAGTTCAGCCGCATGTTTACCGCTTACGCACTGGGCAGGGATATCCAGCCCAGCGACCGCGTCCTGATCGACGAGATGGTCGAAGCGATTGAGAACAACGACTACCGCTTTTCGGCCGCCATGGAGGTGCTCGTCAAGAGCAAGCAGTTCCGCTACCGCCGCGATAGTCTCGAATACGCCAGCAGCGGGCCGGAAAACACGACCGCCATGAAAAACTGAAAACAAGGACCGCCTCCCAACAACCCGGAAACAAAATCAACAACCAGAAACTCCCATGAAACAAGTCACCGCACCTTTCCAACAACCCATCAGCCGCCGGGCCGCTCTCAAGGCCATCGGTGCCTCTCTCACTCTGCCCTTCTTGCCGAGCCTTTCCTGGGCCTATCGGTGGACGCCCGATCCCACCAGCCCTCCGCGCCGCTGGGCGGCCATGGTCTTCCCCAACGGAGTCAATGTGGACCACTGGTGGGCCAAAGGTGCCGGACCCAGTATGGAACTATCGAAGTCCCTGAGTCCGCTGGCCAAATTCAAGAACGACATCACGGTTGTCAACGGGCTGCGCGCGGTCGATAGCGGCAAGGGTTTTCACGCCGATAATTTCACGAACTGGTTGAACGGATTCCAGTTTACCGAAGCGCGCTCCCAGCAAAAGCCGATCCTCCCCCAGTCGATCGACCGCCACCTCGCCAGCACGATCGGTCAGGACACGATGCTCCCGGCCATCCACCTCGGCATCGAACCGCCCAAGAACGCTCTCTGGTCCACCTTCAGCTGGAGCCACGGGCGGACGCCTATCCTGCCGGAAATTCAGCCGCGAATGGTCTTCGACTCCCTCTTCGACAGTGCCAAGCTCGAGCGCGAGAAGAGCCTCCTCGACATGATGAAAGACCAGGCCAAAGACGTGAACCGCAAGCTCGGCTACCAGGACCGGCACAAAATGGATCAATTCCTGAC
>CAZBLJ010000001.1:12163-25043 GCA_964492605.1 uncultured Puniceicoccaceae bacterium
GTGGAAAACCGCGGGATGCATGGGGCCATCTCCCACCACCAGCACGACCCGGAGACCCTCCGTCAATACCAGCTGACCAACGAATACCACGTCAGCCTGCTCGCCTACGCGATGGAGAAGATGTCCCAGGTCGATGAAGGGGACGGGACCACCCTCCTGGACAACACCATGCTCACCTTCGGCAGCAACATGATGGACGGCAACAGCCACTACTCGGCCGCCTTCCCCGTGGTTCTCGCCGGTGGTGCCAATTGCGACATCAAGGGCGGTCGTGTGCTGGATTTCACGGGCGGCCCCGTCGAGCAGCGCCGCCTCATGAACCTCCACCTCGCCACCGCCCAGCGGATGGGGGCCAACCTCGACGCCTTCGGCAACAGCACATTCCCCATCGAGAATCTGGGAAGCACTTCCTGAAGCGTCCACCGCTTGCGTCCTGACAGGGGATCGGGGCGGACTGTTCCTGTGCACGAGAATCCGGTTTTTATCGACAAGGGCTGTCCGGCGACCAAAAACCCTCCCTCGTGAATTCCGGATCGGACCGAAAACACAACTACTGGATGCATGCCATGGAGGGGGGACTCTTCATGGGGGGCATTTCCGTTGTCGCACCCGATACTCTCATTCCGCCTCTTCTCGGTGATCTTGGCGCTCCCGACTGGTTGATTGCGGTAAGTCCCCAACTCATGTTGCTGGGGTTTATGGTCACGCCGCTGTTCTTCGCCCATCTCGTCGAGGGGCGGCAGCGCATCTTGTCCTATCTGCTGTTCTGGGGAATCTTTCAACGCATTCCCTTCCTCCTCGCGGGGATCGTCCTTTTTGGCGCGGCCTGGTTCCCCGACTGGTGCGTTATGGTGGCGATCGCATTCGCACCCTTCGGCTCCGGCTTGCTCGGAGGAGTTGCGGTTTCGGCCTGGAGTGCCATGGTCGCCAAGACCGTTGCCCCGGAGCGCCGGGCGTCTCTCATGGCTATCCGCAATACCATCGGGGCGGTGCTCGGAATCGGTGCCGGCTTTCTCGTGGAATGGATGCTGGCGGTTGTCCCGGGCACGACCGGATACGCGTGGTTGCACATCTTTGCATTTGCTCTGCTGATGGGAAGTTGGCTGTTTTTTTCGGGATTGCGAGAGACCACGGGGTCCGTTCCGGACGGAAATCCCGGCTCGTTCCTCGAAAACCTGCGCAGTATCCCGCGCACGTTGCGGGAAGACCGCCGCTTTCTCCGCTACCTTGGTGCCCTGTCGTGTGGACACGGGATTTTGATCATCCTGCCTTTTCTCTCGATTCATGCACTGAAAGTGCTCGAGGCCCCGACCAGTTTTGCCGGAGTGCTCGTCGCGGCGAAGAGTGCAGGAGTCTTCGCGGGAAATTTTCTGGGTGCCTTTTTGGGCGACCGTTTCGGGGGGAAGAGTGTCTTTCTGACCGCTTTCGGATCCTTTTTTCTCGTGGCCGTGCTGTCCCTTGTCGTGGAAAGCCGAGTGGCGTTCCTCCTCGTGTTCTTCCTTTTTGGTCTGGGGTTTACCATGCGTATGGTGGGACAGCAAACGATGACGCTCGAACTGGCACCGCCTGCCCGGCTCCCCACCTATTTCGCACTGGGCCTGAGCGGGACGGCCCCGTTCATGCTCCTGGCCGCGGGAATTGCGACCCTGGGGCAGGCCTATGGCGAGCGTATCGACGCGTTCTGGCCGCTCGCCGTCCCCTCTGCAATCGCCATCGCGGCCTCTTTCGTCCTCATGCTCGGCGTGCGGGAGCCCAGGTCCCGCCGGGGGCGCGAGGTCGAAGGTCAGGGCGGAAGTCGCCTCTGATCGGCGGACTCTTCATGGGGAACAAGTTTCCAGGGACAATCGAACAAATTCGGTCTCAAGCTCGATACCATGTCGGCCGTAACAGCGGACCGCTTCAGTCCGCGCCGCCCACGCAGTAGAGGGCACCGCCGCTACGCAGGTACAGGCGGTTGCCTTGAACCGCCGGGGTTGCGTTCCAGATGCTATCGTCGGACTCGATGAAATTGTGTGCCAACAGGTCGAAGGGAGGAGTGGCCCGAAGGACGAAAGTTCCACTCTGGCGGCTAACGAGGTGGATACGCCCGTCGACCACCACCGGATCCGCATAGAACATGGGAAAAGCATCGCCTCCTTCCGCTGCAACAATCCTGGCCAGCGGCTCCTCCACCAAGGTCTCGCCAGTTTCCGCGTCAAGACAGTAGAAGTGGGTGGTCTGGTCGTCTGCAAAATACAGATATCCATCGTAAAGCACCGGCGAACTCACGTTGGACCCCTGTCGGGCCTCCCACAGAATCTCGCCGCCGCGCTCGACCGCAAATGCGAAATCGGCGCGGCCTCCTATGACGTAAGCCACCTCGCCGTCGATGACCGGAGTCGGCACGGCGTAATCGGGGATTCCCCTGGAGGCCCACAGCTCCCGCCCATCACGAGCGGACCAGGCCACGATTCGGTTCTTCATGCTAATGAGAATCTCCGGTCCTTCCGGTCCTTGCATGACTGCGGGAGTGGCCCAGGATTGTTCGATTCCGGTCCGTCTCCAGCGTTCTTTCCCGGTAGCCCGGTCGAAAGCGAACAACGTCTGGCTCTCCGGGTAGGCGTTCACCACGACGAGGTCATCGACGATGACCGGGGACGAACCGCTTCCCCATCTGTGGACCCCCTTGCCGACCGATGCCCGCCATTGCCTGACGCCTTCGTGGTCGAAAGCGAAGACGCCCTCAGGGCCGAAAAACGCCACCACTCCATGGGCGTCCGCCGCCGGGCTCGCACTGGCGTAGCCGTGCCAGGGAAGAAAGCGCTCGAAGGGATAACGCTTCTCCGTAGCAGGGATATTGCGTTCCCATATAAGCGCTCCGGAATTCAAATCCCTGGCCTGAATCCAGTATTCCAGGTCCGCAATATCTCCAGCTTCGATCCTCACGTCACGATGGCTCATCGGCCTCCCCTGCCGGTAGGATTGGTTCATGTCACGGACCAGTTCCTCGCCATAGCCCTGATATCCTACCAAATAAATGCGGTCGCCATAGATAACCGGATCGGCCGAACCACTGCCGGGGAGGTCGTGCGCCCAAAGCAGGTTGGCCTCTTCGGACCAGGTCACGGGCACTTCTTCCGAAGCGAAGGTCGGAACGATCGTCAAAAAGATGGCCATCGAGACGACGAACCGATAGCGGACCGAAAGGGCAAATCCTCGAATCATGGATCGCAATTATCCGATTTCCGTCCTGCGGGCCAGAAGAAACTGCTTCTCACCGATCAAGAAAATCCGGCAGAGCTTGCATTTTCGAATGATGAAAAATTTTTCGCGAATCATTCGATTGATCGTTGACAGCACAGCTTACCTGGATACAAATTACAGTAAGAAATTCTAATAAGCCATCTGCAAAAGGAGTCCCAGCCACCCATGAAAAACCTCCCCTCAGTCAAGTCCGCGATCATCGCCGTTCCGGCGGTAACGCTGGCGCTGGCATTGTCGCTGGTTGCGTGGACGAGTTCCCGCTCGGGCGTTGAGCCGGCGGAACCCGGTCGGGACGGGACTCCGCTTCGGGATCCGAGTGCGGCCCAGCAGGTCGACATCGGCGAAATCCTCGAAGTTTTTGTCGCACCCGCCAAACGAAATCTGAAGGTGACCGATGAGATTTGGCCCGCATTCCGGGGTCCGCGGCTCGATTTCATTGCTCCGACCGAATATTCCGTGCCGTTGGCTCCCGGTTTTCGCAATGACGGAGTTGTTCGTACAGCTCCGCTGGCTGGAAAAGGCATTCTTTGGACGGTTGGAATGGGCGAAGGATACGCGGCACCCGCGATCGCCGAGGGTTGTGCCTTCGTGCTGGACTACGATGAGGAGAAGCGTGCGGATTCCCTTCGCTGCTTCAACCTGGAGACAGGGGAAGAACTGTGGCGCAGATGGTATCGAGTGGACGTCAAGCGCAACCACGGACTTTCCAGAACCGTTCCTGCGATCTCCGACGGTGTCGTCGTCACCCTGGGACCCCGGGGGCAGGTCATGGCCTGTGAGACGGAAAACGGCAAACTTCTCTGGACGATCGACCTGGTCCGTGAGTATGGCACCGAAATCCCCGACTGGCACGTGGGGCAGTGCCCGGTGATTGTAGATGACAAAGTTCTGTTGGCACCTACGGGGACCGAAGCGATGTTTCTCGCCGTGGACCTGCACTCAGGCGAAGTGGCTTGGGAAACTCCCAACCCGGACGGTTGGAAAATGTCACACGCCTCGTTGACGATCATGGATCTGAATGGAGAGCGTGTCGCCGTCAATCTTGCCCTGGGCGGCATCATCGGCGTAGCCATCGACGGGGAAAGAGCCGGGGAGACCGTATTCAAGTCGGGTGCCTGGACGGAGGCCGTGGTCGTGCCCTCGCCGGTGCAGTTGCCGGGCAACCGCATTCTGGTCACGGCAGGGTACGGGGCCGGAGGAGCCCTTTTGCAACTGCATCCCAATGAAGACGGCAAAACCTTCGAGGTTGAACTCGCGGACGAATGGCTGCCTCCGCAGGGAATCAGTTCCGAGCAGCAAACGCCCATCGTCTACGGGGACTACGTCTTTTGCGTTCTGCCGAAAAGCGCGGCTCGCTACCGTGAGCAAATGGCCTGCTACCACGTCGACGATCTGCGCAAGCCGGTCTGGACGAGTGGTCGCGAGCGTTACGGCCTGGGCCCCTATTTTATCGCCGACGACTATCTCATCGTGATGGACGACCACGCCGCAGTGAGCTTCCTCGAGTTGAGTACCGAAGAATTCAAGCCGATTGCGGCGGTCAAATTCCTCGAAGACGGATACGACTCCTGGGGACCGCTTGCACTGTCCGACGGCAAATTGATCGCCCGCGATTCCCTCGTAATGGCGTGCCTCGATCTCGCAGAACTTCAGTTTGATGACCAAGTCGAAACCGCTCACGTCGTTACCCGCCCCTGATTGACTCTCCAACCCATAGACACCATGAAAAATCCAATCCCCAAAGCTCTCTCTCGCCGCTCCTTTTTTAGCCGTGGAACCGCCCTTCTGGGTGGAGCCATTGCCGGAGGAGCCGGCCTTACCGGATGCAAGAAACCGGATGTATCCCAGGGAAAAGTATTCGAAAACAAACCGGGACCGGGGATGGATTTTGATCCGTCGATGGTCAAGTGGAGCAGAAAAGACAGTGTCGACATTGCCATGGATGGTGCGAAAAATCTTCGCATTCTTCCCTCCGGGGGTGTGGCGGTGATCGGTGCCGGAGGTATCGAGTCCGTCGATCTTCCCGAATATGGCGGACCGGCAAAAATCCCGGCTGTCACCGAACCGCGGTATGACTTAATCGAGGGGCCCGATGGCGGTTTCTTTACCGCAAACCGCCAGGATATCTACTTCCATAAAGATGCGGATGACCAGGAGGGAACCATCAGACTTTCTCTCGGGGGCAACGCCTTCATCACAAATCTCGAAACGGACGGCGAATTCATCTACGTGGCCGACATGGGAAATCGGCTTTTCTGGAAGGTCACCCCGGAGGGACGCATGATCGCCAGTTGGGGGAAGAAAGATCCGGCGCTGAACCAGCCCGGCCTCGTCGTTCCCAGTCCTTACCTGGAACTGACCATTGATCCGCAGGGAAAGATCTGGGGAGTCAATCCGGGTCGACACTCCGTCGATCTCTATCGGGATGACTTCTCCATCGAACGGAGCTGGGGATTCGCTTCGGCCCGGACGCCCGGTTTCTGCGGGTGCTGCAACCCCACCCACCTGGTCGCATTGGCCGACGGAACGTTTCTGACCAGCGAGAAAGGTCTGCCCCGAGTCAAGCATTACAGCGAGAAAGGCGAATTGATCGGCCTCGTAGTTCCACCGGACGAATTCGAACCGGGGAATGAATCGATCGTGATTGCCGCACAGACCTCGGATGAGGTTCTCGTTCTCAATCCGGTAGGTCGAAAGATCTGGCGCTATTTGCGCACGACCACCTGATTTCCCTGTTTCCGGCCGAGATGCCCCTTCACCTCTGTAAACCCTAAAATTTCAAATAATGAAAAACCAATCCCCAAGACGACGGTTCTTTAAGACCTTTTTTCGCGGCTCGATTGCGGGAGGCTTGGCGATGGGTGGATTGGCCCTTGCCAACCGCCGCAACCCGGTCAGCGAGGATTCCTGTAGCGAGAAATTCATTTGCCCGCGTTGTGGCAAGAATGCTTCCTGCGGTTTACCGCACGCCCACAATTACCGGGAACACCGGGCACGGATGTCGAACCAATCCGAGGAGGCACAGTCATGAACCTTGAACCGACAACGAATGGCCCGTCCGCCCGCAAAGGGGCCGGAAGCGACCGCCGCAGCTTTATGAAGAACGGCCTGCGGGCGATCGCGGCTTTGGGCGTAACGGGAGGAGCGGTGGCTGCGGCACGCACATCGGACGATTCCGAGATGGTGTGGCAGATCGATCCGGAGAAGTGCACCATGTGTGGGAACTGCGCGACGGCATGCGTTCTATCGCCTTCTGCCGTGAAATGCGTGCATGCCTATGACGTTTGTGGATACTGCAAGCTGTGCGGAGGTTATCACAACTCCAGTGCGCTGGAGCCGGATACCGCCGCCGAGAATATGCTCTGCCCGACCGACGCGATCATCCGCACGTTTATCGAAGATCCCTATTATCAATACAGCATTGATGAGGATCTCTGCATTGGCTGCGCGAAATGCGTCGAAGGCTGTGACGATTTCGGAAATGGATCCCTGTATTTGCAGATCCGCCAGAGCCTGTGCGTCAACTGCAATGAATGTGCGATCGCCAAAGTGTGTGAGGGCGATGCGATCTCGCGCGTCCCGGCCTCACAACCCTACATCCCCAAGGGGAGTCGCTACAAGGGAATCACCCCGGTGAAGGCAGCTCCCGAGGAGGCCTGAAGAATGGAAACCCACCGGCGCACGCTTGTGAAATCAGTGATCTGCGAATCATCCCGCTCTCTATGACTCTCAAGCACTGAATTCTGTTTCGGCACCCTATGACCCTCTGCAACCCTTTACTTTATGAATCTTCGCAAAATAGGTAAGACCAAGCTCCTGGCGTGTTGGGCGCTGCTTTTCATAATCGGCTTTGGGCTGATGGCCCCCGCCGTTCCGGCCTCTGCGGAGGATCGGTTCCCGCGTCCGGAGTTCGAAAGCGGCTACGATACGCCATATACCGATTTCGAGCACCGCAGTTTCGCCTGGGACGCCACGCTGGACGTCGCGCTCTTGCTGGTATTCCTGGTGGTGGCGGCCTGGCTGGGGATTTGGAAGCGCAGCCGACGGGCGTTGTTCCTCATGACCCTCGGGGCCTTGCTCTACTTCGGGTTTATCCGGGACGGATGCGTCTGCCCGATCGGCTCCATTCAGAATATGACTTTGGCGGCGGTGGATCCTCTCTACGCCGTGCCGATTGCCGTCCTGATTTTCTTTCTGGCCCCGCTGCTTTTCACCTTGTTTACCGGGCGGAGCTTCTGCGCCGGAGTCTGCCCGTTGGGTGCGATACAAGAGACGGTCTTGCTCAAGCCGATCAAACTGCCGAGGTGGCTCGACCGGGGTCTGGGAATCCTGCCCTATACTTACCTCGGGCTGGCCGTTCTTCTGGTCGTCTCGGGCGGTGGATTCATCATCTGCCAATACGATCCTTTCGTCGGTTTCTTTCGGATGGGAGCACCCGCCGGGATGTTGGCGTTCGGGGTTGGTTTCCTCGTTCTGGGAACGGTGGTGGGCCGCCCCTACTGCCGGTTCATGTGCCCGTATGGAGTGCTCCTCGGCTGGCTGTCAAAGCTGAGCTGGAAACACGTAAAGATCACTCCAACCGCGTGCGTGGGATGCAAACTGTGCGAAAACTCCTGCCCCTTCGGTGCCATTCTCGAACCCAAGCCCAAAGCAGCCGACGCTGCCGAAGCACGGTCCCGTCGCAAGGAGATCATGCAGCTATTCGCGCTCTGGCCCGTCATGATCGGGGTGGGAGCCTGGCTGGGATATTCATCGGCCCCCATCCTTGAATGGACTCGGGTTCTGGTGACCGACTACAACGCTCCGGCGGTCGATCTTGGACCGGGCGGGGCAATCCTCGGTGGTTTTCTTGGCTTTATGGTGATCGCCCTCGCTCTGCGTGAACCCCTTCGCAAACCGACGGCGGACTATACCATCGATCCCGTTCTTTGCGTGAGCTGCGGGCGTTGCTTCGGCGACTGCCCGAAGGAAAGCGAACGCAGGCGGGATGAGATCTTCTCCCGTTCCGTTCCCCAAAAAACGATTACACTCCCCTCCCCCGGAACGGAGGAGATCGGCGAATCCGACTCCGAAACCAACAAACGCGAGACAGCTTCTTCCACCCATGCCTGAGTCCTCTTCAGAACCGTCGAATTCGGAAAACCACAAGGGTTCCCCCTCCCGTCTAAGCTGGGAACAACTGCACCGCTTGCGCGACGGTCTGCCGTGGCCTTTCGTGCAGAAAGTGCGGGAGACCCGCAAGCCGCTCCTCCGGACGGCTCTCGTCCTGTTCGGATTGTGTGCACTCTCGTTGATCGGGTTGGTCGTTGCCTGGCAGAGTTATCGCCTGGCCGATCCCCAGTTGGCCCCGGAATTGGCGGATCTGCGCGAGCAGTTCAACGCCAATCCGCGGGATGATGAACTGAAGGCCCAGATCCGGGAGTTAGACTACGTGCAACGGAAGCAGTATTTCCAGCGGCTGTGGCAGCTCGACCTTTTCGGTTGGGCGGCCATCCTTTCCGGCGTTTTCGGGATACTCTACCTCAAAGGATGGGAAGACGCCGGTCGCAGACGCCCGGGGCTGCGGTTGGCCGATGCCGCAAAAGCAGAGACGAAACAGGAAGAAGAACCGGAGAGTGAACCGGGTGCTGCTGCTTCGGCCGCCGCCGTTGTCGAGGAGCCGCGCGATCCTGCATTCGTCGATGAACTGATGGGCAAGCACGGAGGGACGGCCTCGGCGCTGATTCCGATCCTGAATTCAATTCAAGCTCGCTACCGGTACCTGCCCGAGCCGATGATCCAGCTCGTCGAAGAAAAGCTGCATCTGAGTCGTGCCCATATCGATGGGGTGATCAGTTTCTACCACCAGTTTCGTCTCAAGCCGTGCGGCAAAAGTCTTGTGAAGGTTTGCGTGGGCACCGCTTGCCACGTGGCCGGGGCCGATCGGCTGATCGATCAACTCAAGAGACGCTACGCGATTCCGGAAGGAGACGATACCTCCCCGGACCACGCGGTTACCATTGAAGAAGTGGCCTGCATTGGTTGTTGTATGCTCGCCCCAGCCGCTGATCTGGACGGAAGTATTCTCGGGCCGACGAATAGCAATGCGATTGCCGCCGCAGTGGCGGCACCCAGGTCGGAGGACGGCTGCGAGAACGGCGAATCTGCGCATTCCCATCCGCAGACCCACGCTCACTCCAGAAGTGTGGCGCTTTGCCTGTGTTCCAGTTGTCGCGCCAGTGGATCCGGGAAGGTTGCCACGGCTCTTCAGAATGAGATCCGTCGACGTCAACTGCCGCTCAAGCTCGAATTCACTTCTTGTGAGGGCGAAAGCTTCCGTTCGCCGATCGTTCATTTGCGGGACGATGGCCGCGAGGTTGCCCGTTATCACAACGTGGATCCGGGGCAGGTTTCGGCCATGCTTCGGGACGTGTTTCCTCCACGGGCGGGCATCGAGCAGATTTCGTTCTGGAGCAGTGATCTCGTGGCCAAACTTTCGGGAGCACGGGTGCCCGCGCCCAATCGGGAACTCATTGATACGGATGATGAGACCGGGCGGATGCGTATCGCCGCCAGCCGGGCCACCCGGACGGATCCGGTGTCTCTCGATGAATACAGGGGCGACGGAGGATTCAAGGCGCTCGAGAAGGTGGTGCGCATGGAACCCCGCGAGATTATCCAGACGCTCAAGGACAGTGGTTTGCGCGGTCGTGGCGGGGCGGGTTTCCCGACCGGGATCAAGTGGGAGCACGTGGTCAATGCCGCCAACGAGCCGATTGTGGTCTGCAATGGGGATGAGGGAGACCCCGGCGCCTTTATGGACCGCATGTTGATGGAAAGCTTTCCCTTTCGGGTCCTTGAGGGGATGGCGATCGCGGCTCACACGACCGGAGCAGAGGAGGGAATCCTTTACATCCGGGCGGAATATCCACTCGCGATTCAGCGGATCGAGAAGGCCATCAAGGACTGCGAGTCCGCGGGCATTCTCGGAGACAAGCTGTTCGGGGCCGGAAAGCCGTTCCGGGTCAGGGTTGTATCCGGAGCGGGCGCTTTTGTCTGCGGTGAAGAAACCGCATTGCTCGCATCGCTCGAAGGCGAGCGCGGCGAACCCCGCCAGCGCCCCCCGTATCCCGCCGTCAAGGGAGCATGGGGACGGTCGACACTGATCAACAACGTGGAGAGTTTCTGCAACGTGCCCTGGATCCTGTTGCGCGGGGCGGAGGCCTTTAAAAATGCCTCCGCCAGTCCGGAACGGTCCGGCGGCACGAAAACCTTCGCTCTCGCCGGGAAGGTCAATCGCCCCGGTTTGATCGAGGTGCCGGTGGGGACAACCATTCGGGAGATCGTTTACGATATCGGTGGAGGCGTGAAGGACGGCAAAGCCCTGAAAGCCGTTCAGATCGGCGGACCCTCCGGAGGTTGTGTCCCGGTGGACATGATCGATACCCCGATCGACTATGATACGCTCGCGGCAAGTGGTTCGATCATGGGATCCGGCGGCATGGTCGTTTTGAGCGAGGAAGACTGCATGGTGGACGTAGCCCGCTATTTCATGGAATTCGCCACCAGGGAATCCTGCGGCAAGTGTGCGCCCTGCCGCATCGGGACCACCCGTATGCTTGAGATCCTGACCAAACTCTGTTCGGGGGAAGGTACGAAGAAAGAACTCGATGAGTTGGAGAAGCTCGCGGAACTCACCCGCACGACCAGTCTCTGCGGCCTCGGCAAGACCGCTCCGAATCCACTTCTTTCCACTCTGCGTCATTTTCGCGAAGAGTACGAAGCGCACGCCGACGGAAAGTGCCCCTCCGGCGTTTGCAAGGACCTGATCCATTACTCGATCACCGACGAGTGTATCGGGTGCACCCTTTGCTCGACGAATTGTCCGGTGGATGCGATACCCTTCGCCCCGCACGAGGTCCACGAGGTGGATACCGAGCTTTGTATCCGCTGCGATACCTGCCGTGAAGTTTGTCCGGAGGATGCCGTAGCCATCATGACCGGCGAGACCCGGGTGCGCGGCGGAACCGGCACGGAGAAAAAGGAGAACGTTCTCCTCGGCGTATGAACCCCTGAATGGAGATTTACCGATGATCAAACCTACGGAAACCCCGAACGCCCCAACCGTTCCCATTCTCATCAACGGCGAGACCGTCGAGGTGGCCGAAGGGACCAGCGTGCTCGAAGCCGCCCGCAGAGCCGGTTTCGATATCCCCACCCTTTGCCATCTGGAAGGCCAGCCGGGCTTTTCTTCCTGCATGCTCTGCACGGTGGAGGATAAAGCCTCCGGGAAGACTTTCCCGAGCTGCGCCATCGCCGCCGCTCCGGGCATGGACATCGAGACGGAGAACGAAATGCTCACGGAAAAGCGCCGGACGCTTTTGGAATTGATCATGAGCGATCATTCCGGCGATTGCGAGGCACCCTGCGAACTGGCCTGCCCGGCGTCGGTCCCCATCCCGGAAGTGATCCGTCTGCTGCGGGGCGGACGGCCCGGGGAGGCGGCCGTGCTCCTCCGCGAGCGGATTCCTCTGGCCGGTGTTCTCGAACGGATTTGCGGTGCACCCTGTGAAGGCGGTTGTCGGCGGGGCAAGGTCGACGAGTCGGTCTCCATCATGCATGTCTGCCGTCATGCGGCGGACCTGCCGGTTCCGGACGACGCCCGGCTCGCGGCACCCGAGCAGCCTCTGCACCCCTCCTACGCAGGGAAACGCGTGGCGGTGGTCGGAGCCGGTCCGGCCGGCTTGTCGGCCGCCTGTCACCTGGGCCGCGCGGGGTTGGACGTTACGGTCTTCGACGACCACGAGGAAGCCGGGGGAATGCTGCGCTATGCCGTGCCGGAGGAACAATTGCCGCGGCGGGTGTTGGACGCCGAGATCGAACTGATCCGCCGCGCCGGCGTTAAGATCGAACTGGGCAAGCGGATCGGCGAGGACGTCCCGTTCGAAGAATGGCGTAAGGACTTCGATGCGATCTGCCTGTGTCTCGGACAGATCACCGATCCCGAAAAGGAGTCGAAAAGCCGCAAGGCGAAGCAACCGCACCCCTCGCCGACCCATCCGGACGAGATCGGTCGCTTCGGCGTCAAGTCGGCCACCGGCGGGATCAAGGTCGATAAGAACAGCCTGCGGACCTCCGACGATTCGATCTTCTGCGGGGGCGATGCCATCCGCTTCTTCCGCAAGGCGGTCAAAGCCGTCGGCGACGGACGCAGGATCGCCGACTCCGTGAAACAGCGGCTGCGGGGCGAAGAGGTTTGCGGTACGACCGATCCCTTCAAATGCGTCATGGGCAAATTCACACCGGAGGAGCTGGCCAAATACGCCGGGCGGGCTACCCCGGACGGACGCCAGGAATTCCCCGAAAGCCCGGACGAGCCCTTTCCCGAAGAACGCGTCGTGCGGGAATCCAACCGGTGCCTGGCTTGTGACTGCGCGGCCAAAAACGACTGTGATCTCCGCGACCACTGCGACACCTACGACGTCAAAGCCAGTCGCTTCAAACCGGCGGATCCGATCCCCTATTTTCTCGATGAAACCCATCCGTTGATAGCCCAGGATCGCGGGAAATGCATCCGCTGCGCGATCTGCGTCCGCCTTGCGGCCTTGAAAAAGGAACCGGTGGGTCTCGCCGGCATGGGCCGCGGCATCACCAAACA
>CAZBLJ010000001.1:25143-42836 GCA_964492605.1 uncultured Puniceicoccaceae bacterium
AGCCTGCTTGTCGCCTCCCATACGGCCTTGGCTGCCGAGGGCACCTGGCTCGCCCCCTCCGGGATCGCCGCCTCCCCCGACGGTTCGAAACTTTATGTGATCGAAGAGGCGAGCTACCAGCTTCGCGAGGTCCCGTCCGGGATGCAAGAGCCCGGCAGGACGCTGCCCCTGGCGGAACGACCAAACGCCCTCCTCGTCCATCCGACGGGCAAGATCCTGGTCGCCACGGGCGGGCCGGACGGGAAAGTGCATCTGGTTCCGGACGATCTTTCCGGGAGTGAACGGGTTTACGAAGTCGGACACACCCCGTCCGCCCTCGCGCTGCACCCCGACGGCAACCGACTGTTCGTCGCCAACCGCTTCGACGACTCGATCTCGTTGATCGATCTCGCCGACGGAGAAACGTTGGCAACCCTCCCCGTCGACCGCGAACCGGTCTCCTTTGCGGTAGCCGCCGGCAAACTTTGGGTGGCGAATCTCCTCCCCGTAGGCCGGGCCGATACGGGCGACACCTATTCCGAAGTGTCGGTGATCGATCTCGAAACCCTCGAACCCGACCGTAACGTCAAGCTCCCCAATGGTACGACATCGCTTGGCAACCTCATCGCCTCGCCCGACGGAAAACACATTTACGCCACCCACATCCTCGCCCGCTATCAGGTTCCGACGACCCAGCTCGACCGGGGCTGGATGAACACCAACGCGCTGAGCGTCATTGACGCGGAAAACGGCAGGCTGATCAACACCGTGCTCCTGGACGAACCGCACCGCGGGGCCGCGAATCCGGGTGCCCTGGCGGTGACCGATGATGGAGAAGAGATCGCTATCGTTCTCGAGGGCACCCACGAGATCATGCTTCTGGAGCGAAAGACGCTGCACGAGAATTTGAAATTGGCTGCCGAGGGCAATCCGCATCGCGAAACCATCGACAGCGCCCGGCAGGTGCCTTTCGACTTGAGCTTTCTCTCCGGCTACCGCCAGCGGATCAAGCTTCCGGGCAACGGACCCCGGGGTATCGCAGTGCTCCCGGGTCGCATCTACACCGCCATCCGATACACCGACCAGATGGTCGGGCTCGATCTTGCGAGCGGCATCGTCAAAGCAGTCGATTTCAATCCGAATCTGACGATGTCCCAGGAAGAAGTTGGGGAGGCCGCTTTCCACGACGCCTCCTTCTGTTTCCAACAATGGCAGAGCTGTGCGAGCTGCCATCCCGGCCAGGGTCGGGTCGATGCGCTCAACTGGGATCTGCTCAACGACGGCATCGGAAACCCCAAACAGACCAAGAGCCTGCTGCTGGCCCACGTCACCCCGCCCGTTATGATCTCCGGCGTCCGGGGGGATTTCACCGTAGCGAACCGGGCGGGCTTCAAACACATCCAGTTCGTCGTGCCGCCGGAAGAGCGCGCCGAGGCGGTGGACGCCTACGTGGCCTCCCTGGAACCCGTCCCGAGCCCCCTCCTGGTCGACGGTGAACTCAGCGAAGCAGCCCAACGAGGCGAAGCCCTCTTCGAGAAGGCCCAGTGCATTCGCTGCCACTCCGGCCCGACCTTTACCGACTTGAAGTCCTACGATGTCGGCACCGGGGGCCTTTCCGGCGACGACACCCCTCTGGATACTCCCACGCTCGTAGAGGTGTGGCGCACGGCCCCTTACCTGAAAGACGGTCGCGCCGCCACCATCGTCGACGTTCTGACGACCTTCAACGAAGAGGATCTCCACGGTCGCACCTCCAATCTCAGCGAGGCCGAAATCAACGACCTGGCCGAATACGTCCTGTCCCTGTAAAAGAGCCGACCGCGAATTCCGTTGAAACGCTTTCTGAGGCCCGCGCGGGTCGCACCGTCTTCTTCCGTCCTCTCCTTTGCATGTTCTTTTCATCGACATATCCGGGAATTCTGCCAGGGATCTTCGCACTCCTGCTGTTTGCGGGGTGCGGGGAGGATTTGGGCGAGCCGGAAAAGGAGTCCTCCGATACGGAGAAACCCGCCGTCGAGGAAACCGTATCGGCCTGGCCGGTGTTTCGCGGCGACGCCCAATTGCGCGGATACTCGCCCGGGGACGCAACCAACCCGCCCTCCGTTGCATGGACGGCCCAACTCGAAGAGGACATCCTGACGACACCCATCGTAGCCGACGGTCGGGTTTTCGTCTCCTGCGAGGACGGCCTGATTTACGCTTTGTCGGTCGTCGACGGTTCCCTGTTGTGGCGGCTCGATACCGGTTTCGGCTTTGAGGCGAGTCCTCTCTACAACGGAGGAAAGCTCTACGTGGGTGCTCTGGACGGCAAGTTCTACTGCATCGATCCAGTCTCCGGCGAGGTGCTTTGGGATTTGAACATCGAAGGCCAGATATCCGGAGCGGCCAACCACGTCACCGTCGGGTCCGGGGAGACCGGGCGATCCCTCGTCGTTTTCGGAGCCTACGACTCCACGCTCTACGCAGTCGATCCTTCGGTCGGCGAGATCGTCTGGACTTATCCAACCGACAATTACATCAATGGCGCTCCGGCGATCTCCGAGGACGGGCTAATCCTGGTGGGAGGTTGCGACGCCTACCTGCACATCGTCGAGGCCTCGACCGGTGAGGCCCTGCACCGGGTTTTGCTGAACACTTACGTACCGTCATCGGCCGCCGTTGACGCAACGACCGCCTATGCCGGCAACCACGAGGGGGAGTTTTTTGCAGTCGATATCCGGGCGGGGGAGGTGATCTGGAGCGAACGAATCGGCGGCGGGGCCTTCGCGTCCCCCCATGCCCTTGGCGACGGAAAGGTCGTTGCGGGGAGCGAGACGGGAAGACTCTTCACCATGGACAGTGCCACCGGAGAAGTCCTGTGGAATTTCCGCTGCCGCGGGTCGCTGGAAAGCGGTCCCCTCATTGTAGGCGACACGGTCCTCGCCACCACGACCGTGGGCTACCTCCACGCCATAGACCTGGAGACCGGCGAAGAGCGCTGGTTGCTCGATCTGGGTGCCTCCGTAGTCGGGGCGCCGGCGGTCGCGGGGAACAAGATATTTATCGGCGATGAAGACGGACGCGTCCAGGCTCTAGACTTGAAAGAAGAGAGAATCGAAACCAGCGAACCAGAGAAATGATGGAAAACGTTCCAACCGAAAGCGGCACCGGATGGTGCCAGGAGATCGAACGCGGCGAAGGTGCCGGAAGACTTACCGAGATCTTCGTCACGCAGCCTCTGAAAGAAGGGGACAGTCTGCGTATGACCCTCGATGCCGCGCTTGGTCGGGCGGGATCATGCGTTCCGGCCAAGATCCACTGCTTCTACCCCGCCGCTCTCCGTGCGGAAGCGCTCGAGTTGTCCGGGCGGCGTGACCTGCCGTTAATGATGACCGAATCCGACGGCGGCGATTCCCTTGGGGGCATTTTCCTGCACGGCGTACGAGGGGAGAACTGCAAGCCGCTCCGATGGAAGGGCCGCCCGGTCGGCTTGCTCTTCGGTTTGAATGGCGTCGATTACTGCTACCTCTGCGACATCCGGGGGGAAAACGGGAGCGAGGCCGAGCAAACGCAGCAGGTGCTCGATGCGATGGATTCGCTGCTTCAGGAGGCGGGGATGAGCTTCCGAAACGTCCTCCGCACATGGTTCTACAACCGGGATATTCTCGCATGGTACCCGGATTTTAATCGCGTGCGCACGGCCTACTTCCAGAAACATGCGATCTTTGAGAACTTGCTCCCCGCCAGCACCGGCATCGGGGCCGACAACCCTTATGACGCCGCCCTGGTTGCGGCTGTTTTCGCGGTGCGCGATCCGTCGGGAGAAACGCAGGGTCGCGAGGTCCCCTCTCCTCTCCAATGCCCGGCCACCGATTACGGAAGCAGTTTCTCCCGGGCCGTGCGCTTCGATACCGCCGACCACTGCCGATTGACTCTTTCCGGCACCGCAAGCATCAACCGGGAGGGGGATACCGTCTATGTCGGCGACTTCGAAAAACAGTACCACTTCACCCACGAGGTCATCGGCGAGATTTTAGCTGCCGAAGGTTTCGCTTGGGAGAACGTAGTGCGCGGCATCGCCTACTTCCGCCACCCCGAAGATGCAGTGAAAGCAATGGAATTGCCTTCTCCGGGGAATTTTCCGGTCATTCGCACGGTCAATGTCGTCTGTCGGGACAACCTCCTGTACGAGCTTGAAGTGAACGCGGTAAAAAAGAAGTAGGTTCCCCGCATCGAACATCGGCTGTTCCCCGGAGACACCACGAAGTGACGGAAACTCCACCCTCGTTTGAAAACCATCATGGCATTTCTCAACCTCGAAAACATCGGAAAAACTTTTCTCCAACCGGGGGGGCGGAAGTCCGTTACCGTGCTGGAGGACGCGGATCTCGAAGTGGACGAAGGGAAGAGCCTGGCCGTAACCGGACGTTCCGGTTCGGGCAAGAGCACCCTCCTCCATCTGGTTGCGGGACTCGACCAACCCGACCGGGGACGAATCGAAGTCGGCGGTCAGGATATTTCGCAACTGGATGCGGGGGGACTTGCAAACTTCCGGACGAACTCGGTCGGCTTCATCTTCCAACTGCACCACCTTCTCCCCCAGTGCACCGCCCTTGAGAACGTACTCCTTCCGGCCTTTGCCGAGGGTGCTCCCCGCAAACCCGCCGAAGCGCAAGACCGGGCGCGTGAACTCTTGAAAAGAGTCCGGCTGGAGGACCGTATCGATCACAAACCCGCCCAACTCTCAGGGGGGGAACGCCAGCGCTGCGCCATCGCCCGGGCCTTGATCAACGAGCCGCGCCTCCTGCTGGCCGACGAGCCCACCGGTTCGCTGGACGAGGCCAGCGCCGCGACGATTCTCGACCTATTGCAAGAAATCAACCGGGAGGAAGGAGTGACTCTCGTTCTGGTCACCCACGCCCTCGAACTGGCTCGGCGAATGGACCGCGTACTCCTCCTCCAGGGCGGCAAACTCGAAGCAAGGCGGGACTGATGCCCCCCCTCTGGCTCATCCGGAAAACCCTGGCGCACCAGCGCAGGCAAACCCTCGCCATGCTGGCAGCGGCGGCCCTGGCAACCGCGGTGGTGGTCGGATCTCTGGCTACGGGCGACTCGATGGACCACACCCTCCGCGAGCAGGCGCTCGACCGCGCCGGTCGGGCCGAAGTCGCTCTGATCGGCAACGACCGTCTGTTTCGCCCGGAACTGGCCGACGACATCGTAGCCGAGGCGCAGACCGCCGGACGAACGGTCGAGGGCACCGCCGCGTTCATGACCTTCGGCAGCGCCTCGACACCGGCGGGAACGGCGCGGGCCAACCAGACTCAAGTGATCGGGATCGAAAAGGGATTCGGTGCCTTCGCCCCGTCCGGCGAATTCCCCTCCGAGGCACTGGACGACAACTCCGGAAACGAGACCCCGGCGGCGATCAACGACATACTCGCCGAACGCTTGGGAGTAGCCGCGGGAGACTCCCTCGTTCTACGACTGCGCGACCCCTCCGAGTTATCCGCGGATGCCCCCATGGCCGAGGTTGCCGCCCCACCCCGCCCCATGCGCCTCCGGATCCAGGCGGTCGTCGGACCCGACCGCTACGGTCGCTTCTCCGTCTTCCACGACCCCCGGCCGCAGCCCTTGATCTTCATCCGGCGCGACGATTTGAGCAACGCCCTCGAAGAACCCGATTTGGCGAACCTGCTCCTGTTGCGGGCGACCGAAGGTGAGGCTCTGCAGACGGAAGATGCCTACGGTTGGCTGGACAAGTCCTGGCGCCTTCCCGATCTGGCACTCGAACTCGAGCGTATCGAAGCGCTCGATCAATGGGAGTTGTCCTCGCGACGCGTCTTTATCGGCGAGCCCCTGATCGAGGGCGTGCGGGAAGCCGTCGACGGAGCCGTTCCGGTGCTCACGTACTTCGTCAACGCCATTACCCATGGCGAGAAAAGCACGCCTTTTTCCTTCGTCGCGGGCATCAACCCCGATGCGGCGGGCTTCCTGCCCGATGATATGCCCGACGACCGAATCGCGGTGAACCAATGGCTCGCCGACGATCTGGGACTCCGGGGCGGCGAGACCGTTGAACTGGGCTACTACCTGACGGCAGAGACCGGAGGACTCGTCGAGCGCACGACCAGCCTGCAAGTCGGCACCATACTACCGATGAAGGGTCCGGCCCTCGACCCGGCCTGGATGCCGGACTTTCCGGGACTGAGCACCGCCGAGGACTGCGACGACTGGGAGACCTCGCTGCCCATCGAAGTCAGCGCCATTCGTCCCAGGGACGAGGATTACTGGGATACCTATCGCGGCGCGCCCAAGGGCTTCATCACGCTCGAGAAAGCGCAAGAGCTGTGGTCCAACCGATGGGGGGAGGCCACCGCGATCCGCCTGCCCGGCAGCCTGGAAGAAGTCGAAGTGCGCGAACAACTCCGCAGGACCTTGTCGCCGTCCGACGTGGGACTGTTCTTTTCCCCCTTCCGCGAAAGGGCTTTGGCGGCTTCCAGGGCCTCCGTGGACTTCGGGGGGCTCATGATCGGATTTGGCTTTTTCGTCATCGCCGCCGCACTAGGGCTTGTCGGACTCCTCTTTGCCATGGGGGTGGACCAACGGGCCGACCAGATCGGCCTTCTCAAAGCAACCGGTTGGCGCCCGAGACAGGTGCGCAATCTCCTGCTCGGCGAAGGTTTATTCATGGCAACCGTCGCCGCCCTGATCGGCATTCCGGCAGGAATCCTCCTCGCCCGGGGACTGGTCGCATGGATCGACTGGATCTGGCCGTCCGGAGCGGGCGGGCTGGGACTGGAATTCTCGGTAACGCCGCTCTCCATTCTCCTCGGTTTGATCGCGGGCATTCTGATGCCACTGCTTACACTGGGCTGGACGATCTCCAAAACCGGGAAATATCCCATCGTCCGCCTTCTGGCCGGGGAAACCCCTTCACGAAACGAAAGGGCCGACGGACGCACCCGAAACCGCGGCAAGCCGGGCAAGCCCCGGGCAACCCGTTGGTGGATCGCAACACTGGTCCTCGCCCTGGGATCGGTGGCGGGCCTGGCCTGGGCCCTGGGGAATCCCATGGCTCCGGGCGCGTTTTTCGCCGGGGCCTTCCTCCTCGTCCTGACCGGATTGGCCGGCTTCCGCGCCTTGTTGGCACGCGTTTCCGAAGCGCGCGGCGACGCCTTCGAAACCAACCGCCTGGCTCTGCGGGAGGCGGCGCGCAATCCCTGGCGCAGTCTCACCGTTGCCGGCACCCTCGCCGCGGGCACCTTTCTGGTCGTCGCTTCCGCCGCGTTTCGCAAAGGCATGCCCGAGACCCATTCCCCGGAGGGTCCAACCGGCGGCTTCGAGCTTCTCGCCGGATCGACCGGCCCGATTACCGACAAGCTGGAGCGCGCGGATCTTCCCGACGGCACCGTGGTCGTCGGCCTGCGCCGGGCCGAGGGCAGCGATGCGAGCTGCCTCAACCTCGGATCCGTCCAACAACCCCAGTTGTTGGGCGTGGATCCCGCGGATCTCCAGGGACGATTTTCCTTCGCCTCCGCACAAGGCGGAACGACTTGGGAAACCTTGCTAGCAAGCCCCGACGACCCCGCGAAAGCCGCGCCCGCAATCGTGGATCAAACCACCCTGCTCTGGTCCCTCAAAACAGGGATCGGATCAAAGATGACTGTCGACGACGAAGAGGGCCGACCCTTCGACGTGGTTTTTGCGGGCGCGCTCGATCCCTCCATCCTGCAGGGCGGCCTTCTGCTGGCCGAAGCTACGCTGCTGGAGCACTTTCCCTCTTTGGCTGGCGACCGCCTGTTCCTGATCGACCTCCCGGAGGGCACCGATCTGGAGGCAGCCCTTGCATCGATCAACCGATCCTATGGGGATGAAGGCGTGGAAACCCGCCCCACCCTCGACGTTCTGGCCGACTACAACGCCATAGAAAACACGTATATCGCCATGTTCCAGGTTCTCGGTGGCTTCGGCATTCTGCTCGCCACCGCAGGCATCGGCCTCGTGGCCGCCCGCAACTTGCAGGAGCGTTCCCGCCAATACGCCCTCCTCCTCGTGCTCGGCTGGCGGCGGACCCAGGTGCGCCGTCTTGCCACCCGTGAACTCCTCCTCAGCGCGGGGTGCGGTCTTTTCGGCGGCCTCGTCGCCTCGGCTCTGGCAGTGTGGCCGCAGCTCAACACCCGCGGAGGAACCGCGGGCCTCTCCTGGCTCCTCCTGGCCGGGCTTGTCCTGGCCATCGCTCTGGGTTCGGCGATCGCCGTATCGGTAGCCGTTCGCTCTCGTCTGCGCAACCTTGAAGCGGGAGAACTCTCCAAAGAGGAATGACCGCCCAACCAAACCTCCTGGATGGGGAAAATTCGCTCCAATTCCTCCGTATATGCAGATTCGGGGGGATTCCCGTCGCCTTCGGAAGAGGCCCCGCCGACCGAGAAGCGATTTGAAAATTATTTCATAGACAAAAAAGATTTTCTTATTTTCATAGAGGGAAAAATAAGATCTAGTATTTGCCAAACGAGATAACCTCGGAAAAGTTCCCTTTAGTCCATGAATGCCCCGTCAGAAGAAGCGACCCCCCGGTTACTCGTCTGCGCCTGCGCCGGAAGCGATTGCCTGTCCGACGAGAAGCGTCAGGCGATCCTTGGGGCACTCCCTCCCGGCACCGAGGGACGGGTGGAATGGGTGCCCGACCTGTGTCGCATAGCGGCCAGGGACCCGGAACGCCTGCAAGACTGGACGAAAGAGGAAGAGGCGGTGACCGTGGTTGCCTGTTATCCGCGCACGGTTCACGCACTCTTCGAGTGGGCCGGGGTGGAAAACGCCCGCGAAAAGATCGATGTTCTGAATCTCCGCACACAGGACAGCGATGAGGTGCTGAAAAAGGCGGGACTCGAACCCGGTGCCGGCGATGGACGGACCGTGGCGGTGCAAGAAGACGATTGGGTGCCCTGGTACCCGGTCATCGATCCCGACCGGTGCGTCGATTGCAAGCAATGCATGAACTTCTGTCTCTTCGGCGTCTACGGGGAGGATGAAGAAGGCCGGGTTGATGTCGTCGAGCCGGAGTCCTGCAAGACCAACTGTCCGGCCTGTGCGCGCATCTGCCCGCAGGCGGCGATTATTTTCCCGAAATACCCGCACTCCCCCATCAACGGAGAGCAAGTGGGCGAGCTGGGAGCGGAAAAGGAGAAGATCAAGGTGGATATGGACAAGTTGATTCAGGGGAACGTCCATGCGGCGTTGGCAGCACGCAAATTCAAGCGGCAGCGTATGGCTCTCCTGCGCAAGGAGAAAGGAGGCGCACGGTGATATCTCTCAAACCCGCCTACCGCATGCTGAAGGAACCGGACAAACGCCTGCTCTGGAAGTTTGCCTGGAGCTTTGGCTGGCGCGGCATGCAATCCGTGCGCGCCTTCGAGCGCCGCCGCAAACGCGGCGAGCCTCTGACCCCTGCATTTATTTTCATCTCGGTCACCGAAGCCTGCAATCTTCGCTGTCAGGGTTGCTGGGTGGGGCTCGAGAGCGGTCACGCCAAACGCCGTCTGAGTTCCGATGAGATCTCGGCGGTCATCGAGCGCGGGCGTTCTCAAGGGGTGCGCTTTTTCGGGATTCTGGGCGGCGAGCCGCTGATGCACCCCGACTTGCTCGACATCTTCGACCGCTTTTCCGACTGCTATTTCCAGCTCTTTACCAATGGCACCATGCTGGACGACAAGGTTGCGGCACGGCTGCGGAAGGCGGGCAACGTCACGCCGCTCATCAGCGTGGAAGGTAGCGAAGAGGTCAGCGACATCCGCCGCGGCGGGCACGAGGTCTTTCGCCGCACGTTGCGCTCGCTGGATGCCTGCCGCCGCCAACGGCTGATTTTCGGCGTGGCGACCAGTGTCTGTAAAAGCAATATGGCCGATTTGGTCAGTCAGAAATTTATCACCGAAATGGCGCGGCGCGGCGCGCTTTACCTCTGGTATTACATCTACCGTCCGGTGGGTCCCCGGCCGACGCCCGAGCTGGCGCTGTCGGAGGAGGAAATCCTCGAACTCCGCCGATTCATCGTGGAGAGCCGCCTGAAGGCGCCGTTGGGAATCGTCGATGCCTATTGGAACGAGAAAGGCGAGGCCATGTGCCCCGCTGCCACCGGGATCAGCCATCACGTAGGACCGGGCGGCGACATCGAGCCGTGTCCGCCCATCCAATTCGCCCGCGAATCCATCCGCGAGGCCAATGGCGGCAAGGATCCCTTCGCCGATTCCGGGTTCCTGGAGCGCTTCCGCAAGTTCAGCGCGGAGAACACCCGTGGCTGCGTGCTGCTGGAGTGCCCGGAAAAGCTTCATGCCTTCATGGAGGCCGAGGGCGCCCGCGACACCAGCGGGCGCGGCACCGGCATGGCGGAGTTGTCCGCAATGCACACGCTGCCGGGCCACCATTTGCCGGGCCGGGAAATTCCGGAAAAACACCCCTTCTATTACTTCGCAAAGAAACACTGGTTTTTTGGATTCGGTGCTTATGGATAACCTCAACTCTTCCGCCGGCGGGACGGTAACGACACCCGCTCCCCGCAAAGTGAACCCCGCCGTATTGGCCCGCCTCAATGGCAAGAGCCCTCCGGCCGATATCTGCGCGGCCTGCCGTGCCGTGCCCAACGACACCGCCGTGCGGCTCGAGCTGGAGCGCAAGATCAACGAGGCGATCCGGCGCGAGCACCTCATCGCGCCCATGGACTGGGACGAACTGATGGAACACCGGGACCGCCTGATGGAGGAGCAGGAAATTCCGGCCCACTACAAGGACTTCGTCGCCGTGTTGCTGAGCAACGCCGTCTGGCTGCCGGTTTTGCGCAAGATCCCCTACGAACGACGCGTGCTGCTGCTACCCCAGTGCCTTCGGCGCGAAGATGTCTGCCAGGCGGAGATCGATGAATTCGGCCTGCTCTGCCTGGAGTGCGGAGGCTGCTCGATCGGCAGGCTCCAGCCCTTTGCCGAAAGCCTGGGCTACTCCGTTGTCGTTGCCGAGGGAACCACGATCGTCACGCAAATGATCGAAAGCGGCCAGGTGGAAGCCGTGGTCGGAGTGAGCTGCCTCTCCGTACTCGAGCGCGCCTTTCCTCACATGGCCGCGCACGCCATTCCCGGCGTTGCACTCCCGCTTCTGCGGGAGGGCTGCGTTGGCACCGATGTCGATAACGACTGGCTGATTCAGGTGCTGCAGGAATACCGGCCCGACGAGCACTACACACGCATCGACCTCAACGCCCTCCAAAAGGAAGTAGCCGATTGGTTTACCGAACCCACCCTCCGCCCCTACCTTGTCCTCCACGACTCTTCCACCGAAGCCTGCGCGCTCGACTGGATGGTTCAGGGCGGCAAACGCTGGCGCCCTCTCCTGACCCTCGCCACCTACCGGGCGCTTACCGGCTCGACGAGCACCCCCGCGGCGCTCAAGACCGTCGCCATCGCCGTCGAATGCTTCCACAAGGCCTCGTTGATCCACGACGACCTGGCCGACGATCAGGAGGAGCGCTACGGCCTGCCGAGTCTTCACGAACAAGTAGGACGCAATGTCGCTCTCAATGCCGGCGACCTCCTTATCGGTGAAGGCTATCGCCTTTTGGCGGAATCCGGCTTTGCCCCGGATGTGAGCGCCAAGCTCCTCGGTATCGCCGCCCGCGGCCACCGCGACCTCTCCCTGGGCCAGGGCGAGGAGCTATGGGCGGAGCAATATCGCACGCCCCTCACCCATGAGAAGATCATCGAGATTTTCGGCCGCAAAACCTCGCCCGCCTTTTGCGTCGCCCTCTCCGTAGGTGCCGTTTGCGCCTACGCCGACAACCCGACGCTGGAAGCCCTGCAACAGTTCAGCGACGCCCTCGGCGTGGGATACCAAATCCAGGACGATCTGGAGGATGCCGACGAGGACAAGGCCGAAGCCGCCGCCGATGCCGCCTGTGAATCCAACCACCGGCGGGAACCCGGGGTTGCCGCCGAATGGACACCCTCCATCCTGTCCGTACTGCAAAGACGTCTGGAAGCCGAAGGCCACGCCTCTCCCGAGCGAGCCGCCCGACGAGAAGCCACATCTCTCCTCGAGCATTACCGGAGCGAGGCCATGGGATCCCTCAGAGGCCTCCGCAACGGCGACCTCAAGGCCCTCCTCCACCGCCTCTGCTCCCGTATTCTCAAGCGCAACAAAAAATAGAGACGGGACTCTTGCGGATGCGCCTCTCTCAGACTGTCAGCCCGCCCCTCGGCTTAAGCATTCTCGGCTCGGCGGCGTCACGCCGCGTGTTGACCTCGGAAGCCCGACTGCAAATCATCGCCTACCTCGCCGGCCAGCGAAATGCGGATGGCGGTTTCCGTGGACGAAGCCTGACGGGAGAAAGCGATCTTTATTATAGCTTTTTCGGGCTGGCGGGACTGATTGTTCTGGGCGCGGGTCGGCGCGAAACCGCTCCTGCGGCCAGATGGCTGGAGTCGATACCCTTCGACCAACCGGGTCTCGACGCCATTCACCGAATCTGCCTGGCACGCGGCAAAGGAATGGCTCGAAGACGGGCGGCGTTGGCATTCCTCGTCAAGTGCGGTGCCCTGGAATGGATCCGCTCTCCCCTCGGAAATGTAGTGTTCAGGAAAATACAATCCTGGAAGAGCCCCTTTTCGCAGGCCGAGAAAGAGATGCTGGTGACCCACCTCAATGGCGGGGCAAGCTCCGGCAATCTACCGGAGCTTTACCTCGTTTTCCTGCGCTACCAACTTTGGGAGGACATGGCACTGAGATTTCCGCCGGACGACGTCCGTGCGGCGCTGGAAGCGTGCAAATGCCCGGACGGAGGCTTCGGCAGCGCCCCCGGCATGAAGGAAGGCGTTACCTCGGCTACTGCGGCGGGCCTGGTCCTGCAAGCCGGTATCGGCGAAAAGCCATTGCCGCAGTCGATCGGTTGGCTTTTGGACCGGCAGGACGAAGAAGGTGGCTTTGCCGGAACCCCGGAATCACCGATCGGCGACCTCCTTTCAACCGCGGTCGCGCTATTTGCACTCGACTACCTGCGGCACCCTTTCGAGAAGGAGGCCCGGGAGCGTTGTGAAGAGTTCGTCGCGGCCCACTGGAATGAGGACGGCGGCTTTTGCGGCACCGTCCTCGACCCCGACTCCGACGTGGAGTACACCTTTTACGGAATTCTGGCCTTGGGATGTCTGAAGCGACTGAAGCAAATGAAGGTTTCCTGAGCGGCGAATCCCGCCCCCTTTTGGATGACCTGTGCGACCGACTGCTGTCGGAATACGACCGCCTGGGCTGCTGGGAAGGACATTTGTCTTCGAGCGCGCTCGCAACGGCCGTGGCGAGCCGGGCGTTGTCGAGCATGGAGGAAACCGAAACCCGGGGGGCGGCGGAGCGCGGGCTGAAATGGCTGGTAAACGACCAGAACGGCGACGGCGGCTGGGGCGACAGCCCGGAAAGTCCGAGTAATCTGAGCACGACCCTGCTGGCTACGGCGGCGCTTTGGGAGACGGACGCAGGCGGAGAAACGCGCCGACCTACCGCCGATTGGCTGGTCCGACGCTGCGACAGCCCCGAGCCGGCCCGATGGCGGGAGGAGGTGCTGCGTTTTTACGCCGAAGATCAGACCTTCTCCGTTCCGATTCTGGCCTTTTGCACCGCCTCCGGTCTGTTTGCCAGGGAGCCGGAACAAGGGTGGCGGGCAGTCCCGCAATTGCCGTTCGAGCTGTCCCTGGCACCCCCCAGGCTGCTACCCGTCCTGAACCTTCGAGTCGTCAGCTACGCTCTCCCTGCGCTCATCGCGATCGGCCTGGTCAGGCACCGCAAAGCACCCGCTTGCAGACCACTCGCCTTTTTCCGGGACCGTGCGGCACCTTCGGCCCTGCGTCTCCTTCAGCGAATCCAGCCTTCGGGAGGCGGCTTTCTCGAGGCGGCCCCCCTGACCGGCTTTGTCCTCCTCTCCCTTGTCGAAGCCGGTCTGGCCGATCATCCGGTCGCCCGCAATGCGCGGCGTTTTCTTTTGGAGAACCAGCGCGATGACGGGTCCTGGCCGATCGATACCCACCTGGCCAACTGGTTGACCAGCCTGGCCATAGAGGCCATTCCAGGCGAAAAACTGGGGCCGGAGCGGACCCGCAAACTTCGTGATCTCGTTCTCGATCGCCAGGCAAAAACGATCCACCCCTATACCCGCACGCCTCCCGGGGGCTGGAGCTGGACGCCTCTCAGCGGTGGCGTGCCGGATGGCGACGACACGGCGGCTGCGCTCAAGGCTTTGTACAAGCTCGATGCAGAGAGCCCGGAAGCCCGCACCGCCGCCGCGGAGGGTTGTGCCTGGCTGTTGGGGCTGCAAAACCGCGACGGCGGGATTCCTACCTTCTGCCGCGGATGGGGCAAGCTCCCCTTCGATAAAAGTTGTCCCGACATCACCGCCCACGCACTTCGCGCCTGGTCGCTTTGGCGTCCGCACCTGGACCGGTGGCTCGCCAGGCAGATCGGTCGGGCAGCCGATCGGGCCCTGCGTTTTCTTCAAAATAGCCAGGGTGCAGACGGATCCTGGATCCCTCTCTGGTTCGGTAATCAGCACCACCCACGGCACGAGAACCCGGTCTTCGGCACCGCCCAGGTTCTTGCAGCCCTTGCCGCCTTGCCGGACACCCCACTCGCGGAAGTGCGACAGCGCGGGGCTGCTTATTTGATCTCGGCGCAGGCCGAGTCCGGAGGATGGGGTGGCCACACCGCCTTTCCATGCACCATCGAAGAAACGGCCCTTGCCGTTCGGGCTCTTGCCCCGCTCGATGACGCAGACGCGCAGCAGGCTTCCCGGCGTGGCACGAAATGGCTGGTCGAAACCATAGGCTCCCGATCCGACCGGATGACGCCGGCTCCGATCGGCCTCTATTTCGCCTCGCTCTGGTACAGCGAAAAGCTGTATCCGACCATTTTTGCGACCGACGCTCTGAGCGCCCTCCGCACATGACCGAATCGGATTGCGAGATCGCTGATCGGGCGGAAGCCGATCCTTGCTTGAGTTTCACGCAGCTACGGCGTTAGCCTCCAATCCCGTCCAGTGAATCTCCTCTTTATCCAATCCGACCAGCTCTCCGCAAACGCCTTGAGCTACGCGGGGTGCCCCTATGTTGAGACACCGCAGATCGACCGTCTCGCCGCGCGAAGCCTCAACTTTTCCAGAGCTTACTGCGCCTTCCCCAAGTGCGTACCCAGCCGCACGGCCTGGACATTCGGACGCATGCCCCACGAAGTCATGCTTCCGGGAACCGAGACCGACATGGGCGCGCGACCCGGCGACCCCGAGCGGGGTATCCGTCCGGAGTTCAAGGCCGGGGAATTGGGCCACTGGTTTTCCGCCCGAGGCTACGATTGCGTTTACGCAGGCAAATGGCACGTCGGACAATGGGGGCCGACGGAGTCATTGCGGGATGAATTCGGCAGTGGCTTTCGCTCCCTCTGTCCCATCAATGATGTCGAGGTGCCCCGAGTCTGCGGCGATTATTTCGAGAGGCGCGATCCGGAAAAACCTTTCCTGATGGTCGCTTCTTTCGACAACCCGCACAACATTTGCGAATACGGGGTCGATGCCGCCCTGCCATGGGGAAACCTACCCGACCCTCCCGGCCCGGCCGATCTGCCTCCCTTCCCGGCCAACGGATACCAGCACCCGGAGGAACCCAAAGTCATCCGGCAGATGCAAGCGGACGCGAGGCAGAGGCTCGGCTACTCCCCGGAGGAGTGGCGCCGTTACATCTGGGCCTACTACCGTCTCGTGGAAAAGGTCGATACCGGGATCGGGCGTCTACTCGAGGCGCTCGAAAGCGCCGACCTGATGAGTTCTACGGCGGTCCTCTTCACCAGCGACCATGGAGACATGCAGGGTGCCCACGGTCTCCCACAAAAAGACACGTTCTACGAGGAAAGCGCCCATGTGCCCTTTCTTCTTCACGTCCCCGGAATGGAGGCGGACCTTCGTTCCGACCTCGTCAATAACGGCCTGGATCCTTTCCCCACCCTCTGCGATCTGGCCGGGATTGACACCCCCGCTGACCTGCATGGACGATCTCTCCTTGCCGGGCGGCAAGGCCCGCGCTACGTGGCGGCGGAAGTAAAGCTTCGCTGCGGATCATCCGGACGCATGATCCGCAGCGAGCGGTTCAAATACATCGCCTTTGACACCGGCCCCCGCCGTGAGCAGCTCTTCGACCTCGAACAGGACCCTCGTGAGATGGAAAACCTGGCGGGACTCCATGCTCATGCCCAGGTCCTTCGCCAGCATCGCGATTACCTGCGGGAATGGATTGCCAGGACCGGAGATCCATTCGGCAAACCCCACTACGCCCATCCCGGGAAGCGTGATACCATTCCGGGAGACAGCTATCTCTCCGATCCCTGATCCAGAGTATAGGAAAGGAGACCAAGTGCACCGATGAAGGCGCAATTGGTGCCCCCGATTCTCCTTGATCGCAATGCTTCGCATACATAAACTTCTGTCCATGCGGTTATTTTTGCTACTTCCCTTCGCCGTGTTCGCCTCAATCCTTCAGGCCAAGGTCGGCGAGTTCGATATCCGAGAGGTTTCGCCACTGACCGAGCCGCAATTGGCCGCCCTCCGCGAACTGGTCCGCGAGGAACCACAGGCGGGAGAGATCGCCCGTGACATCTCCGCAGAGGTAGAAGCACGGGATTTGTTGCAGGCGGAACCGCAGCCCCTGGAGGTCATCCACTACGAAGGCCTGGTGAATACGGACCCTCGCCGGATCGCAACCGTGGCAAAGCTCCGTGAGATGGACGATGTCGCTTTGTTGGTGCGCTACTGGCAGTTAACCGAAGATGCGGAAGCGGCGGACGCCCTGAGACGCTATCTCGTGGCCTGGGCCTCCACCTACGAGCCCACGGGTAACGACGTCAACGAGAACAAATTTTATCCAATGCTGGTCGCCTACGAGGCCCTCCGGGACGAGTTTCCGCCGGAGGAGCGCCGACTGGTGGACGAGTGGATTCTGGAGATGGCGGAGATGCATGCCGAGGCCGTCCGCAAGTCGGATCACCTTACGAACCGCTACACGAAATACGTCCGTCTGACGGCGATCGCGGGGATGATCTTCGAACGCCGGGAGTGGATCGATCTCGCTCACGAGGGGGTCAAGCGCTTCGTGAGAGAAAGCCTCTATGAAGACGGTACGAGCCGCGATTTGAAACGGCGCGATACGCTGACGTATCACGGGAGCGCACTCAAGCCGATGATCGAACTCGCGATGCTCGCCGGACCCGAGGGAGAGAATCTTTACCGATGGACCAATCAGCGTGGCGGTTCGATCGAGAAATCGGTCGATTACGTCGTGCCCTATGCCCTTGGCGAAAAAACGCGGGAGGAATGGACCCACTCCAAAATCGACCTCGACCGCAAACGAGCCGAAGCCGGGCTTGAAAAGTATCGTCGGGGCCGTCTCTACGATCCTCAGAATGCTCTCGAACTCATGGAACGCGCCAGTTACTTCGATCCGGGTTTGACCCGGGTTGTTGCGCACTTGAACGGAGGGGACGAGACGGACGCAAGTTTCTCGAGTTGGCAAGTGTTGCTCAACGAAGCGGTGCACCGGGCGCGGTGAAGGAAAGGGAGAAAGCATTGTATTAAAGAAAATGACGGAGTTCACAGGATACGATTTCCATAACAACCAGAGACACAAAGCCAGCAAGCAGATCAATAAATGAACTACTTTTGGTCTTTACCC
>CAZBLJ010000002.1:0-36317 GCA_964492605.1 uncultured Puniceicoccaceae bacterium
CTACGACGTCGAGCAGCTGCACCCGCTCTTTGGGAAAAGGTGTCGCCGACTCAGGGGTTGTGGCGAGCATTTGGCTTACGGTTTGCTTGCTGTCCGAACTGTACTTCAGCCACTGGCCGAGTTTGGTCCGACGCCATTGGATGAGGTCGCTTTCCTGAGCGTAGAGTTCGTCCAGCCGATTCAACAGAACTCGCTTCTTGGACTCGACGATGCTCTTCTTGATCTTTTCGACTTTCTCGGGGTCGTCTTCTTTGTCGCGTTCGCTCGCTTCCGGCTCCTCCGGGATGATGAATTGTTCGACCAGGGCCTCCCGAATCGGCGTGTATAAGACCGCTCCGATCACGAGGACGTGGAGGAATACGGAAAGAAGAATCCAGAAATTAGCTCGGTTTTTCTTCATGTGCCGACTCCTTCGCTGACGGAATCGGTGCGATCCGATCCGTTCTCCTCTTCGTTGCCTTCCTCGGATGCTTTGATGCCAAAATTTTCGAGATTGAGCACCTTGATCTGGTCCAGCACCCCGGCGACCACGCGGAAGGGGGCCTTGCGGTCGGCATCCAGTCGGATTCTCCGGTCCGGCTCCTCCTCACTGATCTCGCGTAGCGTCGTGTGCAAAAAGGTTCGAGTCGATTCCTCTCCGTCGACAAAGAGTTGTCCTTCTTCATCGATTCCGATCACCAGAAAGTCGGCCTCCTCTTTCTTGACACGCTCCGTCGCCTGGACTTCGGGAAGATCGATATCGATCTCCTTATCGACTGTGCTTAACGTCGTCGAGACGAGGAAAAAGATCAGCAGAAGGAATACGATGTCGATGAGCGGTGCCATCGCCACGCCTTCGTCTTCGATACTGTCATCTTCGATGCGCATGATCCTTCCGAGGGAAGAGTCTCTACAACCGGTCAGCTGGTGGTTTTGAACCAGGCGTAGAGAGCCTCGGTGATCCGTTCTTCGAGAAGCGTTCCCATCTTCGAGGTCTTACTGCGGAAATAGTGATACAGCATCAGGAACGGGATGGCCAGGCTCAGTCCGAGAGCAGTGGTGATCAGCGCTTTCGAAATGCTGTCGGCCAGAATCGATGCATCGCCCATCGATCCGGCGGCGGCAACGACTCCAAAGGCTTCGATCATTCCGATCACGGTGCCGAGAAGCCCGAGGAGCGGGGCCACGCTGGCCACTACCATGAGCATATAGGCTCGCTGCTGGTGGCTTTTCATCCCGCGTGCTGCAATATCGGTAGCGGCGACGTTTGCCTCGTCCATATTGTGGATATCGTTGGAGGCGAGGAATTGGATGACTTCGGCGTAGATGCTCTTCTCGTCTTTTACGGATTTCCGGACCCCTTCGAAATCATCCTTGCGCAATTGTGCGGCCACACTGCGGTGCAGGGATTCCGGGGCAAAGTTCTTCTCCTTGACGTTAAAAAAACGGTCGAAGGCAAAACCGAGGCCCAAAATGGAAAGAATCCCGAGGAAGAATGAAATGATCCCGCCTTTCTTGATTTCTTCGACCCAGTCCAGCTTGAACTCCCGCTCTTCCTCCCCGGAGTCCGCTTCAGAGTTGCCGACTTCGGCGGTTGAGGGGGCTTCCGCCCCGTCTTGAGCAAATGCTGGAGACAGCACGCCGGAAAAGGCACCGACAACGGCGAAGAGGATAAAGGTAAGCCAACGGCTTGAGCGGGTAATTTTATGAAAAGGTTTCATGGGCTGCATTGGGGAGAAAGGACTCGCTGCTCATGGAGCGCGTATTTGTTTGGAAAGGGTTACGGTAACAGGGATTGGCTTTCTGAGGAACCCTACAAATGTATGACCCAAATCATGATTCCGTAAAATAATTCGGATTCTGTTCTCGTTCGGCCCCTTCGAACATGAAGATGATCATTGAACTGCGGATTGCGGCGTCCTGTTTGGATCTTCCGGTTGCGTGACCACCATGAAACTCCGACGGCCCCGGCTGACCTTGGTTGGAGCGCCGAATTGCTATTCCTTCTTCCGGGAGAAACCGCAGCCCAGTGCTCCGAGGAGGAGGAAAGCGGCCAGGGCGATCCACCAGTTGCCTTCGTCTGCGGGTTGTCGGGTGGGTTCGGTTTGGAAGCGGACGTTCAGTTCGGCCCAGGGATCGACGGCGACTACGCGTTGGAGGCGGATGAACCGGGTGGCCCCGGGCACGGTGAGGTCGAATTGCGCGGGGGAGGGCAGGGCTGCGTTTTGTTGTTCGATCAATTGTTGGACGACGGCGGCCAGGCCTTCCGCGGATTGGGCGGATTGGACGGGGATGGCGCCGCTCTGGCTCTCCATCTGGGCCATGGCGTTGCCCGAGACGTTGGCGACTTTGGAGCGCCGTTGGTTGAGTCCGGAGAGGGCTTGCTGTTTGCGCACCTCATTCCACTGGACGAGGGCATCGGCGTTGAAGCGGGCATCGTTGAGGGAGAGGTTGTAGGCGGATTCGAAGGCCCGGTTGGCATCCTCGGTCTTCCCCTGCTTGAGAAGGGAGTTTCCAAGGCCGTAGAGTTCCCGGGCCGATTCGATGTTGGTGTCGACGACGGATTGGTTCGGACCGACTCCCGGATGTTCGGGGACGTCGGTCACGATGTCGGCGAGGTTCAGGGTGGTCTCAAGGGTGTCCATGGGCACCGTCCATTCCCGGGGAGCGTGAACCAGCCACTCGATGTTTTCGAGGGGTAGACCCAGGTCGGGGAGGGCCAGGTTTCGGGTCTCGGTGAGGGTTCGCGAGAGGGGGCGCTCCCGCGTGGCGGTGATCAATCGCACCTCGGTTTCCGCGCCGGGGACCGAACTCTTGGTCAGCGGGATGAGGATTTCATGGCCGTCTTTCCAGAGGCGGACGTTCTGTCCGTTGACGAACGCAGACCAGAGAGTCGTCTCCTCCTTCAACCGGATCGGGAGATAGCGCTGACTCTGCGTTTGCAGGCGAACGACGGTCTCGGTGAGCGCGATTCCCGTCTCGGCGAGGATGCTGCGGGCGTTTACGGCGAGGACGCGGGCTTTGAGAAGCGACTCCGATTCGCCGAGATTGCGCACGGTAAAGTCGATGGACTGTCCGGGTTCGGTGAGGCGGAAGACCAGGCCGGACGCGGGGGCCTGGGTCCGGCCACGAAGGCGCTCCGGGATGTTGGTCCATAGGGCGCGATTGTTCTCGGCCGACGAAGCCGGGGTGAGGTCCAGTCGGGGATTCGTGAATACGGAAGCATAGGCGGTGGACCGGTCCGAATCCTGAAGGGACGGGAGGTCGAGGGTCCAGTCGTCGTCTTCCGGGACGGCTTCCGTGAAGTAATGAACGGTGAGGGAGGAGGTGCCGATGATGCGCCGGTCGAAGACGATTTTCCAGGTCGACGGATCGTCGGGACTCTCCTGGCGGAAGTGCGATAGGTGGGGATGCTCGACGACGAGGGAGCTGTGGTCCTCCGGGACGGTGAGCAGGAGTTCTTTGACCCCGGCGTTTTCAATGTCGAGGGCGAAGCCGGTACGGTGTTCGACTCGGCTCGAGTCGACGGTGACGCGGGCGAGGCTTTGGGTCTCGATCCACGGACTGAGCTTCTCGATCGAATAGGCGGCTTGCCAATCCTTCGCAAGGAGCCGGATCAGGTGTCCGCCCGGTTTGCGAATGCCCTGACTCTGCGGATCGACCTGAAGGGCGGCGCTCTGCGGATCGACCGTGACCTTGAGGCCGAGTTCGGGGGAGATCTGGTAGAGGCCGGACTCGCGGGCCACCCGGGCGAATCGGATCGCGGGGAGCGGCCCGTCTTCGAGTCGGTCGGCCCCCGGGCCGCTGAAGGTGAGTGCGAGTTCGAGGGGGCCGAGGACTTTTTGCTGGAAATGGAGGATGATCTCGAGACCGTCGTCCGTGGCGTCCTTGGTCCAGTAGGCGAGGTTCGTCGCGGATATGTTTTCGACATCGAAGGGTGCCGGAACCGCAAAGCGCATGGAGAAGAGGCCGGCTTTCTCAACGGTAGCCTTTCCCTGGAAACTGAGGAGGGTCCGGTCCTCCCCGAGCGACAGGTTTTGGCGGGCGTCGATATGAATCTCCGGCTCGACTCCACGGGCGGTAAAGGCGAGCGAGGGCGCATCCTGCCCGAACCGGAAGCGTTCGCGGACGCTGAGAGTCTCCCCGACCATCTGCACGAGGGCGGGGTCGATGGAAGTGTCATTGCCACCCGGAGACATGGCCGTCGGTGTCACTCCGGTCACCTCGACCTCGGAGGGTGTAGCGAGGAGAACGGAGCCGAGGGAGGATTCCACGTCGGCGATGCGCGGGATCTCAAGTTCGGTCTCGTAGGGGAGGTTGGACTTCACCATCTCGGTCACGACCCGGATGGTGAACGGTGTGGAAACCGGCTCGGAGGCGAGGAGTTGCAGAGTTCCGGTCTCCGGATTGAACTGCCAGGTGTGTCCGCGGTTGGCCTCGACGTGGGTGACGATTTGCGATTCGGGGATGTCGATGGAAAATACCGAGGATTGCCCCTGGGCGAAGGAGAGGTTGAAGCGATGCTCTCCGATGACGACGCCGCTGATCGGGACATAAACGTGCCTGGATTCGCTGAAAAAGCGCAGCGGCTCTTTGGCGGGATCGCGTGTTGCGGGGGACCAGGTGATGTCGGGACGGGAGCCGACGCGGAAGGTCAATTCGAGGCTTTGACCGTCCTCGCTTTCCCGGATGTCGACCGCTTCGTCCGAATCGAGGGTCAGGCGGTCCAATGCTTTGCCATGGAGGGTGGCCTTCTGCATCAAGGCGGGGCCGACGGCGAGGACCACGGTGCGGGAGTTGCCCTCGACCTGGGGTTCCCAGAGAGCTTCCATCCGGATTTGATGGGTGCCGGCACTCCTGGCCCGGGCGAGCAGAGCGCCTTCGGTTGTGTCGACCAGTTCGATCGACTCGGTATCGTAATCGATGGCGGTCACCCGGGTGCCGGCGGGGGCGAGAGCCAGGGTTTCTCCGGCCGTGGCCTTCCATTCGATCCGGGTCTCCCCTGACAGGCGATTCGCGTGCAGCGTCAGGTCGTGGGAGATGTTCTCGGCCCGGGCGGCCGATAGGTCAGGCGGGTTGCCGATCCCGAGGGCCAGCAGGGCGAGAAGCATCGAGGCTTTTCCACCGTCAGCCAGGCGGAATCGCCGGGCGAAAAGAATCTGGGCCACGACCGCAATGACTCCGATCCAGAGAAGGGGCCAGCCGGCCGGGAAAGAGGCGGCGGATGCGAAAAAGATCAGGGCCAGCCCACCGGAAGAAAGGGCGAGGGCCGCGAATCGGTTTTGACGAAGCGCAAAGGCTCCGACCAGGAGGACGATTCCGGCTCCGAGCCAGGGGAGGCTCGGATGAAATCCACGGGAGCCCTCCGGTGCGGTCAAGACGACGGTGGCGTGGATCGACTCGGCGGCGGGAAGGACTTTTCCGGTGAACTCAAGCTGCTCGGGAAGCGGAGTCGGATGACCCTGGACCAGATTCGTTTCGAGGGAGAGGGAGGCCCCGACGAAGGCAATGAGGGCACAGGTGCAGATGGCGATGCCGATGAGGAACCGTCTCCACCAGTGGGGAACCCGAATGGCGAGCCGCACCAGCAGGACCACACCCATGGTGCCGAATCCGAAGAGGAGGAGGCCGATGGCGAAAGCGAAGCCCTGGCGCGGAGGGGGTTGCGGGAGGTTGGTCGGGGCGAGAAGGCCGTCCCGGAAATCGGGTACTACCGATCCGTCGGCGCGGACCGTCCAATTGAAGTCCTGCACCGGGGCGGGGAAGACGGGGAGGGAGAGACGCATCTTCGAGGACGGGTCGCCGGGATTGGCGGTGGTCAGCGATACGCGGAGTGTTCCGTCGGGCCCGGTCGTGGCGGGAAGGGGGATCAAGGTGCGGCTCCCGTCCGTCACCGGAGTGACGGCCTGACCGGCCACCTGTGTTTCCCAGATCCGCGAACCTTCCGGGGCTTCGAGGGCGAGGTAGGGTCTCTGAATGCTACGCAGGGTCAGGTTCAGCTCGGTGATGAGTTCGCCGGAGGGGTTGATCCGGGTCCGGGCCCGGAGGCTTTCGATGTTCTGCTGGATCGATGCGATTCCGGGGAGGGAGCGTAGCGCGACAGAGAGTTCCGGATTCTCGTTCTCGTAGCGGAAGGCGGCAATCAGCGGTGAGGAGTAGAGGAGTCGCCATTCCTCGGGAAGGTCCCGTGCTTCGATCCGGGTGATCGTTCCGGATTCTTCCTGCCGCGCGATCTCGAAAGGGAAATGGGAGACGAAGGCGAGGAACCCCTGTTCGTCGGCTTCGAGAAGAGGGGTAGGCCCCGTCGTCGGGAAGAGGGTGTCGCGAGCGATCGGGGATTCGTAGGTCGCGAGGATCGTGAAGGCACCGGAGAGCGGAGACTGGAACCGCAGCGTTGCCGTCCGTTCTTTCAAGGTCCAGCTGCGAAGGCCCTCCCCCTGGAAGTCGGGATTATCGTAGCCCTCGGGCAGCTCGAATTGGAGTTCGGTCAACGGGGCACCGGTCACGGCGAAGTTGAAGATAGCGCTGCCGTAGAGCGTTTCTTCGGCCAGAGTCAGGAGGCGGAAAGTGTCGAGGCGGATGGATTGCGCGACGGCGGAGAGGGAGGCGGAAAGGGTCCAATCCCTTTGCTGCATGCGCCATGCGAAGGAGGCGCGGTCCTGAAACCGGGGAAGAAAGGCGGAGGCAATCTCGGTGAGGTTCCCGGTTTGATCGACCTGGATGCGGATGCCCTCCACCGTGCCGAGGCCGACGAATCCACGCACGAGATTGGCATCCGGAATCATAACGGGTTGAACGGAGAGCGGACGCGGTTCGAAGGAGCCGGGTCGCTCCATCTCGATCCCGAAGGCGGTGCGTCCTTTGATCTCGCCGTTCAGGTAGATCTGAATGAGATGTTTCCCGCCTTCCTCGACCAGCTGGTAATCCTTCACGTCCCCGCCGGAAACGGAGAGGACCATGAAATTCTCGGGGATCTCGACGGGGATCGTGGAGACGGCGGCCTCCCGGATCTCGACGTCGAAATCCGCGGAGAGGTGGATTCCGGAAAAGTCGGTTTCGTAGAGAATGACGACGGACTGGAAAAGTTCCGGAGTGACCGGTTCGGCCCGGAGGGAGAGGCTGTAGTCGGCCGAACCGTGGCGGAAGGCGATCGCGGGGCGGTTGCCGGGTGAATCGCGGAAGTCGAAGCGGGCCGCGGGAAAGAGGTTGGGCGCGACCTGGAGGAGGCCGTTGGTTCCGGCGATGTCGATCTTGGTCTCGGCGTCGAAGTCGACGCGAAGAAAACCGCTGAACCGCTGGGTGCCCTCGGGCGAAAGGCGGGTGGGCTCAACCTCGACCGGGAAGGCGTTGAGGATCTCCATCATCTTCACCCGGAGAAGAAACTGTCCGCTTTGGGCTTCGGAGAAATGGACGAGGATCTCGCGGGTGCCGTCTGCGGTTTCGCGAACCGACCAGTCGCGAATGGCAGGGCCGGTCAGGTCGAGGATGTCGGCGGGGCCGTCCACGTTGAGGCGGACTTCCTGCATGGCTCCCTGGGTGAGGGAGTAGGCGAAGCGGGTTTCCTGCTCGAGCGCACCTTTGGCCACGGTGATGGTCGTCGCGCCGTCGACGGTGAAGAACTCCTTCGCGCTGCGTTTGTCGGCACCGCGCGTCCAGCTCATCCGGACCGCACCTTCGCGGTCGAGCGGAAAGCTTTCGATGGATTCCGATTCCGAAAGGAGGCGGGTCACCCCGGCGACCGTTACCAGTAGCGGCTCGTCGAAACGGTTGACGGCTTCGAAATGCCGGACCGTTCCCTCGGCGGGAATAAAGGTGAGGGAACCCCCGTCGACGCTGTCCTGGACCTTTACCGTGAACGGCAGCTGCACTGCAAAACTTCCGGAACGGGGAAACTTGAGACGGACATTTCCCGGAGAACCGTGGATCGTGTAGTCGTCTGTGTCCGGGGCTTCGGTGAGGGCGATGGCACCGCGGAGAAGGGGCAGCTCGACTCCATCCTCGGAGTGGACGGTGATGGTCCCGCTCCAGAGATGACGGGGACCGGACGGGGTAAACTCGGTACGAAGGGTGTAGTCCTCGATGGTGAAGGGATTGACGGGGACCTGCCGGGCGGCGACCGAGAACTCGTAGGGAAAACCTTCGAGGGCGAACGCGGCACTTTGGGCGGTCGGGTTCTCGAGGGCGCGGACCTTGTCGCCTGGTTGAAATTGAAGACCGATTCCGGGTTGGGTGCGGAACTCAACCGAAGCTCTCGCGAGCCCCTCGAAGGGTGGACGGATTTGGAGAAGATCCGCCGATTCCCAGGGAAGCGACTGCTCGTGGGAAGTGAGGATCTCGATCGTTTTCCCTTCGGGAGTCCGGGAGGGTGAGAAGGCGAGGCCGAGCGTTGCGCCTTCCTCCTCTTGCTGAAGACCCCAGCCGCGCAAGTCCGCTCCGCGCACCTCTCGGATGGATTCGGCGTTTTCCAGGTGGAGGTAGACCAGGGTCAGCGGAGTCGCGACGGGCTCCAGAGTCACCTTCCAGCTGCCGGTGGTCTTCTCCGCTGCGACCGTGATGCTCCCATGGATACGAGTTGCGATCTTTCCGTGGTGGGGAGTCTCGGCGGGATCGAACTCTCCATGGATGACGAAACTTCCCGAGCGGCCGTCGGGCTGTGGGGCCGGGGCCACCGTCTCGGCGGAGCGAGCCGGATGGGAAAGAAGGAGGAGCGGGAGGAGAAACGCTTTTATCATGTTCATGGGAGGAAAGTCGCGTTGCGGATCATGTTGGCCAGAGTTTCGATCTCGGAGGGGTTGTTGAAGAAGGATTGGGCCTGTTGGGTCCAGGCGAGGAGTTGTGGCCGGTCGATTTCCGGAAACCGGTTGGCGTCCTGCAGCTTGTCCGCGAAAATGGCGGCGGCCGTGCTCAATTGAAGACGGGCCGAGGCGGAATCGATTTCCGGCCAGACCGGTGGATTGGGAATGATCCAGGAGCGTTCTTCGACGGTGAGTTTCTCGGGCCGATTTTCGTTTGTCGTGGATCGATCTCCTGGTGGAGAAAATGAGATGAGGTTGTCGGTCACATCCCAACGGTAACCGGTTTGGTGAGATATAAGATCGAGGATCCGGATCGCGGGAAGGTTTCGAACCGAAAAGTTCACCTGACGATCATTCGGTCCTGTTTCAACCACCATGCTGATGCCCGCAGAACGGTCGGAGTTGTTCGCCTCAATCAGCTCCGTGAGAGCTTGGGCGGCTTTCGGCAGGCTCGTCCCCGCAAAAGTTACGCGGGGGATGACGATCGATTCGAGTTGTTCGAGAATGCGTTCGTCTCCAGCACTGGGAGGGGCGGGCGGATCCTCCATTTTAAATCGTACACGGGCGGTTCCCAGGAGGCCGGATCCGTCCGGTTTCAGCTCGATCAGATAGAGGGCGTTGCCGGTTTCTTCGGCGGCCATTTCGGCAGCGTCCACGGCATCGTTGCGGAAGTCTTCCTTTTCCAGGAGATGGGTGTCGTAGCCGATGAGGCGGAAGCGCCGGACGCGGTCCGGATTCCACTCGACCTGGACTTTGACATCCCGGGCGACCGATTGCAGGGAACTCGAAAGAGCCTGGGCGAAGAGGGCTCTGGCATCCTCCGGGGAGTTGAGGAAAGCGTATTGGCCGTCGCCGTTGCGCGCGAGTTCGGAAAGGAGAGGGTCGTTGAGATTCTCCCAGCCGATCCCGAATCCATCGAAGGCGATCCCCTGATTCCGGTGCTCTTCGATCATCTCGACGAGCTGGTCGGCTTCGGTCTGGCCGAGGTTGGTGATGCCGTCGGAGAGGAGGACGACCCGGTTTTCGTAGGCGGGCTGGTAAAGCCGCGAAGCCACTTCGTAGGCGGTCGCCAGACCATTCTCCAGATTCGTTCCTCCCTCGGGCGCGGTGTTCAGCGCGGCCTGAATCTGAGCTGAATTCGACGGGGAGGACTGGATAAGCTCGACACGGGAGTCGGTGGCGAAGGTGACGATGTTGATGCGGTCCTGCGGGCGGAGACCATCCGTGAGCTTTTCAAAGGCGGCTTCGATGGTGCGCTTGCGATCGGATCGCTGCATGGACCCCGAGTTGTCGATGGCGAAGGTGATCTGTGCGGGTTTTCCGGCGTCGCGACTTTGGGCCGCCGTCTTTACGGCAAGCCGGACCACCTTGAGATTGTGGCTGGCGGGGAGAGTCGCGGACTCGACCTCGAGGCGAACTGGATCGCCGGAAGCGGGGGAGGGATCCCGATAGTCAAAGGCGTTGTAGAATTCCTCCTGCCGGATCGAGCGCGGATCGGGGACGATTCCCTGTTCGAGTTGGCGGGCGGCGAGCTGAAAGGAAACGTCGGCCACGTTCAGGGAGAAGGTTGAGAAATTGTCCTCCTCGGTGTCGGTGAAGGTGGCCGGCGGCGGAGGGGTGGGGCGGTTTCGTGGCTTTGGAGCAGCCAGGGGCTCAGGCTCCGGATCTGCCAAGGGTTGTTGCGCGACTTTGGGCTTTTCAAATTCGTTCGTTTCCTCGGCGAGCGAACTTTCAGAGCCCCCGGCTTCGTCGGCGGACAATTGGCCCATCCGCAGCAGGGCACCCCCGAGACGGTCGACTTTGGCCTTTTCTCCGGCGACCGGGGGTTGGCTGCGGGCGGGTTGTGGCGAAGTCCGGGAGGGGGAGGGTGCTGCGAACGGATCGTCCATGGGAGCGCTCGATTGCGCGGATCCACGGAAAACGTATCTCTCAGTGGCTTCCAGGCTCGAGTTTTCGAAGTCCCGAGCCATGTTGTTTCTCGCCAAATCGAATTCCGCGGTCGACGATCCAAATGGCTGTGAATCGCCGTCCAGCCGGGCGGAATTTCTGGAACGGGTGGCTTGGCTAACGGAATCGTTGCGAGTGGATTCGGGTTGAAGAAATTCCTCGGATTCGAATTTGGGGGACTGCGGGGCAGGGGGGGGCGCTGAAGCAACCCCCCTACGGAGATCGTCCTTGCCGGGTTCCAGAGGTTGGCTTTCCCGGCCCTGGTCCAGCGAGGGGAAGAGGAGGAAGAGGAGGATGAGTCCGGCGGCGATCCCGCTCCCGACCGAGGAAATGCCGCGGAGAGAACGCAGCCAGATCGGGACCGGACTGGACCGAGGGGGCTCTGCATCGGAAGGCACGCCATGCACCTCGGCGAGGAGGCGGGCGGTTTCGGCCAGCTTCTTTCGTCGTTCGAAGAGCGTCGGATCCTGGGCGAAGGCCTGGCGGAGTTCTTTTTCCTCCTCGCGTGTGGTTTCGCCGAGGATGGAACGGAGAATCAGATCGTCGATGGGTTCCGGATCGTTCATCGGGAGCCTCCTTCGTTCTGAACCTCGGCGTGGAGTTGCTGGAGCGTGCGGCAGAGGATGAAGCCGACGTTGGAGACGGAGATCTTCATGCGCTCGCCCATTTCTTTGTAGGACGCCCCTTCCTCGAATTTGAGCCGGAGAAGTTCCCGCTCCCGGTCGCCGAGACCGGCGAGGAGGGACTCCAGGCGTTCCAATCGTTCCAGATGTTCCAGTCGTTTGTCGGGTCGCGTCGAGAGGTCGTCGTTGTCCGTCCGGACGGATTCGTCGAACGGGACGGTGTGGCGATGCCGCCGAATTTCGTTGAGGGCAAGATTGCGGGCCGTGCGATGGAGCCAGGCAAGGGGATGTCGGACGGGACTCTCTTCCTTTTCGAGCCGGATAGCGGACTCCTGAACCACATCTTCGGCCCCGGCCTCGTCGAGGTATCGACAGACATAGCGATAAAGGCGTGGACGCCAGTCCTCGGGAAGAGCGGGAGCGCTCTTCGAATCCTGCAACTTTTCTTCAACATCGGCGGAAGCGTTCATGCGGATTCCCGATCGATTTCTCGACCGCAGTTCGGATGGGGCTCGGGGATCATGCTCACAAAAATGCGGGGGATTACGCCTCGTCAGACACGCGAACTACCGTTTTATTAGAAAAAACCTGAAATTCGAGAGGGAATTACCCGAGGCCCTCGGAAAACTCGACCACGCCTGCTGGGGAAATAAATGCGGAAGCGATCCGCTGGAGATGTGGGCTGGAAACCTGTTCTGTTTCCAGGACCACGGACATTCGATGGGCGTCGTAGTTCGGGGATATTTTGAGCGACCAGAAGGCTCCCCCGTGAAGACACGAAGAAGTCGCGTCTGGATCTTCCCTGTAGGCGTGACGAAGGTCACGTCTGCGTTTGACCTCGGTCCTCTGCGGAACAGCCTGTCGGGCATGACGCAATTTCGGTTGAATTCCGATTACCAGCCCCGGGGGGATCAACCGGCGGCGATCGAGAAGCTGGTCGCCTCCATCAACGGCGGGAACAAGTATCAGACGCTCGTCGGGGTGACCGGTTCCGGGAAGACGTTTACGATGGCCAATGTCGTCGAGAAATTGCAGCGGCCGACTTTGGTGATCTCCCATAACAAGACGCTCGCCGCCCAGTTGTATTCAGAGTTCAAGGCCTTCTTTCCGGAGAACGCCGTGGAGTATTTCGTGAGTTACTACGACTACTACCAGCCGGAAGCCTACGTCCCGCAGACCGACACCTACATCGAGAAGGATTCCTCCATCAACGACGAGATCGACCGCCTGCGCATCTCGGCCACGAGCGCCCTGTTGAGCCGGAGGGACGTGCTGGTGGTGGCCAGTGTGTCGTGCATCTACGGTCTCGGGAGCCCGGAAGATTTCAAGGCCATGATGATCGAGATCCGGCCCGGTGAAGAGCTGGGCCGGGATGCCTTTCTGGAGCGGCTGGTCGAGAATTTGTACGAACGCAACGATATCGAGCTGAGCCGGGGTAAATTCCGGGCCCGCGGGGAGGTGGTCGATGTGTTTCCGGCCTACCTGGAGTCCGCGGTGCGGGTCGAGTTCTGGGGGGATGAGGTCGAATCGGTCCGGGAACTGGATCCGCTGACCGGCGAGACCGGTCAGGAATTCGCCTACTTTTACCTCTATCCGGCGAACCAATACATCACACCGCGGGACAAGTTGAAGAAGGCGGTCTCGGGAATCCGGGATGAGTTGGACCAACGGGTCTTGTCGTTCGAAAAGGATCAGCGGCTGCTCGAGGCGCAGCGGATCCGGATGAGGACCGAATACGACCTCGAGATGCTGGAGGAAATCGGTTTCTGCAGCGGCATTGAAAATTATTCCCGTCACCTGAGCGGGCGGAATCCGGGCGAGCGCCCTTTTTGCCTGATCGATTTTTTTCCCGACGATTTTCTTCTTATTCTCGACGAGAGCCATGTGACCCTTCCGCAGATCGGAGCGATGTACAACGGCGACTTCTCCCGAAAAAGCCGCCTGGTCGATTATGGGTTCCGATTGCCCTCCGCCCTGGACAACCGGCCCTTGAAGCCGGGCGAATTCAGCGAGGTCACGGGGCAGACCCTCTTCGTTTCGGCGACACCCGCCAAATGGGAAATGGAGCAGTCCCAGGTCGTCGCCGAACAGGTGATCCGTCCCACCGGATTGGTCGATCCGGAGATGGAGATTCGCCCGATCCGGGGCCAGGTCGAGGACGCGATCGCCGAGATCCGAAAAACCAGCGAGCAGGGGGACCGTACGTTGGTGACGACCCTCACGAAGCGCATGTCGGAAGATATTTCGGAATACCTGCGGGACGAGGGAGTCGCGGTCGAGTATCTCCACTCGGACATCGACGCGATCGAGCGGGTGGAAATCCTCCGCCGTCTTCGGAGCGGGGAGTTCGATGTATTGGTGGGGGTGAATCTTCTCCGCGAGGGTCTGGACCTGCCGGAAGTGGCGCTCGTGATCATTCTGGATGCGGACAAAGAGGGTTTCCTCCGCAGCGAGACCAGTCTCGTGCAGACGGCGGGGCGTGCGGCCCGGCACGAAAAGGGGCGGGTGGTTCTCTACGCGGACCGGATGACCGGCTCCTTGCAGCGCGCTCTGGAAGTAACCCGCTACCGCCGCGAAAAGCAGCTCGCCTACAACCGGGAACACGGGATCATCCCGGAAGGCGTGCGTCGCAAGGATCAGTCCAGCCTTCATCGCCCCGGTGCCGAAGCGGAGGAAGAGCCTCTCCAGGTCGCCGAAGGGAGCGGAGACCGGGACGTGGCCGCGGTCATCGCGGAGCTGGAAGAGGAGATGCAGCAGGCGTCCCTCGACCTCGAGTTCGAACGAGCCGCCATCGTGCGGGACCAGATCCAGGCGCTTCGGGACGGAGCGGCCGTCCAACCGGATCGCCGAACCGGTCGTGGCCGGAAAAAGAGGACCCGGGGCAACCGGTATCGTCGAAGCGGACGCCGACGGTAGTCCGCATGGTTCGCGGCGATCGATGTGGAGTCGTCCCGGAGGAAACCTCGTTCGGTTTTGATTGGATGCGGGAGCGGGATTTGTTGGCCCGGGTTTCGGGTCTTCTCACGTTCCCATCATCTCTCTGAGGGTTTCGATGCGATCGATCTCGTCCGGCATCTTGTCCTTGCGCCAGCGGGATATGCGCGGGAACCGCAGGGCCAGCCCCGCTTTGTGGCGTTTGGATTCCCGGATGGCGTCAAAGGCGATTTCGAAGACCTGGACGGGCGGGACGGAGCGAACCGGACCGAACTTCTCCAAGGTGTTGCTTTTGATCCAACGGTCCAGTTCCCGGATCTCCTTGTCGGTAAGGCCCGAATACGCCTTGGCGACCGGGACCAATTCCCGTCCTTGATATACGGAGAAAGTGTAGTCGGTAAAAAGGCCGGACCGGCGACCGTGTCCGGTCTGCGCATAGACCAGTACCGCATCGATCCGCAGGGGTTCGACCTTCCATTTCCACCAGGCACCCCGGACCCGTCCGGCGCGGTAGGGGGCGTCCGTCTTCTTGAGAATCACGCCTTCGATGCCATTTTCCCGCGATTGCTTCACCCGTTTCCGAAGATCCTCCCACGACGGGTCCCGAAACACCGGGGACAGTTGAATGGGGGAGTCCTCCATGGGGAAGATTCCCTCAAGCATTCTCCGTCGTTCGAGGGTGGAGAGATCCCTCCGGTCCGTGCCGTCCAGCTCCAGGAGGTCGTAGGCGAGGAAACGGACGGGCAAATTCGTTCTGGTTCGGGAGGTGACGGTCTTTCGGCCCAGACGTTTTTGCAGTTCTCCGAAAGGTTCGGGAGTGCTCCTATCGTCCCGCCACACCAGAATTTCCCCGTCGAGAACGGTGCCGTCGGGCAGGCGGCTTGCCGCGTCGCTGATTTCGGGAAACGCTTCGGCGACGGTCTCCTCGCCGCGGCTCCAGAGAAAGGTATGTCCCCCGCGAACGATCAATTGGGCGCGGATGCCGTCCCATTTCGGCTCGACCTGCCAATCGGACGGGAGCCCGAGGGACGTGGCGGCTTCCACCGGGTGAGCCAGGCAAAACGGGTAGGGGAGCGAGGGTTCGCCTTTCTCGGAAGCCGCCGCACGAAGGCTGCGAAACCAGGAGGGTTCGGGAGACCAATTTCCCATCATGCGATGGGCGATGACCGCCGGATCGATACCGTAGAGATTCCCCAGAGCGTTTTCCACGGTCTTCCGCTGAACTCCGATTCTGAATCCCCCGGTGAGCATTTTGTGGTAAACGAGTTTTGCCTGGTAGTCGAGAAGCCGCCAGGTCCGTTCGATGTGTTCCCTCTGATCGTCTTCCCCGAGTCCGGTCAGAGAGAGGAGGTGCCGTTCCACGAAGTCGGCCAGGCCACCGGCGGTCTCCCGACGATCCTCCGGCTCGGGGAGAAGAAGGGCGGTGGTTTCGGCGAGGTCCCCCACGTAGTGGTAGCTTTCCTCGAAGAGCCAATCCGGAATGCCCGCTTTGGCTGCCGCCCATTCGCGCAGTCTTCCGGTGGAGATCAAACGCTTTCTCCGGCGGCCGCAGAGGAAGTAGGCGGCCCACGCTGCGTCGCGATCCGGAGTCTCCCGGAAATACTCCTCCAACAACCGCCTCTTCTCCGTGGTGCGGGTGGTCTGTTCGAGTTCGAGGAAAAGTTGGGTGAAGCGGAGAATGGCTCAGGTTTCGGGTGAAATGGCGGCCCGGGACAGGCGGTCGCGCACCGCACGCAGGATCCCCTCCGAGGAGGACGGGAATTCGACCCGGATCGTTCGATAACGGGAATCGGTGTCCAGTTTCCGGAGAAGGTCAAACAGGTTGCGTGCGATCTCCTCCGGATCTCCGTTTTCGCTGAGCCAGAACGAATTTGGTTGGGGCGGGGCGGGAACCGGTCTGGCAAGGGTTACGCAGGCCGTGTCATCGGAGAGCCGTTCGGGTGCCGAACCCTCCGGAAACAGCTCAATCCCTTTGGACGGGCGGTAGTGGCTGGGCATGAGTCCGGGAGCTTCCGGGTTTTCCCGATTCCCGATCGCCTCCGTGATCGGAACGCCGACCGAGGTTTCCAGATCTTTGACCGGGATGGGTCCCGCCCGCAGCAGTTTGAACGAACCCTCCTCGCCGACGGATAAAATGGTGGATTCCAGGCCATGTTCGCAAGGACCTCCGTCCAGAACCGCATCGATCCGGTCCCCCAGGGATTCGACGACATGGGAGGCGCGGGTGGGACTGACGTAACCGAACGGATTGGCGCTGGGAGCGGCGATCAGAATCCGAAGGTTCGAGAGAAGATCCAGAAACACCGGATGGGCCGGGATGCGAACCGCCAGGGTCGGGAGTCCGGCCGAAACCACGGCCGGGATCCGGGAATCGTTCCGCCTCGGTAATACCAGCGTCAAGGGGCCGGGCCAGAAGTCCGCCGCAAGCTTCCGCACCCGTTCGGTTACCTTGCAGTAGACGCTTACCGTTTCCAGTGAGTCGCAGTGAACGATCAGCGGGTCGAGAAGGGGGCGACCTTTTACGGCGAAAATGTTCCGGACGGCCTTCTCGTTGCGGGCATCGGCTGCCAGGCCGTACACCGTCTCGGTGGGAACTCCGACGAGGCCGCCGCCCAGGAGATACCGGGACGCTTTCGCGCGGTCGTCGGCGTCGTGCCCCTTCAGCTTCTCCATCGGGAAGGGCTCCCGGGGGCGCTCGGCTTACTTCATCAGCAGCATCGAGCGGGCCTGCTTGATGACCCGTGACACGTGACGCTGCTGCCTGGCGGTCAGGCCGGTGTATTTGCGCGGAAGGATCTTACCCGTGTCGGTAACGAAACGAGCGAGTTCTTCGGTGTCGCGGAAAGTGAGTTCGGATGCGTTTTTCGCAACCCTTTCTGTGCCTTCTGTTTCAGACATAAGCGGAGGAGAGTAGGGATCGAGAGAGCGCGCGCAAGTGCAAATTTCAAGAAACGCGGAGTTTGGCCATAACAATTACATGTTCGCATCTATGGCGCGATGTCCCAGTGGCACTCGGGGCCGTGGAAGTTGATGCCCGGCAGCCAGACCTGATGGGCTGCGGGTGTGCCGTTGAGGAAGTTGCCGTCGCACTCGCGCAGGAGGAGGGCGCCCAGGCGCTCGCAGACGCCGCGTTCCTCGTATTTCAGGTCGTTTTCCTCCTTTCGGTCCATCGGAAGCCGGTAAAGTTGATACAGGTTTTCGCCGGGGAGAGTGACTTGTTTGAGCTTCCAGCCCTCGGGGGTGACGAGGCCGGGCCCTTGCCCGGATGCGAAGATGACGGCTTCGTGCTGCGCCTGTTGGTCCGTCTCGCCTTGCAGCTCCGGGAGGATGGAGATGCCGTCGCTTTCCCGGGGGCATTGGGCTCCGGTGATCTCCGCGACCGTAGCCATCAGGTCGTAGTTGGCGTAAAGGTGCTCCGTAATGCGCCCGCCTTCGATCACTCCGGGCCATCGCACCAGGAAGGGGAGGCGCACTCCGCCCTCCCAGTTGGAAAATTTCAGACCGGCCATGCCGTCGTTGCCGTCAAAGATGTCGCCGCTGGCTTCACTGGTGAACCTGGTCTTTACGTTGTCGTAGGTCTCGCCCGTGCGGAGGTCTTTTCGGGGCTCGCAGCGGCCTGTCTCGACATAGTAGGGGTGGTGTCCGTTATCGGAGGCAAACATCACGATGGTGTTTTCCGTCATGCCCAGGCGGTCCAGCTCGTCGAGGATCAGTCCCACTGTGCGGTCGAGCCGAAGAATCATCGAGGCATACTCCTTCTCGTAATCCGTCAGCGCGGGATTGTCGCGCACGGCAGGATCGACCTCCTCGACGATGATTGGCCCATGAGGCAACTGGCTGGGGTGATACAGGAAAAAGGGTCGACCGCTCTCGCCCTGTTTGCGGAGAAATTCCAGGATTTTTTCGTCGAAGAGATCCTGTGAATACACGGCCCTGCCCGAGCGGTCCCAACGCTCCGCCTTGTTTTCCGGTGATTCCTCCTGCGCACTCCTTCCAAAGTCTGCCCGGTTGTTGCCCGGCACGTCGATTTTCTTGCCATTCTCGAAGACATAGGGCGGGTAGAAACCATGGCACTGGGCATGATCGTAATAGCCGTAGTGGTAATCCCAGCCGTGGCGGCGAATGTCGCGATCGGTCGTGGCAAATCCCCATTCCAGCTTGCCGATCTGGGCTGTCGAATAGCCCGTTTCTCTTGGAATCTCCGCAAGAAAGTGCTCGTTCGATCCCGGATTGTGGCTCACCGTGTGGATCAGCTCGCTCATCTCATCGACCGAAAGCCGGCCTTGGGTAACGCGGTCATAAACCTGACCTTGCGTATAGGTCCAACCGCCGCGGTGACAGTCGTGCGTACCCGTTAACAAACTGGCCCGAGAGGGCGCGCAAAAGGCGCAGCCGTAGGCATTCTCGAATCGGATGCCCTCGCTGGCTATGCGGTCGATATTCGGGGTAGAGAATTGTGTTTGCCCGTAGCAGGACAGCATGCCACGCCCGAGGTCGTCCGCGTAAACGTAGATAATGTTCGGCCGCAGGCTCATAGGGATTATGAGACCTTTGCGAAGGTGTCTTTCAGCGATTGGGCGGAGTTCCTGAGGCCTTGCATCTCCTTCGGCCAGAGGTCGAATTCGACGTGGTCGGCGACGCCTTCCCGTCCCAAAACGGTGGGCACGCTCAGGGCCACGTTCTTCAGGCCGTAGGCACCGTGCTGGACACTGGAGACCGGGAGAATCTGGCGTTTGTTCAGGACGACGGAATGAACCGTTTCGGCGATCGTGGCACCCACGGCCCACCCGGCTCCTCCTTTGCGGCGAATGACTTCGGCTCCGCTCCCTTTGGTGCGCTCGAAAATCGTTTTCTGAAAATTGGCGGTGCACTCTTTCAAACCGGGGAGCAAGAGCCCTCCGACGGTTGCGGACGACCAGATGGGCACCATGGAGTCGCCGTGTTCGCCCAGGATCAGCGCTTTCACCTGTGTGGCAGGCAGGCCCAGATCCTCGGAGATGAGGGAACGGAAACGGGCGGTATCCAGCATCGTGCCGAGGCCGTAAACCTGTTTGCAGGGCACGCTGAGAGATTCGGCGGCCATTTGGGTGAGAATGTCCACCGGATTCGAGACGACAAAGAACTGTGCATTGGCCGCATATCCGGCGCTTTGGATGCTGGCGAGAATCTGTTTGAACAGGGAGACGTTCCGGTTGATCAGGTCGAGCCGGGACTCGTCCGGCTTGCGACGGAGGCCGGCGGTGATGATAAAAATGTCGGAATCCCTGGCCCGATCGTAGTCACCCGCATAAATCCGCTGATCTCCGAGCGTTGCGGCACCGTGCAGCAGGTCGAGCGCTTCTCCCTCGGCCATGTCCTTGTTTGCGTCGAGTATTTGGATTTCCGAGACGAGTCCCGCACACTGAAGGGCGAAGGCGGCATTCGAGCCGACCCGGCCTCCTCCTCCGATAATCGTAACTTTCATGGCGTATCTTCTCCTTTATGATTGGGACAGCTTTTCGTAAATCCGGTCGGTGATGATCTTGACGATCTTCTCCGCTTCCGGGTTCGGCGATTCCTCTCCCGTTGCGGTGGTGCGAGGTGCGCTTGCCGTCTTGCAGGCCATCCCTTGTTTGTTCGGCTCGAAAAAGCCGGGTTGAAACTCGGAATTATCGCAGAGTTCGCACTCGGTCCAGTTCTCTCGATGATCGCTCATCCCCAATTGCTTCCGGATCTCGATCAAGTCTTTGGCTTGCTTTCCGGAAATGGGCTCGAGTTTTTTCCCAAGCATGGAGGCCAGGAGGACGGTCTGGCAGTAGGCCTCGGTATTCTCCATTTTCCAGTAGGCGTCCTCGATATCCTTGCCCCAGGTGATGACCCCGTGATTCTCCATCAAAACGGCCTGGTGATCAACGCCGACCTTTCCGACCGCCTCGGCGTTTTCGGGGGTGCCGGGAGTCTGGTATTCGCTGGAGCCGATCACACCGAGGAAGACTTCGGCCTCCGGAATGAGACAAGTGGGGGGGACGACCTTCGCAACCGCATAGGCCGTTGCGTGGGGAGGATGGGCATGGCAACATGCCTTGGCCTTCGGTTGGCGCTTCATGATGCCGATGTGGGTGTTGACCTCGCTCGTGCGCTTGAAGTTTCCGGCGAGTTGGTTGCCATCGAGGTCGACCAGGCAGATCATCTCCGGACGCATAAAACCCTTCGACACCAGAGTGGGCGTGCAAAGTACCATGTTGTCGCCCACCCGAACGGTGAGGTTACCGCCGTTTCCGTCGGTATAGCCCTTTTGCCACATTCGGCGGCCCATCTCGCACATGCGGGCTTTGAGGGTTTCGATCTCCGGCGAGCGGAAAAAGGTTTCGATTTCGGACGGTGTCTTGGGGTCTTTTCCTTCCGTCCACCGGTATTCGTAATCCGGAGTCTCCGGTTCGGCGGGAACGGCGGTAGCCCGTGAACGCCGGGTGCCTCCCGACATTCCCACGCTCAGGGAGCGGAGGTAATCCCGGGCGCCGGGGGTGAGTACGCCCAGTTCCGGCCCTATGGTGGCGGGATCCGCCCCCCTGGCGATCATTCCTTCCACATCTTTCTGCGTGAGCAGTTTTTTCATAAAAGGGTCTCCGTATCCAAAACCTCGACCGAATCGAGGATGCAGCAATTATAGGCGTCAACCGGGGTGGGCGAATCAAAGGGCCGACTCGCTTCTCCGCCTTCGGTGAAGCCGATCAGGTCGCCTTCGCCGGCTCCGAGGTCGTCATAGACGACGGGACTCGCCTGGCGGGAAACCAAGGGTTCGCCCTGCTTTTCCGCTTCCGTCCGACCCAGTGGAGAAACCAGGAGCCAACGGGCGGTCGGCAATTCGGGGATACGTTGGGAGAGAACCACCCTGCCGATGACCCGTCCGATCCTCACGAGGCCTCCTCCTCTTTGTCGATGATTCCCAGAATCACGTTTCTCAGCGGGGTGGAGTCGTCGCCGATCCGGCGGCCGGCCGCATCGCCATCGGTGGTGACAAAGACGCGCTCGCCGACTCCCGCGCCGTTCCAGTCGGCAGCGAGAAAAATCTTGCCGTCGCCCCCGCCCTCGTTGTTCAGCCCTTCGCAAAGGGCGAGACGAACTCCCTTCAGCGAGGAGTGGCGGACCGTGCTGTGGCCGAAACCGATGACGCGGGCGTCCAACATCACAATCCAACATTGAGCGCGTCGACGAGGACGCAGCGGCGGTTTCGGGTGAAGGTTTGAGGCGTCGTGATTCCTTCGCCGGTGGTGGTGGCGATGGAGAAACTGATGTAGCCTTCTCCCCCGAGCCCGAGGCCCGCGACGCAGGGGCCGTTCTTGACGAATACCGTGCTCTCGAGGGCGCGGCCCATCCGGGTCATGTTTCCCACGTGCATGGTGTGGATCATGGCCGAGTGCCGGTAGTTGTGTTCGGACTCCTTCGCGAGCTTGATGGCGGTATCCATGTCCGGCACGCGGACGATCGGGATCATGGGCATCATTTGCTCCTCCTGGACGAACTCGTGCGAAGCATCGGTTTCGGCGAAGAGCAACTGCGTCCTGGCCGGGATCCGTGCGCCACAACGGGCTGCGAGGAGTTCCGGACTGGCTCCGACAAGATCGCGGTTCAATACGGGATGGGAACACCCCCCCGCATCTTTCGAAGTGGTGAAGGCTTCGCTGGTGAGCGCCGCAAGCTCTTTCGAGGATATTTTGTAGCCGCCGGCCTTTTCAAAGGCGGCGGAGAATTCATCGAAAACCTTGTCGAGGACGAACACCTGCTTCTCGCCGATACAGAGGAGATTGTTGTCGTACGCCGCACCGAGGACGATATCTCCGGCGGCTTTTTCCAGGTTCGCACAGATGTCGACCACGACCGGCGGATTTCCGGGTCCGGCACAGATCGCGCGTTTGCCGCTGGCCATGGCTGCCTGGACGACTCCGGGTCCGCCTGTCACACAAAGCAGATCGACACCTTCCGAAGCGCAGAGGGCGTTGAAGGACTCGAGACTCGGTTCCTCGATGATCGTAATCAGGTTCCGGATACCGGTCTGTTTCTCGATCTCGCGATTGAAGGCATCGACCGCAACGGCGGCGCACCGGGCGCCTCCCGGGTGGGCGTTGAACACGACGGCGTTGCCGGCCGCGACGATGTTGATGACGTTGCCGGAAAGGGTGGGGATGGAGTGGGTGACCGGTGTGATGGCGGCGACGACTCCGAAGGGAGAATTCTCCTCCATGGAAATTCCCTGATCTCCGCTCATCCCGTACGGTTTCAGCCATTCCACTCCGGGGACCGAGCCGAGAGCGTGAAGCTTCCCGATCTTGTGGTCGATGCGGCCGATTCCGGTTTCATCGAGTTCGATCCGTCCCCATTCGTCGGCCTTGGCCGCGCACATGGACTTGACGATCTCGACGACTTTGGCGCGGCCCTCGAAGCCCTGCTTGCGCAATTGGAGGAATCCTTCCCGGGCCGCGGCAACAGCGGAATCCGCATCCGGGAAAACGCCCGCACGTTTGCCGGCGGTCATGATCTTCGGTGCCGCCGCAGGTGCGGGTTTCTCCGCGACATGGGCAGCGTCGGAGGCAACCCCCATTTTTCCCAATACCTCGGAGACAATTTCTTCAATAGCCCTCGAATCCATGTTCTATTTCCGTTTGGTTTTTGCGCCGACGCCCGCTTTCTCGGGGAAGACGCTGTGTCCCTCCACTTGCACGGAATCGACAATACCGACGATCGCCGCGTCAACCGGGAGTGATTTGAGCCCCGCACCCTGTCGGGCCGAACTTCCTTGCACGAAGAGCACCATCTCGCCCGTTCCGGCACCGATAGGGTCGACGGCGACGATGGTGTTCGCGCCCGGTTTCAGCCGGGCGGTGTCTTCCGCATCGGCCAGCATGGGGCGCACGAGGAGAAGTCGGCGACCGCGCAAGTCTTCCTCCTTTTTCGAGGAGACGACCTGCCCAATGACCCGTGCAAGATACATGGGCGCGTTTTAGCTCGATTTGCGACCGGAGGCGGCAGCCTTCTGGGCGGGAACGATCTTGAGCGTCTCCTGCTGCGGGCGTGCGATGACGTGGGCACTGACGACCTCGCCGATCTGGTTGCCTGCGTCGGTTCCGGCGTCCAGAGCCGCCTTGACGGCCGCGACGTCACCCGTGACGGTGACGGAAACGAGGCCGCTGCCGACGCCCTTCATGGGGCCGGAGAGTTCGACGTCGGCCGCCTTCAGCATGGCGTCGGTTCCGTAAATCAGCGGGACGAGTCCCTTGGTTTCGAGTAGTCCGATGGATGGTTGTGACATGATTGCCTTGGTTGCTTGGTGTGAATATCAGTTGTTGGATTGGTTTGCGATAAAGCGGCGGGTCTCCCGGGCGATGACCCGTTCCTCGTCTGCGGGGATGACCCAGATTTCGGTGCGCGAGTCTTCGGTGGAAATGCGGCGTTCCTCCTTGACGGACGCCTGGTTGAGCGCCGGGTCGAGCCGGATACCGAATTCCTCGAGTCCGGAGAGGACCTCGGCGCGCAGATCGGCGTTGTTTTCGCCGATGCCGGCCGTAAAGACGATCCGGTCGGCACCGCCCATGGAAAAAAAGTAGGCCCCGACCCAGTCGCGAATGCAGCCGGCCAGGTAGTCGAGGGCGAGAGCGGCTCTGTCGTTTCCGGCTTCCGCGGCCTCGCGAATGTCGCGCAGATCGTTGCTGACACCACTTAAACCGAGAAGGCCCGATTGCTTCGTCAAGACCTGCTCGGTTTCCTTGATCGAAAGGCCGAGCCGCCGCGTGACGAGGGGAACGGTCATCGAGTCGAGATCCCCGACCCGGTTGTTTTGGGGGAGTCCGCTCTGCGGGCTCATCCCGAGACTGCAACCCTGGGCGATGCCGTCCTTGATGGCGGTGATCGAGCTGCTTCCGCCGAGATGGCAGGAAATGACCCGGAAATTCCGGCTGCCCCCCGAGGAGGGTCCGTTTACGTAAAGGTTGCGGATGGAGTCGGCGAGATCGTGGTATCCGGCAAGTTCGGCGGTGCGTTCCGCGATAAACTTGTGGCTGGCCCCGTGGAATCCGCTGCGTACCACTCCGGCATCCGCCCATTCCTGCGGAACCGCATAGCGTTTCCGCCATTCGGGCATCCACTGGTAGAAGGCCGTTTCGAAGAGGGCGACCCGTTTGGCCGAAGGCAGTTTTTCGCGAAACTTCCGGATCCCCGCCGCATAGGGCGGATTGTGCGCCGGCGCCAGATCCGCGTTTTCCTCCAGAGCTTTCAAACAATCGTCGTCGGCCGCCACGCACCCGGACAAGCGCCCGCCGAGGACCGCCTTGAATCCGACTCCCGTGATGTCCTCGGGCGAGGAAATGATGCCGTCCGCCTTGAGTCGACCGAGAGCGTCGTCGATCGCCTCTCCGTAGTCCGTCACGCGTTCGTACCCGTCCCTCGCAAGCAGGCGGGGAGATTCACCCTCCATGTCATAGAGGGTATACTTGAACGAGGTCGAACCGAGGTTGGCGACAAAAACGAGCATGGGACCGGGGGGCTTTCCGAGGAGAAAACGCCGGGGAGGCGTACTTCCTCAGGAAGGCATGAAGGTGCCCATCTTCGAGAGGTCCTCGTGGGGACGGGCGATCACTTCGACCGAGGAAATTTCTCCGATGGTCTTGGAGGCTTCCGCGGCGGCTTCGAGGGCCGCCTTCACCGATGCGACATCTCCTTCGAAAATCGCGGTAACAAGACCGCTTCCGACGGAGGTCCATCCGGCCATCTCCACGTCGGCGGCCTTCAGGGCGGCGTCCGCTCCGGAGAAGAGGGCTACGAAACCCTTGGTTTCAATCATTCCAATTGCTTTGTTGGTCATAGGTTATTCCTCCCTGGTTAAACGCCGAAAGATTTCAGGAGATCGGGATGCGGACGCGCGATCACGTTCGCTCCGACGAGTTCACCCGCCTTGGCGGCTGCTTCGGCGCCGACATCGACGGCGGCTTTTACGCTGCCGACGTCGCCTTTGACGAGAACGGTCAGGAACCCGCCCCCGGTGGGGACTTGTTTGACCAGTTGGATCCCAGCGGCCTTCGCCATCGCGTCCGTTGCTTCGACGCTGCCGACGAAACCTTTGGTTTCGATCATTCCGAGTGCTTCATTCATGGTATTTTATGGACGGCTAGTTGAATAGTTCGCAGAAAGTGTCGGGTCCGAGCCCGCAGCCATTGGCTTCGTCGGTGTCCATGTGGACCTCCAGTTTGAACGCCGGGTCGATCCGAACGAGAACCTTTTCGAAAACGGTTTGGCAGGGGCCGTGTACCCGCAATTTCATCAGGTCCTGATGCCGGACGCCGTAAAATTCCCCGTCCTCCGGTGCCATATGTACGTGGATGCCTGCGCGGATCACTCCCTCCGGCATCTCGAAGAATCCTTTCGGCCCCATCAACATGCAGCCGGGCGTCCCGGCGATGTCTCCGGAGAGACGGACGGGGATGTCGAAGCCGAGGGCCCGTGCATCCGTGAAGGCGAGTTCCACCTGGTTTAAAGTCCGGCAGGGACCGAGAATGCGAAGGTTGGAAATCACCTTGCTGCGCGGGCCGATCAAAGTGACGGTCTCCTTCGCCGCATATTGACCTTCCTGGTAAAGCCACTTCATGGGAGTGAGCTGATGGCCCGGACCGAACAGGGTCTCGACGGCTTCCTGCGTCAGGTGGCAGTGGCGGGCGCTCGCATTGACTACCAGCGGGTTGGGTGCCTCCACGCTTCTGGGCAGTGCCAGGCCCATCCGGCTGTACACGGCGCGACGAACCATATGCTCGATTTGATGGCGGTTCGGGTTAGCAGATCGTGCAGGGATAGACATCTATAAAACGCTTTTGAGGGATCGTGGTCGCAAATGCAAGAAAATTTCCGCATGTATTTCCAAAAATACCCACATAAACCCAAATCCAGGGGAAAGACTCCTTCCCCTGCTTCGACTGGAAAGGCAAGCTGGAGCCATGGATGACGGATGGTGGCGGGATTGGCAGATCACCGTTGCCGAACCGCCTTTGACCGATATGGTTTGGAACATGGAAAAACCCGAACTCGCCGACGCCATCGACTCCATCCACCGGGTGCTCGCCGAAGCCGTCCGGCAAGGTGCGAGCGATATTCACATCAAGTCCAACAAGATCCCGGTGGTGCGCCTGCGGGGCGAATTGCTGGAATTGGAAGGTTTCAGTCCTCTGGCTCCCGATATCATCCAGACCTTCATCGAACAGACCACGCAGGGGATTTTCCGGGATCAGTGGGAACAGGATTTTCAGGTGGATTACGCTTACCGATTGGCCGATGCAGGACGTTTCCGCGTCAACGGTTTTATGCAACGGACCTTGCCCGGGCTCGTTTTCCGCCTGGTGAAGGAGAATCCGCCGTCTTTGGAAGAGCTGAACCACGACCCGGAACTGTTTCGGAAACTCTGCTACCAAAAGGACGGCATCATCCTGATCTGCGGGGCGACGGGCTCCGGCAAGAGTACCACTCTGGCGGCCATGCTCAACATGATCAATCGGGAGACCAGCAAACACATCGTCACGCTGGAAGATCCGATCGAATATACCTACACCGATGACAAATCGCTGATCAACCAACGGGAGATCGGGATCGATATCCACTCCTTCGACAGCGGTCTGCGGGCCGTACTGCGGCAAGATCCCGACATCATCCTGATCGGGGAGATGCGGGACAAGGCGACCTTCGAAACGGCCCTGCGCGCGGCCGAAACCGGCCATCTGGTTCTTTCCACCCTCCACGCGGCCCACTCCCAGCAGGCGGTGCGGCGGTTGTTCGAGTTTTTCCCGGCCGATCAGCAGGAGATCATGAAACGCCAGATCGCCGAAGCCCTCCGTTGCACCGTGATCCAGAAGTTGATCCCCAATCTGAAGGGAGACGGTCGGGTGCCGGCCAAGGAGGTCATGATGGTCGACGCTTCCATCCGCAAGCTGATCGAAACCGGTTCTTTCGAGAAATTGTATTCGGGTATCGAAGCCGGAAAGGACAGCGGATCCAACACCTTCAACGCGGATCTCTTCCGACTGGTCAAGGCGGGAGCGGTTTCGAAGGACATGGCCATGTCTTACTCGCCCAACCCCAAGCAGCTGGAAATGAATTTGAAAGGAATCTTCTTGAGTTCGGGCGGCCTTGTCAGCTGAACAGGGGGATGGAAAAAGAGAACCCGGGAATTTTGTTCGCCGGCCAGGGAGCCCAGGTCGTCGGAATGGGAAGGTCTTTCCTCGAACGCGGTCGCACGGGAAAGGAACGATTCGGCAACGCCAACGAAATTCTCGGTTGGGATTTGTCCTCGGCGGTATTCGAGGGCCCGGTGGAGCGACTGACCGAGACGCGCGTCTGCCAACCGGCGTTGTTCGTCCATGGAATCGTCGTCTTTGAAGAGCTGAAAGAGCGGGGAATCATCCGCGACGCGGCCGCCGTAGCGGGCCTTTCTCTCGGAGAACTGACGGCTTTGACCGCCGCCGGATCGATGGATTTCGAGACGGGGCTGAAGCTGGTGGCCGAACGGGGGCGTCTTATGCAGGAAGCCTGCGAGAGAACGGCCGGCAGCATGGCCAGCGTGATCGGAGGCACCCGTGAAGCCGTCGCCGAACTCTGCGAGGAATGCGGCGTCGAGATGGCCAATCTGAATTGCCCCGGCCAGATCGTTATCTCCGGCGAAAAAGAGGGGATCACCCGCGCCGTCGCCGTGGGAAAGGAAAAAGGGTTCAAACTGGTCAAGGAACTCGTCGTCGCAGGCGCTTACCACAGCCGCTTGATGGAGTCGGCCCACGACCGCTTCGCACCTTTCGTCGAGGAGGCGTCGATTCGGTCGCCGGGTTGCCCCTTTTACGCCAATGTCAGTGGCAAACGGGTCGACGATCCGGCGGAAATCCGGCAGGGCCTTCTTTCCCAGGTCGTTTCCCCGGTCCTCTTCGAAGACTGTTTGCGTTCGATGGCCTCCGAGCAAGGCGACCCGATCGAGTTGGTCGAGTGCGGTCCCGGCAAGGTCCTGGCCGGACTCGTCCGCCGGACGGACCGGAGCTGGAATACCCGCTCCTTCGCCGAAGCGGAAGACCTCGACGGAGACGCTTCGGAATGACATCCCGGAAAGATCCATTCTCCGTGACCTCTTTCTTTATCCTGCAATCCTGAGCGTGCCCTCCAAAAACCAGACCAAATCGGTGCGGTCCACCGCTTCCATCCGCAATTTTTGTATCATCGCGCACGTCGACCACGGCAAGACCACCCTGTCGGACCGGCTTCTCGAGCTGACAAAGACCGTCACGGAGCGAAACATGAAGGAGCAGGTCCTCGATTCGATGGATCTGGAGCGGGAACGCGGCATCACCATCAAGAGCCATCCGGTCTCCATGATCTACCAGGACGGCGAGGAGGAACTCCTCTTCAACCTCATCGACACTCCCGGCCACGTGGATTTTTCCTACGAAGTGTCGCGGAGCCTGGCGGCCTGCGAAGGGGCTCTGCTCCTGATCGACGCGGCCCAGGGGATCGAGGCGCAAACCGTTGCCAACGCCCACCTCGCCGTCGCCCAGGGGCTGGAGGTCATCCCGGTGATCAACAAGGTCGACCTGCCCAGTGCCGAGCCGGAACGGATCATGGAACAGATCGAAGAAGTCCTGGCCATACCGGCCGAGGAGGCCATCCCGACCAGCGCCAAGTCCGGCTTCGGTATTCCGGACGTGATCCGGGCGGTAATCGACCGCGTGCCTACGCCGCGCTGGCTCGACGGCGTGGGCACCCGTGCGCTCGTATTCGACTGCGTCTACGATGCCTTCAAGGGAGTCATCTGCTACGTCCGCGTGTTCAGCGGCGATCTGCGGCAAGGCAGTCAGATTCATTTCATGGGGTCGGAGGTAAAGACCCAGATCAAGGAAGTGGGGCGCTTTTCGCCGCATATGGTGAGCGAGGAAAATCTTTCCGGCGGGCGCGTCGGCTACATCGTTACCGGGATTCGCGACGTTGCCGATGTGAAGCTTGGCGATACGGTCACCCGGGTGGACGACCCGGCGGAGGAAATGCTTCCCGGGTACAAAGAAGTGCGACCGATGGTTTTCAGCGGTATCTATCCGCTGGATACATCCGATTACGAGAAGCTCAAGGCCAGCGTCGCGAAGCTCCGGCTCAATGACGCTGCTTTCGTCTACCAGAGCGAGAGTTCCACCGCCCTCGGTTTCGGATTCCGCTGCGGATTCCTCGGTCTCCTGCACATGGAGATCGTCCAGGAAAGAATTCGCCGGGAGTATGATCTGGACATCCTTTCCACGTACCCGAGCGTGGTGTACCGCCTCCGAAAGACCGACGGCACCGAGATGGAGCTGGACAACCCCGCCTTCTTTCCCGAAGCGACCGAAGTCGAGTGGATCGAGGAGCCCATGATTACCGCCACGGTCCATACCCCGAACGATTCGATCGGGGATATCCTGGCGCTCATCTCGGAGAAACGCGGACTGTGCGAGCAGACCGAGACCATCGATGCCTCGCGGGTCATGATCACCGCCCGCATCCCGCTCAACGAGATCCTCGTCGACTTCAACGACCGACTCAAGAGCGTGACCCACGGCTACGGCAGCATGGACTACGAGCCCTCCGGCTACGAACAGGCGAATCTGGTGCGGATGGAGATCATGGTAAACGGCGAGGTGATTGAAGCCTTCTCGTCCATCGTCCACCGGGACAAGGCGGAAAGCCGCGGTCGGGTCCTCTGCGGGAAACTCAAGGAACTGCTGCCGAAGCAATTGTTCAAGGTGGCGATCCAGGCGGCGGTCAACGGGACGGTCGTCGCCCGCGAAACCCTCTCCGCCATGAGAAAGGATGTCACGGCCAAATGTTACGGCGGCGATATTTCGCGGAAACGGAAGTTGCTGGAGAAGCAAAAGGAAGGCAAAAAGAGGATGAAACAGATCGGCTCGGTGTCCATTCCCCAGGAGGCCTTCGTGCAGGTCCTTAAAAGCAAGCAGGAGTAAAGCGGTAGATGTTCACCTTTTCAGCCACGAAGAAGCTACGGAAACGGGCCGGCGAATTCGCCGAGGTCGCCCGGAAGATCCACAACTACCGCAAGGACGTTCTTCCGGAGGAAGCTCTTTCGGAACTCGGTTCGGTCTACGACGGGGCCAGCGCCCTTGCTTCGGACAAATCCCTGAGCGCCGAGAAGCTGGCCGACAGGGAAGGGGAGTGGGAGTCCGTTCTGAAAAAGCACGGAGGGCACATCTACCCGAAGACCTTCCTCAACGATAACATCGAAACCTTTCTGGTTGCGGCGATCATCGTCCTCGGAGTCAGGGCCTTTTTTCTCCAGCCCTTTATCATCCCGACCAACTCGATGTATCCGACCTACAGCGGGATGTATCACCAGATTTACGACGAAGAGGACCGTCCGTCGATGTTGGCCCAACCGCTCCGCTTCCTCTTCCTCGGAGCACGCAACCGGGAGGTCGTTGCGGAAGGCTCGGGAAACGCGATTCTGCCCCTGCGGATCGGGCGCGACGACCGGGGAAATCTCACCGGCGAGGCCGCCTACGATGTGGTCCCGGCCAGGAAGTGGTTGGTCGTGCCGACGAAAAACAAGCGCTATCCGATCCTTATGGAGGGGGAGCCCGCGTATTTCGAAGTCCCGCTGGAATTCAACGCCGACGCCGTGCTGCTGGACCGGTTCTACCCGGATGCGAACGACTGGGCCGAGGTCTTCGCCCGGGAGCGGGCTACCGGCCGCCTGCGGATCGAGAACGGCGGGCGCGCTTTCCTGATGCTTCCCGGACAATACGAAGCCGGCGAGGAGATCCTCAACTTCGACATCCTGAGCGGGGACGCCCTGTTCGTGGACCGGTTTACCTATCACTTTTTTCCGCCGGAAACCGGCGAACCGATTGTTTTCCGGACCGGAGGAATCGTCGGACCGAAAGGGCCGTTGGACGACAAATATTACATCAAACGTCTGGCCGGGACCGGCGAACAAACCCTGGCCATCGACGATCCGGTCCTGTTTGTGAACGGCGAACCGGCCGACCAGAGCAAGGCCTTCGTAAAAAACAACGAGCAGATCGACGGATACGACGGATACGTAAGCGGGTGGAACGGGATGCAATACCTGGATCCGGGAACCTCTTACGAAATCCCGGAGAACGAATTCTTCGTCCTGGGCGACAATTCCCGGAACAGCCAGGACAGCCGGTATTTCGGGTCTTTCGATGAAAAGCGGGTCATCGGAAGGGCTCTGTTCATCTACTATCCCTTCACCAAACGCTGGGGCCCGGCGGAATGAGCCATTGTCCAACAAAAATGTCCTCCGAATCAAGCCAGGCAGGTGGGTCTAAGGGCCGGAAATCGACGAACGAAGAAATCCGCGAACGTTTCGATAATGATGTCGAGCGGTTTTCCGACCTGGATACGGGGCAGGCCGCTACAATCGACGCTCCGCTGGTCATGGAGCTAATCACTCAAGCAGCGATTTCTGCGACTCCGGTCATCCGTCGATGCCTGGATATCGGATGCGGCGCGGGGAACAATACCATCAAGTTGCTGAGAGAGTATTCGGGGAGTTTTGATTGCGACCTCTGTGACTTGAGCGAGCGGATGTTGCGGAAGGCGGAAGAAAGGCTTTTGTCGGAGACTGGCGGTATCATTCGAAAGTTCTGCGGAGACATCCGGGAACTTATCCTGCCGGAAAGTGGATACGACGTGATTCTTGCAGCAGCGGTTCTTCATCACTTGCGAGATGAGGAGGATTGGGAATCGACCTTTCGGAAAATCCATTCCTTACTGCGCCCGGGCGGTTCGTTTTGGATTACGGATTTGGTGACGCAGGAAAACACCCAGGTTCATGCCTTGATGTGGCAGCGGTATGCGGACTATCTGATCGACCAGGGAGGTCGGGAATATCAGGAGAATGTCTTCGCATACATTGAAAAAGAAGATTCTCCGCGATCTTTGACCTTTCAGCTCGAACTGCTGAAGCGGGTTGGATTCGAAACCACGGAGGTTCTACACAAGAATTCATGTTTCGCGGCCTTTGGAGCCATCAAAAGCGGATAATGGTTCAATCCCGGATTTTGGAAAGTCTTGATGGTCAATCTGAAACCGATAGTTATGCGCACAATATACATTATGTCTAATTTTGGTTTTCGGCTTTCGTCGGAACTCATCCCCTTCGCGCTTGGTCAATCCCCTCCGCGCTTGTGCGCCACCCCGGAGAGGACGAGCAAGATCGCCGCAGCGGCATGGATCCCGAGGATCAGGAGGCTGAGAGCTACCGGCGGGACCGACTCGCCCGTCACCATGGCCGCCGCATCGTAGAGTCCGGTATCCCGGAACGATCCGAGATACGAGGCCCAGCCCCAATACGTGGTGATCACCGTCCGCACCACCTCGTTGAACGGCCCCGGCAGCGTCAGCACGATCCCGGACAGCGGCAATTGGAACCCGACGACGTAAACGGCCAGCAAGGACGCTTTTTCTCCCGATTTCATCCAGGCGGAAAAGCCCAGCGCCAGCCAGGACAAGGCCACCGAAACGAGAACCAGGGTCACCGCCTGCACCCAGAAAGACCCGGGGAAATGAACCACCGATTTCACGATGATCGTCATGGCGAGACCCTGAACGACGGCCACCGCCCCGGTGAAGACGATCTTCTCGAGGCAATACGGTCCGCCTTTGAGACCCCGGAGCGTCTCCTGCAAAAACAAGTCCCCTTCCGGTGCGATTTCCCGGGCCCCGTTGTTGCTTCCGGTGAGGGTCAGCAGTACGACCTGGAACAGGATCAAGCTGCTGACCAGCGATCCGAGATCGGCCGCCTCCTTTGTGAAAGCGATCTGACCGCGGAGATTCTCGATCACGCCGAGCCCCGCGTCCATCGACATCCGGGAGAGTTGGGGAATCCCATCCAAAGCAAAGATGACCACCAGGAGCGGAAAGCCGATCGTGATGGCGGCGGTTAAAAACAGAAACCCTCGATCCCGGAAAAACAACAGCGCCCTTCTTCTGAGTAAAGTCGCCGCCTGTTTCGACGCCGAAGCCGGATGCGGTCGCCGCATGTCCGCAAGCGGCACTTCCCCTCTTCTCCGTTCCTCGCCGGACTCCGGGTCCTCGCCCGAAACTTCCGTCTCCCGGTGCCTCCAGCGATCGACCCAGTCGACGGATCCCCGGGATTCCCCCAGGAGTCGAAAGAGCTGCACCGGCTCGGGCAAATCGAACCATTTCCGAAAATCCGCGTAATCGCCTTCGAAGATCTTCTCCCCCGCATCGAGCACCACGATCCAGTCGAACCGGTGCAAATGGTGAAGGTTATGAATGACGTTCACCGTCGTTTTTCCATATCGCTCCACCAGCTCCCGGATGAGATCCAGGATCCCCTCCTCCGACTCGGGATCCAGACCCGCCGTGACTTCGTCGCAGAAAAGCAGCGACGGATCGGCCACCAGTTCGAGCGCGAGAGCCATTCTCCGTAGCTGTCCGCCGGACAGCCGTCCCACGAGATTTCCCCGGAGCGCCGAGAGGCCCGTTTCGTCGAGAAGTCGTTCGAGACGCTGCTTCTCTTCCTCCGGGGGGATGTCGAGCAGTTGCAGCGAAAACGTCAGCGATTCCTCCACGGTCAATTCGGAATGCGCTACGCAGAATTGCGGCACGTACCCGACGCGCCCCACCCGGTCGTCCCTGGCGGTCAGAACCTCGCCTTCGAAGCGGAAGGTTCCCTCGGACTTCATGCCGGAGGCGCTCACCGCCGCGCGGACGAGGGTCGTTTTTCCACAGCCCGACGGTCCGATGATGGCGTTCATCGCACCGGGCTTCAGACTCAAAGATACGTCCCGCAGGACGGCGTCTTCCTTCTTTCCCGCAGGATATACGGTCAGATGTTCGATCTCCATCATGGACTTGCTTTGGAAGGGTTGCCGGGCGTGAAACTTTGCATCCGTTCGAAGATGGCGAGATAATCCCGTGCCCTTGCGGCCGGGTCAAACCGGGATCGCACTCGCGGGCTCACCCCGGCCTCCAGCCCGGCACCGGGTAATCCCTCGGTTACGACCCGTTCCATGGTCCGCCGTAACGCCGCCAACCCCTCGGCCGAATCGGGATAAACCCTTCCGTCTCGATCCGATTCGACGATGTCCGCCACTCCCGCGCAACGGGTTGCCAGGACCGGCACTCCAAACCACAGGGACTCCACCAGAGCGTTGGGAGAAGACTCCTCCCGGGAAACGGAGACGGTGACGTCCGACGCGGCCAGGAACCGTTCGGGATCGGTGCGATCGCCCCAGAAACGGATGCGATTCGGATCCGGTCCGGCCGCGGCGCGCCGTTGGAGCCGCCGTCGGCAGGGTCCGTCGCCGACGAACCAGAGGAAAGCGCCTTTCCGGATCTGCGGTGGCATCCCATCCCACACGTCGAGCAGCCGATGCTGGGCCTTTCCGGGCACAAAGGAGCCCATGCAAAGAAAGACCTTCCCGCTTCCGTCCACCCCCAAAGCGGATCGGGCGGCGGAAGGCTCGGGAAGAGAGACGCCGGCCAGTCGACAGCCGTTCTCGATCACGGAAATGGCTCCGGCTCCGACCCCGGCCTCTATCGCCCGTTCTCTCGCATAAGCGCTGTTGACCACCACCTTCTCCGCCTCGCCGAGAAGCCTTCGATAGCCGCCGGGAATTTTCCGACCGCCCCGCAAGGTGGCCACCAGCCCAGGATGTTGTCCCGCGCTCAATGCGCGCGCGAGCGACCAGTGGGCGTTGCGTCCGAAGCAGATGACTTTTTCGGGAGCGAGTTTCCGCAGGAGCCGGGTCAGTCCCGGCGCCCACCAGTTGAACGGAGTCTGCCCCGGTTGCAGGTAAACGGGGTCGGGACCTTCGGAGGCCATCCGGGCCAGAGCCCCTCCCCTGCGAAAGACGATCCGGCGGACCTCGTGCCCGTCGTCGGCCCACCGGCGGGTCAGGTCCAGAAATTGCGCCTCGGTCCCGCCGGTCCGCAAGTGATCCTGAATCGCGGCGATCCTCATTTCATCCCGTAGTAGCGTTTGTGTCCCCACAGCAGGAGGGATTCCGGAAGGCATTTGGCGAGCCAGGGAGCGATTCCGGCCTGAAAGCAGGTTCCCACCCGCAGCGTCCTCGATTTCCCGGCCAACAGCGCTTTTCGCACCGGAGGCCAGATCGTTGCCGGGTCCGCACCGTTCCGCAGGTGTTTTTCCAACGCTTCCCAGACTTCAGTCATCTCCCGGTCTCCCGATACGGTTTCCCGGCGGACCGCATTGTTGAAAGCGGTCCGATAATCGCCCGGCCGCAGGTCGATCACGAACGGATCTCCGTGCCGCCCGGGAAACTCCATGGCCAGGGATCGCGAGAATCCGGACAACCCTGCTTTGGCCGCGTTGTAACCGTGGAGAAACGGCAGGGGAAACTCCACCGCAAGGGAAGAAACATTGACCACCCCCCCACCCGCTTCGCGACCCGGCTCGGTCAGAAAGGAGCGGCTCAGCAGAACGGCCGAATCCAGCATCGCGGCAAGCTGGTGGGATAGATGCTCCGGCGGAATCTCACCGAGCCGCCCGTATTCGCCGTAACCCGCGTTGTTGAAGAGGAGCGCCGGCGTCTCTTCCCACGGCGGAGATTTTAGAAAAGCGTGCACCTGTTGGCGGTCCGCCAAATCCATTTCGACCGGATGGATGCCTTCCGGCAGATCCTCCAACCGTTCCGCGGAACGGGAACCGGCCCAAACCTCCACCCCTTCGCGGTGTAGCGATTCAACGAATACCCGGCCCAAGCCGGAACTTCCGCCCGTAACAAAAGCCGAGGGAAACCGTTGGGCGAAAGCGGATGGGAGTAACGGAGCGCCTTCGAAGGTGGATGCCATGGGGGTAGGTTGGCCGTTTGCTTCGGGTTTTTCCAGTGTCAAACGGTGCCGCCCGAACCGAACGGGTTGGAAAACCCGTTCCCCCTTTTGAACGGGGAACGGACATTCCTGTCCGTTTGCAGTGCGGCACGGCCAACCAGCCAAACGGGTTGGAAAACCCGTTCCCCTTTGGAAACGGGGAACGGACATTCCTGTCCGT
>CAZBLJ010000002.1:36417-37943 GCA_964492605.1 uncultured Puniceicoccaceae bacterium
TCGAAAACCAGGCTCACGTTCGCGCCGCCGAATCCGCTGCTGTTCGAGAGCAGTCGTTGGATGGGCCGCTCCCGCGTCTCGGGCAGAATGTTGAGGTCCCCGGCCCCTTCCTCCGGCTCTTCGAAATTGGCGGAACCCGGCGTAAAGCCTTCCTTCAACGCCAGGACGGAGATCCCCGCCTCGAGAACGCTCGCCATCGAAAGGGCGTGCCCGGTCAAGGCCTTCGTGCTGCTGACCGCAGGGCTCAGGCCTTTGGAATGAAAGACCCGCCGGATCGCCTTGATTTCGGCGATGTCTCCCATCTGCGTCGAGGGGGCGTGGGCGTTGATGTAATCGATATCCTCCGCAGAAATTCCGGCCCGTTGCAGGGCCAGCTCCATGGCGCGGGCCAGACCATCCCCGTCCGGCTGGGGCAAAACCGCCGAGAATCCGTCGGAGGCCTGGCCGTAGCCGCAAAAACGACCGTATACGGACGCCCCCCGTTCATTGGCAAGTTCTTCCGACTCCAGGATCATCGCCACACCTCCCCCGGTGCCGACGAAGCCGTCATGCCTTTTATCGAAGGGCCGCGAGGCACTGGCGGGATCCGGATTCAGCGTCAGCGCACGCATCGCGGCAAAGGGAAGAATGCACTCCGTATTCCCGTCTTCCGCGCCTACGACGACCATCCGCTGCTGGCGACCGGAGGCGATCTCTTCGTAGGCCGCCGCCAACGCGTGCCCCGAGGAGGCACAGGCGGAGACGAAGCCGCAGGTCGCTCCCCGGATCTTGAAATGGCTGGCCAGATTGAAGTTCAGGGTGCCGGCGATCGAGGCGACGATCGCCTTCGGCTGGGATCGTTCGGCACCGTGTTCGCGGAGATGATTGACGTGGTACACCAGCGAGGACGTCGAACCGGCGGAAGCGGTGAACATGCCCGTCCCCTGCTCCGAGATGTCGGCATCCTCAAGGCCCGCGTCCTGAAGGGCATCCTTCAGTGCGCAAAACCCGTAAAGCACGTGGGGAGAAAGACTTCGGAGAAAAGAACGGTTGATCCGATATTTCGACGGAAAGGTCCAGTCCTCCTGGTCCATCGATGCCGTGTCGAAGCCTTTGATCGTCCCCAGCACATGGATCGGGATTTTCGGGTCGTTAAAACCGTCGAAGCGTTCGATCCCCGACCGCAGGGACCGCAGGCTGTCCAAAACTTCTCCCCGACTATTGCCGATACTGGAGATAAAACCAAGGCCGGTTGCAACAACGCCGTTCATGCAGGGCGAATACTTCTGATGATGGGTTTCATGAGGGAAAACGTAGAGCTAAATGGACGCGCTCCCGCCAACGCAAGCAAACACTGAGATGAACCTGCCTTGGGGCCAGGGTCCGTTCAATGTTCCCGCCCGAGAATGCTGGCTTCTACGCATTTTCCCACTGCCTGCGGCACTCTACCGAAACACCCACACCAGGACCCCGGTCAGAATGAGCAGCCCTGCCGAGAGCACCCGGTAATTCTTCCACCAGGAGATGCCCCGCATCTCTTCCGTCTC
>CAZBLJ010000003.1:0-22097 GCA_964492605.1 uncultured Puniceicoccaceae bacterium
GCCCCCATGCGCTCAAGGGGGCCGATTGGCACGGCCTCTCCGTGGGAACCGGACTTCGGAAAGACCTTTTCGGGTAGATGTGGTTGGAAGGCCGCCTGACACTCAACGGGTGAGTGCCCCGGCGGCGTTCTGTTCGCGGCGGTCGTGCCCGGCGAAATCGCGATATTGCGGTCCGTCAAACTGCCATGCACGGATTTCTTCAACGGTGGTCATCGATTCGGCCAGCGAAGCGGCGCTGACGCGCAGGAAGTCGAAGGTAGCAGCCAGGTAGGCCTGGCCGGGACCGCCGCCGACGAGAAAGTCGGCCGGGTTGCCGAGGCTTCCAGTGAAGTCATTCGGCAGTTCTATGCTGGCACTCGCTTCGCTTCCGTTGAGATGGAGATTTAACTTGCGGTTGTCCCGATCCATCTCGGCCACGGCGTGTATCCACTCGTCTCCGACTGGGGAAAGGGCGTCTGCCGAGATGCTGACCGATGCGGTTTTTCCTGCATCGGTGCCGACGCGGAAGACGAGTTCACCCGCTTCGAGAGCCAGTTCGTAGCCGACCCCGTCCGCCATCTTCGAGACGATATTGCCGTCGGAGTCATCGGTTTTCAGGTGGGCTTCGATGATCATACCGGAGTCAAGGATATTAACGCTCCACGGACCTCGCAGGCTGTCATCGACTTCTTCCTCAAACGCGATGTTGACGGAAACCGTGGCGTTCCTGGTTTTGTCGTTCCAATTGCCGTTTGGGCTGAGATAGGGAAGAAGGTTGTAGCTAACGGCACCTGCATGTTCCTTCAGCTTGATGTCGATAACGTAGCGTGTCGGGCTGAGACGGTGGGGGAAGGTAACTCCGCTGAAGCCGCCCCAGCCGCCGCTTTTCATCCAGTGAACATGCATTCCGAGTTCCTGTCCGGGATAGGGCTTATCGAGTTCGACAAAAATCTTGTAATCGTTGCCGGGCTTGATCTCGGCGGGATGGCGCAGGGTGCCGAAAGAGATTTCGGCTTCGACCCTATCATCGCCGTTGCCGGTTGTTTCTCCGCCGTCGCCGATGGTGACGGTGGATCCTCCGCGCTCCGGCAAGCTGTCCGCAGAGATCATCAGGTATTCGTCCTCCCCGTTAAGTTGCACGGCCGTTTTGGTCCAGGAGGCCAGAGGGCCTTCGACGAAATTGGAGGCGTCGATTCCCTGGCCGATGAGTGGGTAGCGCGGAGTTTCTTTATAATAGTTTTGCCGACTGTCGTAGGCGTCGGTCATGAACCATGCCTCGTCGACGATTTCGGAGGGATTGGCCCGGTTGAGGGCGAACTGCCACTCACCGACGGGCCGGGCGAGGGCCCAGGGGACGAAGACGAGTGTGTCGAAGTCCTTTACCACACTGTCGGGGGCGGGTTTCCAGTTCATGGCTTCGGGGTCGGTCAGTGGCGGTTCGTCGGTGATCACGCCCACGTCGGGAACCATGGCGTTTACCTTGCCCAAAGCTTCGCTGAATCCTTCGATACCGTCGTAAACAACCCCGTTTTCCTCGAAGGTGCCCAGGGGTCCTTCCAGTCCGTAGATGACATTGGCGTCGTAGGCGATGGTGTCGTAGAAGAAATCGCCGGCCTGGGTGTAGTGATGGGCGTTCGGATCCGGCTCGATATCCTTCGGGTTGGCATGACGAAAGAGCATGCTGCTGGTGTCGGAGAAAACATTTCCGAGGAAGTAACGTCTGCCCGCATTGGGCTGCTGCTGGCGGGTGGTCTCCATAAACTTGTGGAAGCTGTTGTTGAAATACCAGTTTTCGAAGCTGATGATGTTTTGAATCGCCGTTGCATTCTGGTATTTGGTGTTCAGCTCGTTGTTTTCTCCCAGGCCAATGTTATTGAACAGGTAGTTTTTGAAGCTGCCGTCCATGTAGTATGCGTGGCCAAAGGCTGCCTTTTCGTTGTTGTTGACTCGCATCCAGTTTTTGTAGCCGCGAGCGTTGATGACCACGTTGTTGAAAACGTAATGGCTCCCGCCCTGCCAGGTTTCGATGCCGCCCCAGTCATTGGAGGCAAGAAGAACGTCTTCAATCCGGTTGTGGTGAATCAGTTGACGGCTGAGGGGGACGGTCAGTTCCTTTTTCTGGCTGCCTTTTCCGCCAAAGACCGCAAGGCCCCAGCCTGCGATGCGGTTCAGAAAGTTCCCCGCGAGATGGGAAGAATCCGGGTAGCGGATGTCGACGGCGTGACCGTGTGCACCGCGGGAAATGCGGAAGCCGATGTCCTGCAGTCGGTTGCGCAGGAGAGAAACGTGCCTTAAGGTTCCTTGTTCATCTTCTCCGCGGGGGGAGGCGTTGACGACCCAAACGGCTCCGAGGTCCGTGTCGACCATTACGTTGTCGGTGATCCTTACAGTGCCGATTTCCTGGCGAATGCTGCCGACGATCAGGTGGATCGGCAGGTGGATGTGCTCGAAGGTGTTGTTGGCAATGACGATGCCGTCGCCTTCGCCTTCGAGGCGAATGGCGGCGGGTTCGAGGTTCTCGGCGGCCCAGGTGAAATTGTTATAATCCCAGCCGATGTTCCCGAAACGGAAGGTAAGACCGGAAATCTGGATGTGCTCCATCTTATTGCCGCCAATCAGGTCGTAGTGGCGGGCGGCTTCGATGGAGACCTCATTTGGATTTGCGTCTTCGGGCAGGCGAAGATAGATTCTGCTGGATTCGGGTCCGGTCTTTTCGACCCAGAATTCGCCGCCCTCGTCGAGGAACTTCGGCAAATTTTCCAAATAGTAGCGGTTACCGGTGATAATCTGATGACCGCTTCCGGGAGCCCATGTATCGGTGAAAGCTATACCGTTTTTCTCCTCGGAAACATCCACGATAAAGGCGGGATAGGGGCTGCCCATTACAATACCCCATTCCGTCCAGACGGTAGCGTCTTTGAGGTCGGAGAGAGGTTGGGGCAGCTCGTCGTCGATGCCGATGTGTCGCTCTTTATCGTCGACGGTGATCTTGTTGTCATCGGTCCACCAGCGGGGATTGTCCCAGGTCGGCCATTCGGCCATGTGGTCGAGCGGATCGCTAACCTCCCAATTGGGCCAGCGTGCGAGCTTGAGGCGGGTCACTTCGCCTTCTCCGCCCACTATCCAAAGGTTGCGCGGTAGAAAATCGACCTCCGTGCTCCAGACTTTATCGCCTTCGGGCATATCCGGGTGGGCATCCTGACTCCATCCGGTGACGACTTCCGCACCGTTGATCGTAGCGGGGCCGGTGCCCCACGAGGGGTCGCGGGTCAGCCGAATGGGTTCTTCGGCGGTTCCGCTCGCGCTTTCGGGGACGCTCAGAGCGCCTCTGTAGGTGATACCGCCTTTAAAGACATAGGTATGAACTTCGTCGATCGCAGCTGCTGCGTTTCCGGAGGCGTCCGCGTCCCATGGGTGGTGCTTCCAGGGCGCAGCCCTGGTGCCGGGGTTCTCATCGTTGCCGCTCTCGAAATCGATATAGCGGAGGGACTCGCCAGCGACGAATTCAAAGGGTTTCGGGGTGTATTCGAGGTCGCCCTGGGGAAGGACGCGGGCGTGGGATTCCTGCCAAGGAAAATCCTCTTGCGCAGATAAAATGCCGTTGGTTAAAGTTAAAAAGGCCGAGAAGAGAAAGGAGGTTAGAGAACTTTTCATAAATGGAGTTTACCCGATCTTCTGGATATTGCGAAATCCTACATTTGTATGGCAGGATGCGATACTCACTCCTCGGTATTCCGGGGTTCATCCATGCGGACGTGACCTTCCCGGATCGAAACTATGGCGGCCTGCGTGCGGTCCTGGACTCCCAGTTTGCGGAGAATGTTGCTGACATATTGCCTGGCGGTGATGTCGGCAACGTCGAGAGCAACGGCGATTTCCTTATTACTGAGGCCCTTGACAAGATGCTCGAGGATGTCGCGCTCCCGCTCTGTTAGTTTGGGGCGGGTGTGGCCTTCTTCGAGTTTGCGTCGAATGGGTGCCGGGAAATAGGTTCCGTCTGCGGCTACGACGCGGATAGCGTCAATCAGTTCTTCACGTTCCGCGGATTTGGGCAGGTAACCGCAGGCACCGGCCTCGACGGCCGTAAGGATGTCGTTCTCGCCGGCATTGACGGAGAGAATGAGGGAGCGGATATCCGGTCGGGCTCGCGCGATTTGTGCGAGACATTCGATGCCGCTTCCGTCCGGGAGGCGCAAGTCGATCACGGCGACGTCGATCTCATTCCGCCCGGTCAGGGATCGGACCGCTTCTTCGAAGCCGCCGGCTTCGGCCACGACTTCCATATCGGGCTCGGCATCGACGTAGGCTGCCAGGCCGGAACGGACGACGACGTGATCGTCGACGAGAAGAAGCTTAATTGTTGCCATGAAGGCTTGGGTTCGGCGTGGGCGATGGAACGGCGAGGCGGACCCGGGTGCCCCGACCGGGTGCGGATTCGACGTTTAGCGCCGATTTTATAAGGATCGCTCTCTCCTGCATGCCCCGGAGTCCGAATCGACCGCGCGGCAGATCGTCGGGGTTGAAGCCATTTCCATTGTCGATGACCTCAAAGAGATGCTCCGCCGTCGTGCTTTTACAGCGAAGCGTGATCTCGGTGGCCGAGGCGTGTTTAATGGCGTTGTGGAGGGCTTCGCGAAGAATGAAAAGGATATGGCGGCGGATCGTCCGGTCGAACGGACAGGGGTGTTCGGACGCATGGAAGGAAACGGCGGCGTTGTTATCCATCTGGAGGCGTTCGACCATGCGGCGGAGTGCCGGGGTGATGTCGTCGCTGAGAAGGAGGTCCTCTTCCCGCAAATCCTGGATGGAATGACGGCTTTCCCTGCGGGTTCGCCGAAGGATGCGTCGGGCAGCTTCCAAATTGTTGAGGGCCATCGGGGTGTCTTGCAGGAAATGGTCGCTGGCGAGATTGAGCCGCATGCCGATTGCGACTAGATCTTGCTCCAACGTATCGTGAAGCTCCCGAGAGATGCGATTGCGCTCCTCCTGGATTTTTTCGCTTTCAAAGGTGGCTGCGAGAATCCGGGCTTGCTCGTTTACCTTGCGGCGAAGCCAGAATGACCAAACGCTGAGTCCGGCGGTGAGTAGAACGAGAAGGGCGAGGATAGCAGCAATCCGCCGGGCCGTCCAGAAAGGCGGCGTGCTGAGAATCTCGATGTCGTTGAAACCGCGCAGCCATAGGCGGAACGCCGGGTCTTCCCCTTCGATGGGGTGCTGCAGAATCCCGGTAAGTCTCAGCCTGGCACCATCCGGAGGCCGCTCCCGATCCCCGCGATCAAAGGGTTGCGCCAGTCGGGCGGTGAAGGTGTTGGGGCCGTCATCGAGAAGGAGGAGACTGCGATTCTCGGTCGCGAAGGTATCCGCCAGCGTGGCATCCAGGGTGACCAATTCCCCGTGTCGCATGGACGTCATCGGCGAAGCGATTGATACAGGGTAGGGCTGAGGTGCGGGGAGTTCGGCTTTGGTTTTTAGAGTGGTCGTGTGGAGGTAGGGGCGCCCCCATTCGATTCCGCGGAATCCCGCGACTCCGATCCTTGTGCCCGGAGGAGGGAGGGTCTCCTGATTCGTCCTGACCTCCAGAGGGCCGTCTTCCAGCCGGAGGTAGAGGCGATTTGGTGGAAATATGGCAGTGACAGTCCCTTGAACGTGGACGCGCTCCCCGGTAACGGCCCGGTACCCCACGAGGGCGTCATAAGAGAGCGGCTGTTTGGCGAACACGGAATCGGCACCGTGCTCGATGATTCGAATATCGTCGGCCGAAGGTAGAAAAAACTGTGCACGAACGACTTCTCCTTGCGCGTTGGCGATGACACTGTAGACACCTCGCGCCTCGATGCGCGAATTGAGCAGGCCCTCGGGTAGTTTGTCGGGCTTCGGCGGTCCTTTGACCAGGAGATCGTAATCGTCGAAACCATCGTTGAAGGTGACGACGGTCCGACCGTTCTGGGTGCGGATATCGGTGACCACTCCGGTGACCTCGACGCGATAGTTGTCCAGGGGTGGATCGAGAACGACCGTGGGGAAAAGTCGCATGGGTTCGGGGAGAGGGGCTTTTCCTTTCCGGTCGACGCGGATGTTGCCTGAGTCCGGAAACCAGATAGAGGGCGAGAAATCTCCGGGGTGAGTAACTCCCCGCAGGCGGACCCGGTCGCCCGGCCTCAGCACGAGACCGGGTCTTCCGGCAATGCGATTATCCTCCTTGCTAAAATTCACGTAAGCTGCGGCATCCTCGTTCTGGATCATACAGAGGTTGCGGGCTATCTCGAAGTAGGTGATCACGCCGGTGATATCGACGGGCAGTCCAAGTGCTGCTTCCTCCGGCGTTAATCCGCGCAACTGGGTCAGGGATGTGATGGGTGTTGGATCCCGTGTTTCTCCCGGATCCGGATCCGAAAGCTCAGGGTTGGATTCGGATGCCTCCTCCGCGGAGGTCGGGGCTGTCACCCAGGGAAACACGGTGAGGGAGCCGATAACGATGAGAATCCTGAACATACTAACCCACCCCGAAGCGATAAATGGTTTGCGAGGAAAAGGTCTCGCCCGGATCGAGTCGGGTGGTCGGAAAATGCGGATGATTCGGGCTGTCCGGCAGGTGCTGGGTTTCCAGGCACAGGCCCTGGTATCTCCTGGGAAGCTCACCGTTCTTCCCGGGGATTTCGGTTTCGGGAAGATTATTGCCCGTGTAAAATTGTACGGCGGGTTCCGTAGTGACCACCTCCATCGTTCGGCCGCTCGGCGGATGCTGGACACGGCAATCCCACGGACGATTCTTCTCCCGGGGGCCGAAGATCCAGGAATGGTCGAAACCGTCTACGAGTTTCTGCTGGACGTGACGGGGAACCAGCCTGCTCTCCAGAGGCGTTGATTCGTTGAAATCGAACGGAGTGTCCTCCGTCCTGAGGATTTCGCCGCTTGGAATACCGAAAACATCCGTCGGTACGAAGAGGGGGGCGCGGATGCATACCTCATGGTCGCGAACGGAGGGGTTGTCCTGTCCGCCCAGATTGAAATAGGAGTGGTTCGTGAGATTTACCACCGTGGGGCGGTTCGTGGTCGCCCGATATTCGATCTGCAGTTCGTTCTCCCGATTCAGCGAATAGCTTACGGTCAGGGATAAGTCGCCAGGGAATCCCTGGTCCAGATGGGGACTCGTCAAAGATAGCCTCAAGGTCGCCCGATCTTCGCTCTCGGAAGTCTCCGCGTTCCACAGTTTTTTGTCGAGGCCTTTGGATCCTCCGTGGATACAATGTCGGCCTTTGAAGTTTTTCGGAAGTTCCCAAACTTCACCGTCGAGAGCGAGAAGACCGTTCGCAATCCTGTTTGCGAAACGTCCCGTGATCGCACCGTAGTGAGGATGGTGATCCAGGTAGCCTGAAAGGTCGTTCTGGCCTAGAACGACATCGGCGGTTTCTCCGTTACGGTCCGGCACGAGGATCCGCTGAATGATTCCTCCCATCTCGATCATGCTAACGCTGATCCCGTTGGCATTGCTCAGCGTGTGGCGGTGGACGGTCGACCCATCGGGCATCGACCCGAAAGGTTCGGAGGAAATAGAGGGCGATGGGTTTGTCATTATCGTTTCAGGCGTGCGGAGGATGGGAAGTGTTGACGATTGATGGGAGGCTCGGAGACCGCCCACGGCATTTTCATTTGGCGACCGGGTACCGCATGAAAATGGAATCGAAATGGAAGAAGGAAGATATGGAAAAAGGCCGTCGGAATCAACGATTTTGATTCCAAATGAAAGGCCCCTGAAAAGTCCTGGTAAGCAACCGAAAACAGAAACACTTTTTCATCGAAGGAGCCAAGGTACCAGGATTAAGACGCCGTAAACGGTGGTGCAGAGTAGAACCAACAGACCCCGGTTCCGGGTGTAAAGTTCCGGATTCAGATCGTTCCACTCGCTCCGTTTGTATCTTCGTTTGAAAGAACTGTCGAAATTCGGTCTCGAGGCAGGCCTGAAAACGGCACTGCAACCAATGTAGAGTCCGAAGAAAAACGGTATAAGTAAAACGATCTCGAGGATAAGCACGGCTTGATTCATGCAAGGCCCGTGTTGGCTGGAAAGAAAAATTCTTGTAGCATTCAGAGCAGAACGCCCTTTTTACGAAAATTTACGGGGACGTGGGGGACTGTTCCCTACGTTTGATAAAGTTCTCGGCCAAAGCTTCGTAGAGAGCTTTGGGACAAACCAGGCGCGAGCACGCGTAAGCGACGATGGTCGCTCCGGCCAAAGGCAGGGAGAGAAGCAACACCCCGGTCATTTCGAGCAAAATTATGAAAGCGGTCATCGGGCTTTGAACCACTCCCGAAAAGTAGGAGGCGATAAAGAGAAGCAAGACCGTTTGCGCTTCGATACCGGTCCATGCGAGGAAGGGGTAGGCTGCGGATCCGAGACCGGCACCGACGGAAAAGGAAGGGTCGAACAGGCCTCCGGGGATCGCGGTCAGGAGGATCAGGAAGGATGCGGCGGCTCGAAAGAAGGGGTACAAGGGGCCGATTCCCTCACGGATCGCGGATAGTTCGGCTTGCTTTTCGGGGTCGAGGGTTTGTTCGAAGGCGGGGCTGCCTTCGAGGAGGAGGGCGCGGGCCTCCGCAAAACCGCTGCCGTAGGATTGACCGTCGGAGACGACGCCGATGACCGAGATGAGCGCCCCGAGTCCCAGTGCGGTCCAGAACCTCTTCTTGCGAATCCACCGCGACACCACAGGCATGCAAACCAGAAGCAACCGGGAGAACAGCCCTCCCAGTAGTCCTCCCGCCGCGCCGATCGCCAGAACCGCGATCCAGGGTTTCCATCCGGCCAAGGCAAGCGGGGACCGGCCTTGATCCAATTCTCCGTAAAAATAATCGTTGCCCATCCCAATGGCACAAATGACGCAGGCGATAACGACGGTCCGGACGATAACCGGCATGGTGCGCTTGTCGAAGGATCTTCCGATCTCCTCCATCGAAAAGACGATTCCGGCGACGGGAGCATTGAAGGCCGCCGCAATCCCGGCGGCTCCTCCCGCGAGGATGAGCCCCCGTTCGGCCAGATGCTGCGGGACGCGTTTGATGCGGGATATCGCGTGCATGCAACAGGCTCCGAGTTGCACGGAGGGGCCCTCTCTTCCGATCGAGAAAAAGGAGAGCAAGCCCAAGGCGGTGAGAAGAATCTTGCCGCCTGCGACCCGGAAGGAGAGCAGGGAGTCCCGTGCCGATCCCCGTCCGAGTTGGAGAGAGGCGATCGTTTGAGGGATGCCGGTTCCGTCGGTGCCCTGGAAATATTTGTCGCGGAGAAAGAGAATCAGCCAGAGGGAAAACGGGATGACGAGAGGGGGAAGCCAGGGCAGGTTCTGGTGGATGTCTCGTAACGGACCGTCCGCGCCTTTTTCGATGAGTGCGAAGACGAGGGCACCGATTCCGGCTCCGACCGCTCCGGCGATCGTCAGGAACAGAGTGGCACCGCAGGAATCGCCGAAGCGGGAATCCGCCTTCCGTTGATCCAATTCCTGCCCGGTCATGTCGTCAGGGAAAGAGCGTAAATCGGCAGAGACAATTCCAAAAACGTCCGCATTCCTGGATTGCGGGGAGAGGGGGGATGGGGGCAGCCTGTTTCCTCATGAAGGGGAAGATTCTGGTCACGGGTGCGAGCGGGTTTGTTGGCGGCGCGGTGAGTCGTTTGCTGGTCGATCACGACTTCGAGGTGCTCGGAACGGGCAGGCGCGGGCGTCCGGTTGATTTTCCTTCGCAAGCCGGGTATCGGCGGGCCGACCTTTTCGATAAGGAGGAGGCGCGGAGTTTGTGCGAGGGTGCCACCGGAATCGTTCACGCGGCTGCGAAAGCCGGCGTATGGGGGGCGGAGGAAGAATACCGTCGGGCGAATGTCGACGTCACCCGAAACTTGCTGGATGCCGCGAAGGCCGGAGGTGCCCGGGTTTTCGTTTTTACAAGTACCCCGAGCGTCGTCTTCAACGGGGAACCGATCCGGCAGGGGGATGAAGCCATGCCGTACGGGGAGGATTTTCCCTGCGCTTATCCGGCGACCAAGGCCGAGGCGGAGCGAATGGTCCTCGCCGCACACGGGGAGGAGTTGCGGACGCTGGCCTTGCGTCCGCACTTGATCTGGGGGCCGGGGGATCCGCACCTGTTTCCCCGGGTCTTCGAGCGGGTGGATGCGGGCAAGTTGAAGATCGTCGGCGACGGACGTAACCGGGTTGATCTGACCTATATCGATAATGTGGCGGAAGGCCATCTGGCGGCTTTGAATTCTCTTTTGGCCGGTGTCGGCGGCGGGAGAGCTTATTTCCTTACCCAGGATGAACCGGTCGAGCTGTGGTCCTTCGTCAATCAAGTGCTTGCAGCGACCGGGCGTCCGCCGTTGACCCGTCGAATCGGTTTGCGGACCGCTTACGGCGCGGGAACGGTTGCGGAATTTCTCTGGCGCGTTTTCCGGTGCAAGGGCGAGCCTCCGATGACCCGGTTCGTGGCAAAGGAGCTGGCGACGGACCATTGGTTCTCCTCGAAGGCCGCCCGGGAAATCCTCGGCTACCAGCCCGGCGTCTCGATGAAGGAGGGGCTCGAACGCTACCTGGATTGGCTGGCTCATGAGAAGTAGCCGCCTTTCGACGACCTTTCCCTTCGATCCCTCCCGCGTTCGCTTCTACTATGGTTGGGTGATTGCGGTCGTGGGGACCCTCGGGATGATGGCGACGGTGCCGGCCACTCCGCCGGGGTTCGCGCCCTACGTCGATCCGGTGATGAATGAACTCGGTGTCTCGCGGGTTCGTCTTACCTTTGCTTTCACCTGGGGCACGGTGGCGGCGGGTCTGGTGATTCCGTTCGCGGGCTTCTGGATTGACCGGCTGGGCGTTCGGATCTCGGCTATGATCTCTTACGGCTGCCTGGGCCTGAGTATGCTGATGCTCGGATATCCGTTAGCGGTCGTATCCTTCGCCCGGGGGTTCGGCTTGAGCCAGTCCCAGGCCGCGTTTGTCTTTCTTTTCGTCGTCTTCTTCCTGCTGCGTTTTTGGGGGCTTGGAATGACCATGACCTGCTGCCGGTCGATGGTTTTCCGGTGGTTTGTCCGTTGGAGGAGTCTTGTGGCCGGGGTGAACGGAATGATCCTCTCTTTGACTTTCTCGAGCAGTCCGGCTTTGCTCAACGCCTTGGTTCTGGCCGTGGGGTGGAAAGAGTCGTGGCGGTTGCTGGGGGGCTCGGTGGTGGTAGGTTTCGGCTTGGTAAGTTTCCTCTTTTTCCGGGAATCCCCCGAGAGCTGCGGGATTCCGGTGAAGAGGCCCGAGACCGACGACGGGGCGGAGAAGAAGGATGCGGTCGACCTCCCCGACTTCACCGCATGGGAGGCGATCCGAACGGGAGCTTTCTGGCTGATGGCGGCCGGTTTGGCGATGAACGCCTTTATCGGGACCGGGAGCGCCTTCCATATCGTCTCGGTGGGGGCGGATCTGGGCGGACTTCCCCGCGAAATGGCGCTGCAGGTTCTCCTCTACGTGGGAATTTTCAACGTCATCACTTCCTTGTCGCTGGCGTTTCTGGCCGAGAGGATCCGGCTCCGCTACCTCCTTTTTTTCATGATGGCCTGCCAGACCCTCAGTCTGAGCGGGCTCCTGCACTTCCGGGAACTCTGGGGATTCTGGTTCTTTGCCGTGGGGGCCGGATGCGCCTGGGGCACCTTCGGGATTCTGATCAACGTTCCCTGGCCGCGCTTCTTCGGGAGAAAGCATCTCGGCTCGATCAACGGAATCGTAACCGGGGTAGTGGTTGTCTTCAGCGCAATCGGTCCCTATGCCTACGGACTTTCCTTCGATCTCAGCGGTTCCTACCGGGCGACGGTGGTCGGATGTCTGTGTTTGACGCCCATCCTCGCTCTGCTTGGACTGTTGGCTCGCAATCCGCGCCAATCCCATTCTTCAACCACTACCTGAACATGTCTTCTCCCATGGAAAGCAAAACTCTCACAACCAACCGCAAGGCTCTCACGGTCAATCTCGATAATGGCTTGTACGGGACTTTCGCCGAAATCGGCGCGGGTCAGGAAGTATCGCGGCATTTTTTCGTGGCCGGAGGGGCCGCCGGGACGATCGCCAAGAGCATGTCCGCCTACGACATGAAGTTCAGCGACGAGATCTACGGAAAGGCGAAGCGTTACGTTTCCCGAGACCGGCTCATCCAGATGATGGAGCATGAGTATCGTTTGCTGGACGAGCGCCTCCACGATCCGCGGGGCGCCGAGACGTCGTTTTTCGTTTTCGCAAACACCGTCTCGGCGCGGAACTATCGCGGCACCAACGAATGTCACGGATGGATGGGCCTGCGGTTCCAGCGCAAACCGCTTGAAGAGCCGAACGACATCATCGTGCACGTCCGCATGCTGGACGAATCGAACATGCTGCAGCAGGACGCCCTTGGGATTTTCGGGGTAAACATGATCCACGCCGGTTTGTTTCTGCACGGCGATCCGGACGCCTTCATCGCTTCGCTGAACGACAATTTGGAGGGCAACCGGATCGAGGTCGACATGATCGAGTTCAACGGAAAATCCTTTGAAAGCTACAACAACCGGGTCCTTAGTTTGAAATTGGTGGAAGCCGGTTTGACGAATGCGGTCATGTTCGCGGCCGGAAACGCGGTGCTCCAGCCGTCGGAAATTCTCCACAAGAAGGCCCTTCTGGTGGAGCGGGGCAGTTTCCGTCCGGTGACCAAGGTGAATGTGGATATGCTCGAGAGCGCCGGAGCACAGTTTCTCCAGCTACCGAAGGTGCAGGGGCAGAAAGTGGAGGTAGCCATGGAAATCACGATGAGCACCTTGAAGCAGGAAGGTCGTATCGACTACGAGGACTTCCTCAACCGGACCGACATTATCAACAGCCTCGGCTATTCGGTCATCATCTCCAACTACTTCGAGTTCTTCCGCCTGGCGGCCTATTTCCGCCGCTACACTCCGATGCCGATCGGGATCGTCCTGGGGATCAATACCCTGACGCAGATTTTGGACGAGACGTACTACGAAAATCTTGAGGGAGGGATTCTAGAGGCGTTCGGAAGGCTCTTTAAGGAGAACGTGAAGCTTTACATCTATCCGATGAACGCTTCCGGCTACAACGCCTACCAGAACCGGATGGATTCCGCCACGCTGGAACAGGTGATGGACGATAATCCGCTCGGAAAAGACGTGCTCATCACGGCGGAGAACATCCAGATCGCCGATCACCTGAAGGGATTGTACGAATACCTGCTCGAAAACGGCTTTATCGAACCCATTCGAAGCCACACCGAGGAGAACATGAACATCCTTTCCCGGTTCGTCATCGAGAAGATCCAGAAAGGCGACGATTCGTGGAAGGATTTGGTCCCGGATGCGGTGGCCAAGCACATCAGCACCCACGGTCTCTGGGGGGTGAACGGTTCCGGAGGCAAGGACGCGTGAGCGTGGAGTCGATCATCGGCAAGTTCGACCTGCCGCCCCCCGCAACTCCGGTGGGGTCTTACGTTCCCGTCGTTCGTTCGGATCGTCTGGTGTTTGTCTCGGGGCAGCTGCCTTTGGGACCCTCCGGGCTGACTCACGCGGGCAAGGTCGGTCGCGAGTTCTCGGTGGAGGAGGGCAACGCGGCGGCCCGCCAGTGTGCGCTCAACCTTTTGGCGGTTCTCCGCGCGGAGTTGGGGAGCCTGGACCGGATCGCCCGCGTCGTGAAGCTGGATGGTTTCGTCAACGCGGTGGAGGACTTCGAAGAGGCGGCGTCCGTGATCAACGGCGCGTCGGATTTGATGGTCGAGGTCTTCGGCGAGGCGGGCAAGCATGCCAGGGCGGCCGTGTCGGTCGGCGGCTTGCCGAAGGAAGCCGCCGTGGAAATCGCCGGTGTTTTCGAGCTTGGCTAGAGGAGGTTTTTTCCCTCTCCTGCGGGATTGAGCACTCTACGCGTAAGAAATTTCAAGAACGACTGGTGGGGGAATCCGAAAGGGGATCTCCTGGCCGGACTCGTCGTGGCGCTGGCTTTGATTCCGGAGGCTATCGCTTTTTCAATTATTGCGGGATTGGATCCCAAAGTCGGGCTCTACGCGTCGTTTTCGATGGCCGTGGTCATCGCCTTCACCGGAGGCAGGCCGGGAATGATCTCCGCGGCGACTGCGGCCATGGCGTTCCTGATGATCGATCTGGTCAAAGATCACGGCCTGCAATACCTTCTGGCGGCGACTCTTCTGACCGGTTTCCTGCAGATTCTGTGCGGGGTTTTTCGTCTCGGCGATTTGCTGAAGTTCGTCTCGAAATCGGTGATGACGGGATTCGTCAACGCGCTGGCCATTCTCATCTTCATGGCGCAGATTCCCGAATTCAGCGGTGCCGGGCCGGTCATGTATGCCATGGTGGGCGGTGGACTCGCGATCATCTATCTTCTGCCCCGAGTGACGACTGCCGTTCCCTCCCCGTTGATCTGCATTGTCGTGCTGACGGTGGTTTCCCTGGCCATGGATTTCGATCTGCGGACGGTCGGGGACATGGGCACTCTCCCCGACAAGCTGCCCGTGTTTTTGCTTCCCGACATCCCGTGGAACTGGGAGACGCTGATGATCATCCTCCCCTACAGCGTTCCTTTGGTCGTGGTGGGGCTATTGGAGTCCGTGATGACGGCGAGCATCGTGGATGAGCTGACCGACACCGACAGCGACAAGAACCGGGAGTGCCGGGGGCAGGGGATCGCCAATGTGGCGACCGGCTTTCTCGGCGGGATGGCCGGTTGCGCCATGATCGGCCAGTCCGTCATCAATGTGAAATCCGGGGGGCGGGGACGGCTCTCGACCTTTGCGGCGGGAGTCTTTCTGCTGATCTTGATCATTGTTTTCGGAGACTGGGTTAGCCTGATTCCCATGGCGGCGCTCGTGGCCGTTATGTTCATGGTCTCGATCGGTACCTTCAATTGGAAGTCGTTCGGGAATCTGAAGCGCCATCCCAAGACCTCCAGTCTGGTTATGGTCAGCACGGTTGCCGTTACTCTGATCACCCACAATCTGGCCTGGGGGGTTCTTGTCGGCATCCTCATCAGCAGTCTTTCCTTCGCTCGGAAAGTGGCCCGCCTGATGCGGATCTCCTCGACCCTGGACGTCACCGGCCAGGTCCGGACGTACCTGGTGGAAGGGCAGTTGTTCTTTGTTTCCGCCAGCGAGTTCGAGAACGCCTTTGATTTCCAGGAAGTGATCTCGAAGGCCGTGATTGATGTCGGCAACGCCCATTTCTGGGACATCACATCGGTTTCGGCTCTGGACAAAGTGGTGATGAAATTCCGGCGGGACGGCACCGAGGTGGAATTGATCGGCGTGAACAGAGCCAGTGCGACGCTGATCGACCGGCACGCCATTCATGATAAAGAAGGAGCTGAGCAATCGCTGACGGAGCATTAATATGAAGAAACCGGTTCTTACTTACACGGACGGCTCGGTCTACGCGCAGAGCATCTACCACTACTCCGCCTGGGCGGCTCGGCAGTTGAGTGCACCCGTGCACGTCGTTCACATGCTAAACGCCCACCGGGAGCGCGCCGGGCTTAAGGATTTAAGCGGCAACCTCGGGCCGGGCGCATCCGACGAGCTTCTGGAAGAACTCGTATCTTTCGAAGAATCCCGCAATCGGATCGAGCGCCTGAAAGGGGAGGCGATTCTCGAGAAGGCCCGGGAAGAGCTGGCCCGTCTGGGACTGACCCACCTGGAGGCCCATCAGTATCACGGAACCCTCGTGGAGCACCTCGAAGAGGCGACCGGTGAAGCGGCCCTCCTGGTTATCGGAAAGCGGGGCGCGGCGCACGGCCATGCCCGGGACCATCTTGGCAGCAACATGGAGCGATCCATCCGGGCAAGCAAGTGTCCGATCCTCGTGACCTCGCGGGAGACCCATCCCCTGGAAAAATTTCTCTTCGCCTACGACGGAGGACTCAGCTCGAAGAAGGCGATGGCTTACCTGCTTGAGGCACCCTTGCTGAAAGGCCTGACCTGTCACCTCGTCCGGGTCGGGCACGCCACTCCCGAAGTCGAAAAGGAAATGGAAGCGGCGGCCGAGCGGTTGGCTGCCGCAGGTTATTCCGTGGAGAGGAAAATCATCTCGGGCGAGCCCGCACAGGTCTTGTCGGTTCTGGTGGAGAAGGAAGGGCTGAACTTGCTGGTCATGGGAGCATACGGACACTCGAAGATCCGTCAGTTTCTCGTCGGAAGCACCACCACGGAAATGATCCGGAGCTGCAGGATCCCGGTGCTGATGTTCCGGTAGGATGGTGCACCTCGGAAAAAGCCGCTTGCCGAATAAGGCATCGCTCCGAGGGTCGCTGCTTCCATGTCGTTAGGACATGCGGTTAAACTGGTGCAATGCCGCAGTGGTAGGGGTGGTGCCGGCACCGGGTTGCTCGGGTAGCAGGTAGCATCCGTCTTTGACCTGGATCGGTTCTTCGAACGCCTGACGGATCCAGGGAATATATTCGAGCATCGGGCAGGCGGGATGGTGGTAGGCGAGGTGGACGTGGACTTGGCCCATATCGCCGACATGGGCGGCGACGGGCAGTCGATGGCTGTGCGCTGTCTCAGCCACACGCAGGAATTCGGTGATGCCGGCCAGACGAGTCACGTCGGGCTGGACATAGTGGACGGCACCCGCACTCAGGAATGCATTAAAGGCGTCGGCGGTGTAGAGTTGCTCGCCCAGCGCAATTGGGATAGAGGTCTGCCGGGCGAGTTTAGCGTGGCCGTCTACGTCGTCGTACCAGAGAGGTTCCTCGAACCAGAAAAGGTGGAAGGCCTCTGCGGCTCGGCAGAAGCGTTGGCAGGTCGGGAGATCCCACTTGCCGTTGCCGTCGACGGCCAGCATTACGTCGTTGCCAATGGCGTTTCGAACGGACTCGATGCGCCGGAGGTCGATCTCGGGATTGGCCGAGCCAACCTTGATCTTGATTCCGCGAAACCCGTCATCCTGGACGGCGCGTTTCGCACCTTCGACCAGCTGATGGTTCGGTATCGAAAGCCAGCCAATATCGGTGTTATAGGCCATAAGGCTTTTCCGAGTGGCACCACCGAGGAATTGCCAGAGAGGGCGTTCGGCGGCTTTGGCGTTGAGGTCCCACAAGGCAATGTCGATAGCGCAGAGGGCGAGTTGGGTGATGCCAGCGCGCCCAACCCATTGCACAGGTGGAAAGTGCGCAAGATCGTGCATGATCGCTGAATGTTCCGAGGCATCACGGCCTTCGAGAAGCGGGGCGAAGCAGTCGCCGATGCAGGAAGCGATCAGGCGGTCGCTCGGGAGGTGGGCGTGGGTGCCGGTAAAGCCCCAGCCAGTAAGGCCGGATTCGGTACGGATGGAGGTCCCAACGACCCCCCAGTGGCTGATGGAATGGGTGCTGTCGGCAATGCCGCCACCCGTGACCGGGATGTGGAGGATGAAAGGGGTGATTTTGGTAATTTTCATTCTGGATCAATAGAGAAACTCGGTGACAAATCCCGTTCCGGACCGATTCGAGCATTGATGACGTGGGTTTCGCGGACAAACGGATTTTCGGCGGTAGCAGTCGGGCTGTGGCACTCGATCTCGCCGTAGCCGAGTCCGTCCCAGAACTGTACACACTGTGCGCCGACCTGCTCGGGCAGCAATCCGTCTCGATAGGGCTGTTCGGGGCGCGGAGTGAATTCGCGGGTCAGTAGGGAAAACCGGTCATCGGCGATGCGGCGGACGCAGCCCAGCACGCCAGTCACTGCATCGACGGGAAAGTGACCCTTCAGCATCGGTTCGCCGGTGAAGCGCCAGTGAAAGCATCCCCGGCGCATCTCACCCAGGCGGGCAATGTCGCCATGAGTCGCCTCGTAGGCGACCGCAGGCCGGGTCTCGTCGCGCAGCGGAAGGATCAGGCCGGAGCCGACGGGGACTTGGGTGATGGTCCAGAGATCCAGTTCCGAATCGGGACGAGGATTGATCAAGGCGAGTTCCTGCTCTTCGCGCAGCCGCAGGTGCCCTGAATTTGCGGACGGTTCCAGGGTGAACCGACGTTCGATCCGGGCAGACACCTCGCCCGTAAGAGTCAGTGTCCGGCGAAAGCGCACGGTGGGGTGATTCGATATCATTTCGGTCTCGCCGGGATCAAAGACGGCGGGCACCCGATGGTTGGAGAGATCGGCCTTGGGGGCTCCATCCCAGAAAAAGCGGTGTTCCGGGCCGTGCCAGAGACGATCTCCGCCGGGTCCTCCTGGCGTAAGCCCGGCCCAGCCCCGCGAAGCTTCGGCAGGACTTTCAGACAGTCCCGGATGAGTCCAGAGCAGATTCGGACCCTCCGGGTCGGGCCACAGGCCGATGAGCCGCGCTCCCGCCTCCAGGAAAACGGCGCAACTGCCGTTCGCGTCGCGCAGCACCGCGCTGGGCACACCTTCGGCTTTGAGCCTATCGATGAACGTTGCGGCGTTCATGAGTCGTAGAAAAGGAGCAGGTCGTGCAGCAGTCGGGTAGCGTCGACCGGGGGCACTTGCGGATGGCACTTGCCTTCGACACAATCGAGAAAGTGTGCCATCTGGTGCTCAAAACTGGCCTCGAATGGCTCGGGGATAGCGACTTCCAGCCAGCCTCCGCCGAGATCGGGAAGGACCCCCGCTACTTCGCTGAAAAGGCGCAGGCGGGACTCCGGACAGATGACGTACTCGAGAGCACCTTTGCTGCCGGAAATCATGAGCTTTTGTTCTGTTCCGTGTGGCCAGTCGTACTCGTAGCCGGGTAACTTGCAGCCGTAACTGACCATGATCTGGGCCACTACGCCCGAGGCGTATTCGACGGTAGCCATAGCGGTGTCCTCTCCCTCCATTTCCGGTCGGGCACGGCCTGAGGAGTGTCCCCTGAGCGAGGCCACTTCGCCGAGTACGCCGCCGAGTCGATAGAGCAGGTGCCCGGCACAATCAATCCAGGCCCCACCTCCGGTCTGTTCTCGCTTTAAGCGAAAATCCCACGGTTTGAAGTCCAACCATTGAAGTGAGTTGGCCGTGGCCGAGAGAGGTTCGCCAATCCACCCCTGGTGGATGATCTCAGCCACCCTCCGGTAGGCTGGATGAAAGAGTCCGTTATGGCCGATCAGGACCGGGACACCAGCTTCCTCCGCCAGCTGACTGATGGCCTCAGCCTCGTCCATTTTGATCGCAATCGGTTTTTCCAGGAGCACCGGGAGCTTGCGGGCGAGTAGCTGACGCATCACGGGGAGATGAATGTGGTGGGGCAGCATTACGACCACCGCATCAAGGGCGACGGTATCCAGCATGGAGGTAAGATCGCTGAACCCCTCGGCCTGCCAGGAGGTGGCGCGGTCTCCGACCGCCTCGTCCCGCGTGTCGCAGACGGCGACAATCCGAGCGCGACCGGGATTGGCCTGCAGTGCGGCGTAATGGACGTCCGCGACGCGCCCGAGCCCGACAAAGCCAAGGCGCAGTTCAGACGGAGGTTTATCGGTTGGTGTATGATTCATGGGCTTCTAACTCCTCTGTGAAGTTTCTGACCAGATACGCAGCGAGGACGTCGAGGTAGCGGTCGCCGCGTTCCGCGTCAGCCGGGCGTTGATCGCCGAGGACACCGTTTGGCGAAACGGTATGGATACCATCGCGCATCATCGCCTCCCCGATCTCGGCCAAAGGGCGGGGGTCGCCCTCGGCCAGATCATTCCGGCGCAGCAAATCGGGTCGGATCGCGGCCAGCATGGAGGCTTCGAACTCCCCGGCATGGGACCCCGATACCTTTGGAGGCACCCCTTCCGTAGAAGGGTAGTGATCCCAGGTCTCGCTGACGTAGGCGGCGACATCGCGGGTAAAGGCGACTCGACACCCGCGCCAGCGGTTTCGCAGGGGTGGCAGGCAGTCCTTGGCAACCGCCCAGTCTCCACCATGGCCGAACCAAAAATAGACGAATGTGAATCCGCCTCGTGCCAGACTTTCCGCTATGTCTTCGAGCAGCAGGGTGAGGGTCTCCCGGCGTAAACTGAGGCTGCCGGGGAAGGCCATGTGCTCGGGGGAATAGCCGAGGTTCACAGCCGGGGCGACGAGGGTGCGGCCCAGTTCCCGGGCGGCGCGCAAGGCTGTTTCCCGTCCGTGCCAGGTATCAACCCCGAGAGGCAGACCCGGTCCGTGCTGCTCGGTTGCGCCGAGCGGCACAATGATTCGGGTGAAACCGCCGTCGAGGAGCCGTTGAATCTCCGGTGCGGTCATTTCTTCGAGAAAGAGGGTCTTGGGAGTCATGATGTTGATGGGGATTAAAGCCAAAGAGCGGTTTCGACAAGATAGGCGTTCGGCATATCCCATACCTCCTGGGTGCTCCATTCGACCAGCGGAGAGCTTTCAAGGTAGGGTGTGTCGTCGGGGCGCCCAATGTGGCCCACGACAACAGTGTCTGGCAGATGGGCGGTGAACTGCGAAAACGGCGTCGGGCAACGGTACCCCACACCGCTATGAAGGCAGAGGCCTTCCGGATTGTGACCAAGGGTCCAGTCGAGTATGCATTCGGCAGCGGCTTTCCACTCTGCTCGCTTCATCAGTGCGCCTGCGCGGGAGAGGAGGGCGGCGATATGGAGGGCGGCGGCACCAGTGCCGTGAACGATCTGCTGGGGATTGAAGGGATGGATGAAGCTGCGAACGCCCCGGTCGCGTCCTGCGTCGCGGAAGGTCTGCCATTGCGGCGAAGGCGGATTCAGGTAGAGCCCATAGGGCGGATAGCCGAAGGGATTGCTTCCGGCGTCGGCGAGGATGAAGCCGTCTACATAGCGGGCGATGGCTTCGCTGGCACGAGCCACGGTCTCCTCGAGGCCGGTTGGCGCAAGCTCGATGAGCCGGAGGAGAGCCATTGCGGGCTGGGCTGCGAAGGCAATGCTGCGGAAACCATCGCGGTGATCCTTTTCCATGAACGAACCCGTGAGTCCCTCGCTACCCGTGTCCTGACGGTTGAGAATGGTATCCGCCAGGAGGGCGAGGTCTTCCGACGCAACGATCTCGAAACCGAGGTGGTGGAGTTCGAGAGCGGCTCTCAATTCCTGGGCGACGAAGAGGGTGCGTCCGTCGTGGCTGCGTTCCCGTCCGTAGTGCCAAGCCTGCTCGGCCAGTGCGCGGCAGTGATCAGCTTCCTTCTCCGGGAGAACCCGTGCGGCGCGGGCTTGGGCGTGGGCAAACGTGAACTGGGTGAAAGGATTGTAGAGGGTGCGGATGGTTCGTTCGTCTCCGGTTCCCGGACGATTGTCGGTAAGGTGTTGGCCTTCGCCTCCGGCGCCGCAGCCAGCGTGATTTTCGAACCACCAGTCCTTCTCGTATTCCAGCCCCGGCTTGAGTTCGCCGCCGCCGACATCCTCCCACACCTGGCCCGTCGGTGAGATCATGGCGTGAAAGTATCGGTTGCCCCAGCGTATCTCGTCAAGGGCGCGCTCCCGCAGCCCGGAGTGGCCGCGCTCGGAGATTTCCGCCAGGGTATGGATCGAATGAAGAGTCAGGTAGAGCCATTTGCGCCTGTCCCCGGCGTTGTACCAGCCCCCTGCGGCATTGATCTGGGTGCCGTCCGTGTCGAGCACTCCATCGTCGAGGTGCTCGGCTTGGCGATAACCCGGGATCTCAAATCCGGATCGCTGATAATGAAGATAATGGATGAAGCCAGCTTGCAGGCGCTCGTGGATGTTGGCACCGATCAGGAATGGGTACGTCACCGCGAAATCTGTCTCGATCTGGTATTGGCCCTCACAGCGGAAGTCGTCGTAATCTCCCTGCCAGAGTGGGCCCCAGCGGGAGTCGGTCCGCCTTAGCTCTCCTGTATAAAGGATCTTGCCCTGATCGGGCCGGAGGCGACCGCTCATCATGTCGAACGGCCAGCGGAAAAAGCGATTTTCCCATTGTGGCGGGATGGTGCCCTCCCTGGGGATGCGGTCGACGATGTTGCGCAGATAAAAAGGGATGCGTTCGGGCATTCGGGAAAGATCCTCTGAGCCGGTCGGGATAAGTGAGACGGGTTTGGCAGCGCAAGGGCGGTTACCCCATTGGTTGTAGGAAAAATGCATTTTGGGAACCCTATCATCGAATCGTGACAAACGAATGTCTGTAAGGATTCGTAAACATGACATATTTTGACCTGGTTTCGCAAGGACCGG
>CAZBLJ010000003.1:22197-25041 GCA_964492605.1 uncultured Puniceicoccaceae bacterium
TAAAGGCGCTCTCTTCGAAGCCGAGGCATCCTTGACCCTTTTCGGTTCATCCCCCACGGTTCTTTTATGAAATACCGGACGTTTGGCAACATTGGCTGGAATACCTCGGAGATTGGCTTTGGCGGGTGGGCGATCGGAGGCGGGTGGGGCGCGCAAAGCGACGAGGAGTCGCTCCGGGCGCTTCACTCGGCACTCGACCGCGGGGTCAATTTCATCGACACGGCGGCGGGCTATGGGAACGGCCATTCCGAGAGCATTATCGCCAAGGCGTTGAAAGAGCGGGGCGGAGAAACCGTCCGGGTGGCCACCAAGATTCCCATGACGGGGCGGGGGTCGTGGCCACCGTCCCCGTGGGATCACCACGAGGACCGCTACCCGGAGAAGTTTCTGCGGGAAAACATGGAAGCGCGGCTCGCCTGTCTCGACACCGAATGCATCGACCTCGTCCAGCTCCACACCTGGACGCGCGCGTGGAACCGGGATCCGAAGCCGCTGGAAGTTCTCCACGCGATGAAGAAGGAGGGAAAGCTTCGCGCCGTCGGAGTCTCTACGCCCGAGCATGATCAGAACTGCGTGATCGACCTCATGCGGGGCGGATTGATCGATGCGGTCCAGGTCATCTACAATCTCTTCGAACAGGAACCCGCCGCCGAACTGTTGCCTGTTGCAGAGGAAACCGGTACTGCCGTGATCGTCCGCGTTGCCTTCGATGAAGGCGTGCTTACCGGAAAATACGATGCGGATACGGTCTTCCCCGAAGGCGATTTCCGGCGTCGCTATTTTGCCGGCGACCGCATCGAGCGGGCTGTCGCACGGACGGCGAAGATCCGGAGCGACCTCGACGAGAGTCCCGATTGCGGGCTTACGCTCCCTCAGCTCGCGCTTAAATTTGCGCTTTCCCACAAGGCCGTATCCACCGTGATTCCGGGAATGCGAACGGATCGCCAAGCGGAGCTAAATACGGAAATCTCCGAGCTTCCGGACATCCCGGAGGCTCTGATGGTCAAACTGCGCAGCCACCTCTGGCGGCGCGCCTTCTGGTATGGCGGGAAGTAGGACTCGGGTGCTTCTTTCCGGTTGAAGCGGCTCCCGTTCTCAAGGTCGGTCGGATCACGAATCCAGGTCGACCGGACAAAGCATGAGCGAGAAATAGGCGACGCCGGGGCCGCTTTCGAGGCGTAGGAGGATCTTGTTGTAGCCCTTCTTCAGGAGGACTTTGCGAAAGCCCTGGTCGAGTTGCCAGGAACTGAGACCGTTTTCCTCCCAAACGACGAGGTCGTTGATCCAGACTTTTCCGTAATCATCGGTACCGACCGCGAGGAGGACTTCGCGGGGCCGGTCGGAGTGGACTTCAGTGTAGGCGTAGTAGGTGCTGTTGTTGATTTCGTCGGGCGGGTTGATGCGGATGTTGTTCGACTGGACAAAGCGCCATTCGAGTTCCATGGGCGTTTTGGTTCGCGGGTGCTTTTTGCCCGGGTAAGTGGCATCCAGGTCGATCAGTGTCTCGGGTGGGAACTTTTTATCGTCGAAGGAAGTGGCGGCGTTTCTGGGGCGCTCCCAGGGACCGATTACATACCAGGTGTCGATAAAAAGCCACCCCTCGCGGGAGGAGGCATCGGTGAATTTGCGGCCCGGGAGGGCCTGGGCGACGATCTGCCCGGTGCTGATGTCCTCAAGAATGCGGCCTTGGGTATTGGTGTTCCGGCCCATGCTACCCTCATAGGTCATGCGGTTGAGGATGGAGTTGTAATTCCCCTCACCGAACGCGTTGGTCCCTTGTTGGTCGGTAAGCTGGTAGGCCTGGGCCATCATCTGCGACATGTCGGTCATGGAGTGCCGGGGCTGGCCCTGATTGGAAGCCATCGAGGCCATTTGCGATTGCAGGGAGGAGCGTGCGCGAAGCATCTGCGAGAGTTGTTCGCCCGACATTTCACCGCTTTGGCTCTGATTGATGCCCGATAATTGGGAGGCCCGGCTCTCGGCGGTGCGGGCGAGATCGGAGGCGGCTCGGCCTGCTTGTTCCAGGGCCTCGTTGAAGGCAGCAAACTCCTGGGAGGTCGTGGGAGGCGGAGCTTCCGGGCCCAACACGCCGGAGAGGTCGGGGGTCTCCGGCATGGCCGGCTGGTAGAGGTCTTCCAACGCTTCCTGAAAGCTTTGTGACTGGGCTGCGGCGAGTTCGGCGGCACGGGCTTGCGTGAAGTTTTCGTTGACCTGCTCGCCCAGTTGTTGGGCGGCCTCGTAGAGGTCGTGGGCGGACATTCCGTTCAGCGCCTCTTCGGCGAACTGGGCGAGCATCTCCTCCATAGCGGCCTGATCGCCGAACGCATCGAGAGCTTGTTCACCCAAGGTGCTCGTCTGGCTGTCGGAAAGGGATCCGGGGTCGAAGGACAATTCGTCCATTTCGCTCAGAGCGTCTCCGGCAAGGGCGGCCATTTCCTCGGCGCTGAGCTGCTCGGAGGCAATTTCCGCCAATTCACTGTCGGACATTTCGTCGAAATTCGCCGCTAACCCGTCGTCTTCTTCGAGTTCCTCTCCGAGCGAGTTTTCAAGGGCTTCACGCTGTTCCTCCGAAAGGTTGTTGAGCATTTCGCGCCCGATTTCGGCGAGTTCTTCGGGCGAAACGGGTGGCGGTTCATCCGTTGCCGCCAGGCGAGCCTCAAGAAGTGCGCGGATGAAGGCCAGGTAAGCTTCCGACTTTTCCAGGAGATCTTTAGAGAGTCGGATTTCGTCGCGGAGTTCGCGCTTGATGCGGTTTTTTCGGTGGTTGTTGGATTCTTTGTCGACCAGGTTGTCGCGTCCTCGCTCGAAGGCGTTGACGAGCTTGTCTGAAGTCCGAACAAGTTC
>CAZBLJ010000003.1:25141-29823 GCA_964492605.1 uncultured Puniceicoccaceae bacterium
TTCCGCTGGCGCTTGACCTCCTCGGTTTCGCGGACGATCTCGACAAGCTTTTTCACCTCGCGCTTGAGTTCTTCCCGTTTCTTGCGCTCCTGATTGCGTGCGATTTCCCGGACTTGATCCTCATTCGGTTCGGGCCGTTCCACTCGGACCTTCTTTTTGACAATGCCTTCCTCGTCGGTTTCCTCTACCAGCATTCCGAAGTAAGTGGTGCGCCAGTCGGGGTTGAGGTAGAGGGCGAGCGCATAGCAGCCGGAAAGTACCAGGGCCACCGCCCAGGCGATGAGAAGGGTGCGGCGGTCCTGGCTGTTCTTTTGCTTGGCTTTCATAGGGCGGGGCTGGTTTAAGGTAGGGAGGAAGAGCGAGATCAGTCAAATTTTTCGTGGTATGTGCGGACTCCTACATTACGGAGGTTGCGAAAATTAAGCAAGTCGAGCACTTCGACAACACGATGGAACGGGGTATCTTCGTCGGTATCGAGGCGGATGCGGGCTTCCGGGTCGGTCTGCTCGACGGTACGCATTTCCTCGTGCAGCAGCTGGACGGTGGTCTCCGAGCCCATGTAGTAGAGCCGCCCCTCGTCGTCGATGTTGATCACGACCTGGGAGTCATCCGGCGGCATCTCGAGAGCGGAGCGGGAGATCGGCAGGTCGATCTCCTCCACCGTTGTGTCGTCCTTTTTCAACATGGTGGTGACGAGGAAGAAGATCAAAAGCAGAAAGACCGCGTCGATCATCGGCCCCATGTCGAGGGCCACGTCATCTTCTTGCTGCCAGGGTCGGCTGGCCATCAGCGTCGCCCTCCTTTGATATCCCGAAGCTCGAAATACTCCTCTTCGCGGTGATAGAGGCGCACGCCCACTTGTTCGAAGCCCTGGATGGAGAGGGTGTCGAGCATGTCCACCACCTTCTGGAATTCTACTTCCCGCTGGGCGTCCACCCGGACCGGCACGCCGGTTCCTCTCTCTTCGGCGATCTCCTTGAGGCGTCCGTCGAAATTCTCCACAACCCGATACTGGATTCCTTCGCGTGTGCGCCGGGGGAGCCCTTCCGCGATCTGTCCTTCGTTGTTGATGGAGAAAACGACTTCCTCGCTTTCGGCGATTTGCGCGAGGGCGGCGCTTGCGTCCGGCAGGACAACGGGGATCTGCTTCTCCAGCCGCTTGAGCATGGTGGTAACGAGGAAGAAAATCAGAAGCAAAAATACGCAGTCGATGAGTGGCGAGAGGTCCACGGCGGAGTCATCCCCCGTATCGCGTTTGCGCATTCGCCGACGGCGCAACAGATAGAGGGCCCGCTGGTTCCTTTCGGAAGAAGCCGCCAGCGTTTCAAGTTTACGATTCATACCTTCGGTAAGAGCGCCCGTTTGCGTCGGCGGGTTCCTTTTTTACTCCTGGCGGGGGGCGGGAGGCCCCTCGTCTTCTACGGGTTCCTCTTCCACATAGTCGGAATGACGATCATCTTCAACGGGTTCGTCCGGGGTCAACCACAGTGCCAGCATCTCGTCGATCTCTTCCTCGATGCGGATACCCAGATTGTTGATCTTCATCTTGAAGTAATGATAGGCGCTCAGGGCGGGGATGGCAATGATGAGGCCGATCGCCGTGGTGATGAGGGCCTTGCCGATCGAGTCCGCGAGGACCGAGGCGTCGCCCGTATCCCCCATGATCGCCACTTTTTGAAAGGCCTCGATCATTCCGATGATCGTCCCGAGAAGACCGAGGAGCGGGGAGACGGTGGCCACGATGGCAAGCGGATAAGTTTTTTGCAACTGCCGTCCGACCCCTCGGGAGATGATATCCGAGGCGGTAAAGCTCACGATTTCGAAGCTCAAGTGAGTATGGCTGGCAACATAGTGGGCGGCCCGCCCGAAGATGCTATTATCCCGCCTCGCCTGCGTGCGGACTTTTTCCCAATCCCCCCGCTGCCAGTTTTTCAGCAGGGCCTCCGCTTTTCCGGAGGAGACGAAGCGTCCTTTGCGGACCGAGTAAAGCCGCTCCAGGAAAAAGGCCAGCCCCGCAACGGCGACGAAGATCAGCACGAAGGAAATCTCCTCGCCCTTCATCAGCTCTTCGCCCCAGTCGATCTTTCCGGCGGCTTCGGATTCGAGGTCGACGACCGACGGTTCTTCTTCCGCAGCGGGATCGGTGGTATCGGCAAGGTCCTGGGCGTAGGCGCCGGAAAATGCCGACAGACTGAAGCAGGCGATCAGCAGCAGTCTTCGGATCGGGGCGTGGAAGGAGATAGCTCTACAGTTACACATACGTATTCGTCGGAGTTGGATTACCCGTAGATATCGGGGATAAAGAAAAAAGATCGTACCGATTAGCCGCCAAATCCGCCACCCTACATTTGTAGGGTAACTTCAAGCCGGTTCCGTTTGTCGAACCATCCGGATGTCTCGGGCAGCCTCCTCGAGGGTGGCGAGGACGCGGGGGAAAGGGCGGCCTGCTCCGACATGTTCGGCGAAGGCTTCGTAGGCTGTTTGATCGATGGGAGGGATGGGTCGCATCTCGACCGCCCCCTCGCGGGTGAGCCGGAGGTGTTCCCTGCCCTCGTGGTCGGCGCGGCTGAGGTGCCAGCCCCGGTCGGTCACGGCGTAAAAGATATCGATGTGCTCCCTGTTGTTGCCGGAGGTGTCGTTGCTGGCGAGGTCGGCGGCCCAGGTAATGAAGAGGTTGGCCAGACCGCCGTTTTCGTAGCGAACGATCATGGACTCGGTGTCGGCGCACTTGAGGTCCGGGTGGGCGAGGCGGTCGCTGAAGAAGTGGCTCCCGGTTGCCGGGCGATCCATCAGGTAGGAGGCGGTGTTGAGGTTGTGGATCATGGCGTCCATGAAAGGGCCTCCGTTTTTCTCGGGATCGGTGGCCCAGGCGTTCCATTGCGGGTAGGCGTGCAGCCAGTCGTGCCGGTAAAGGGCCAGATTGCCGTATTCGCCGGAGTCGAGCAGGTCTTTCATCGCTTCGACGGCGGCATCGCCGGTGCGGGAGTAAATCACCCCGGCCTTGATCCCGGCGCTCTCGGCGGCGGCGATCATCGCCTCACAGTCTTCGCCCCGGCTGCCGAGAGGCTTGGTGGCGATGATGTGCTTGCCGGCGCGGCTTGCCTGGAGGAACAGATCCTTGCGAATCCACGGCGGCACGAAGAGCGCGACGGCGTCGATGTCCGGGTCGGCGAAGACGGCGTCACCGTCGGTCACGACTTCTCCGCCCAGTTCGGCCGCAAACGTTTCGGCCTTGGCCGTGTCCGGGTCGAAGAGTGCGGTGACTTGTATGTTTGCACTGCGTTTGAGATCGGGGGCCTGCCAGCGGAGGAAGTCGCCGCAGCCGAAGATGGCGAGTCGGAGTTTTTTCATGATTGATCGAATTCGACAATGCCGACGGAGGAGGCCGGGATTCTCATGTCAATGAAGTCCGCTGGTTGCGGGCCGGTATCGTCGGAGATGATGCAGAGGATGTTGGGCCGTTTCATGGAGCCTCATCCGTTTATCTTCCGCCACTTTTCCAAAATCATGTCGTGCTTGGTGTTGTGGGCGGGGTTGACGCTCATGCGCTCGGGTTTGGCCTGGAACCAGGCGAGGGTGCGGCGGATGCCTTCGCGCCAGGGTATTTCGGCGCGGTAGCCGGGGACGAAGCGCTTGAGCTTGCTGTTGTCGAAGATCACGCTGCAAGCCTTGTCGCCCAAGAGGCTGCCCCGCTCGAAGTCATCGAGGCCGGCGATGAAGTCGGCGGGGATGTGGACGATGTTGGCGGTGCAGCCGGCGGCTTCGGCCGTCTGGTGCCAGATCTCGTCCCAGGTGAGGACTTCGTCGCTCGTGATGTGAAAGGCGTGGCCGCGGGCGAGGGGGTTGCCGAGGAGGCCGACCAGCCCGCGGGCGAAATCGTCGCTGTGGGTGACCGTCCAGGTGTTTTGTCCGTCGCCGTGGACCACCACGGGCTCGCCGCGCTGCATGCGGTCGATCATCGTCCAGTCGTCCCACGACCCCATGGAAAGGGGGATCACCGTGTCGTAGGTAAGCGAGGGGCGGACGATGGTCATGGGAAAATCGTTCTCCCGCCAGGCCCGGTTGAGCCGTTCCTCGCAGGCGATCTTATCGCGCGAGTACTGCCAGAAAGGATTTTTGAGCGGCGTTGATTCGGTGATGACGATCTCCCCGCGCGGTTTCTGGTAAACGCTCGCCGAGCTGATGAAGACGTATTGCCCGCACTTACCCGAGAACAGGCGCAGATCGCGTTCGATATCCTCCGGCGTGAAGGCGATAAAGTTCAGGACGACATCGTAGCTCGCACTGCCGAGGGCGTTTTGCGTGGCCGCCTCGTCGCCGATATCGGCCACAAGGGAATGTGCGCCTGCGAGCCCGAACGCTTCGAGCGGGTGGCTGCCGCGGTTCAGGACGTGAACTTCGTGTCCTTTGGAGAGCGCCGTGCGAACACAGGCCGCGCTAATGTTGCCGGTTCCGCCGATGAATAATACCTTCATGGCGGGGACCCTACCAGAAACCTGAAATAAATACACGGAATTGTTTCGGCGAATTCGATTCCGTTTCGATGAAGGGATTTGCGGCTTGGCGGATTGTCGATGCGAGGTGCGGGGTAGAGGCTGGCAGCGTGCGTTTTCAGTCGGATCGATTCACTTTTCGAGGACGCGGAGGCGGAAGAAGTGGCGTGAGTCATTGGCATCGTCCAT
>CAZBLJ010000004.1:0-29428 GCA_964492605.1 uncultured Puniceicoccaceae bacterium
CGGAGTTCCTTTTGGGAATTCGACCCACTGCGAGCCAGATGAAAGGCCCCTGGGAATCAGTCCAGCTTGAAACCGGAGGGCACGACCACGTTCTTCGGAACGACCAGGATGCCGTCGCGGATGATGATGCCGTCTTTTGCGTACATCTCCGGCAGGCCGGTGGGGTCCAAATGCACTCCGTCTCCGATGCGTGCGTTCTTGTCGATGATGGAGTTGCGGATCACGCAGTTGCGACCGACTCCGACCGCAACTTCCGATTTCGGGAGCGCGCCGCGGGTTTCCCCTTCGGTGTCGAATTCGAAGGAATCCGCCCCCATCATGACGACGTTCTCCAGATGACTTCCCTCCCGGATCATCGAGCGGATGCCGACCATCGTCCTTCTCAGGGTGCAGTGGGAGAGGATGCAGCCGTCGGCGAGGACCGTTCGTTCGAGAGACGCACCGTTGATCTTCGTAGCCGGAAGAAATCGGGCTCGGGAATAGATCCGATTCTCCTGGTCGAAGAAGTTGAAAGGGGGAACGGTGTCCGTCAGACGGAGATTCGCCTCGAAAAAGGCCGCAACGGTTCCGATATCCTCCCAATATCCGTCGAAGAGGTAAGCCTGGAGCTTTACCCGTCCGAGTAAATCCGGGATGATCTCCTTCCCGAAATCCGCGTGGGAGGAAGCCAGGGACTCGCGCAGAATGTTCCCGTTGAACAAGTAGAGGCCCATCGAAGCCAGGCAGACATCCTCGTCGTGCTTGCCGTCCAGACTTTTTTTCAGCTGGTCGCTGATGACCAGGCTGTCGATCAGATTCGGCTCCGTCGGCTTTTCGACAAACTCGGCGATGGAGCGGTCGTCCTCCACCCGCATGAGCCCGAAGGCCGGTGCCTGGTCCTTGGTCACCGTGGTCGCCGCGACGGTGACCCCGCTGCCACTCTCGATGTGTTGCCGGATCATCGGATTAAAATCCATCCGGTAGAGTTGATCTCCGGAGAGAATCAGAAACAGATCGTCCTCTCCGTCGCCGAAGTGCATCAGATTTTGTCGAACCGCGTCCGCCGTCCCCTGGTACCAGGCGTCCCCGAATTCCGTTTGCTCGGCCGACAGGATATCGACGAAGCCCCCGCCGAAGGGATCGAACTTATAGGACTCCTGAATGTGCCGGTGAAGGGAGGCCGTATTGAACTGCGAAAGGACGTAAATCTGGTTCAGCCCCGAATTCAAACAATTGCTGATCGGAATATCCACCAACCGGTATTTCCCCGCCAGGGGCACAGCGGGCTTACAACGCTGCTGGGTCAAAGGTCTGAGTCGGGTGCCGCGGCCTCCACCCATGATCACGCATATGATTCGCCGTCGCATGGTTAAAACGCTACTTGAACCCGGGACGGAGTTCCAGCATGATTTACGGTTTTCGTTCCAACGCAGTAACAAACTATTCTCAAATCATGTGCGGTATCGTCGGATATATTGGCAGTAAACAAGCCAGCCCCATTCTTCTCCGCGGCCTGAAACGCCTCGAATACCGCGGCTACGACAGCGCGGGAGCGGCCATTCATGGCGCGGAAAACGAGATCCGCCGGGTCCGCCGGGTCGGACGCGTCCAGAACCTTTCGGCCGCCCTGCAAAGCGACCCCGTGAAGGGAACCCTCGGGATCAGCCACACCCGGTGGGCGACCCACGGGGGCGTTACCGAAGAAAACGCCCACCCGCACGTGAGTTCCGACGGTCGCTTTTCTCTCGTCCACAACGGGGTGATCGAAAATTTCTCCGGCATGCGCCGTTTCCTCGAGGGCAAGGGGTACACCTTTTCTTCGGAAACGGACTCGGAGGCGCTGGTAAACCTGATCGCCTACCACTACGACAAGGAAGGCGACAGGAACGGAGGCGAGAGCCGCTTCATGAGAAGCGTCCGCAAGGCGCTACTTCACGTCGAGGGGACCTACGGGATTGCCGTAATCTGTTCCGAGTGCCCCGATTCCATGATCGGCGCCCGGCTCGGCTCGCCCCTCATCGCCGGCCTCGGCAAGGACGAGAACTATATCGCCAGCGACGTGGCTGCGCTCGTCGGAGCGACCCTGGACGTCATTTACCTCAACGACGGGGAGTTGATCGAACTCAACCGCGGCGGCTACCAGGTCATCAATACCGATGAGGAGCAGATCGAAGCGATCATCCACCAGGTCGACTGGGAGATCGAGGATTCGGAGTTGGGAGACTTTTCCCACTTCATGCTGAAGGAGATCTTCGAGCAGCCGCGGGCCGTCGAGAACGCGATGCGCGGTCGTTTCTCGCAAGACGGATCCTCTTCGAAATTCGGGGGCCTGAACATCAGCGCACGGGAGCTGAGACAGGTGGAGCGGATTGTTTTTTGCGGATGCGGAACCGCCTGGCACGCCTGTCTGGTGGCGGAATACCTGATCGAAAAGTACGCACGCATCCCCGTGGAGGTCGAGTACGCTTCGGAATTCCGCTACCGCAACGCCCCGTTGGACAAGGACACCCTGGTGTTCGTCGTCAGCCAATCGGGAGAGACCATCGACACCCTGGCGGCTCTCCGCGAAGCCCGCCGCAAGGGCTACCGGACTCTCGCCATCAATAATGTCGTGGGGTCGACGATCGCCCGGGAGACGGACGGGGGCATCTACCAGCACGCCGGTCCGGAGATCGGCGTCGCCTCGACGAAGGCCTTCACCTCCCAGTTGGTCCTCGGCGCCATGGTCGCCCTGCACTTCGGCCGCCTGCGCGATATGAGCTTCAGTGCCGGCGTGCGTTTCGTCCAGTGTCTCAAGGAATTGCCCGCCCTGATCGAAAAAACGCTGCTTCTGAACGACCAGATCAGCGAGATCGCAAAGAAGTATGCGAAGTATAACGACTGCCTGTTCCTGGGGCGTCAATTGATGTTCCCGCTGTCGCTGGAGGGGGCTCTGAAGCTCAAAGAGATTTCCTACATCCACGCGGAAGGTTATCCGGCCGCCGAAATGAAGCACGGCCCGATCGCTCTCGTGTGCGAGGAGTGTCCTTCGGTTTTTCTCGTGGAAGGAGGCGAGATCTTTCACAAGACCATCGCCAATATGCAGGAAGTCAAAGCCCGCAAGGGCCGGATTATCGCAATCGCGACGGACGACTGCGACATTCCGGACGGCCTGGTGGACGATCTGATCGTCGTTCCGAGTGCCGATGATCCGGCCCTGCCCGTGATCATGAGCATTCCTCTCCAGCTGCTCAGCTACCACATCGCCCTTGCCCGCGGATGCGATGTCGACAAGCCGCGCAACCTCGCAAAATCGGTCACGGTCGAATAGCCGCCGGGCTCCTTACTCGAGTTCTTCCGGATTCCGGAATTCGACCGCGTGGAGCTTCGCCCAGAAGCTGCCGACCACGACTTCTCCCTGGACCTGGGCCGGATAGAACAGTCGGTTGGACGTCAGCCAGATGTTCACGTCCGAGTCCTCGCTTTTCTCGAAGACTCCCCCCAGCTCACCGGTTTGGGGGCTGATCTTGAAGGTCGGAAAATCGCCGGCCTCCACTTCCAGTTCTCCCCCCTGTTCGACCGGCAGCGATAGACCCACCACCTTTTTCCCGTCGGTCACCGCGAACTCGAAGGATTTCCCGACCTCCAGGGGAAGACAGCGGAAATAGTAAACCGCTCCCACCGAATCGAAGACCGGACCCTCCGGCAACGGGATCGGCTCCCTCTCTTTTCCCCGGTTACTGTAAACCGCCTGCCGATTCTCCCAATCGAAACGGATCTCGATATCGCGCTTCGTCTTTCCTTCCCGCTTCTTCTCCTTGTAAAACAGGGTGCGCGACATGTCTTCGGCCACCCAGGTATCGATCCGGGTGCGCACCTTAAAAAAATTATCGGCGAAGCTGTTGGTGCGGACGTGAAAGGAAAAATGCCAGGCCTTCTGTCCGTCCACCTCCTCCAGATCGTGCACCTGCAACCGCGCGTAGCCCACATGGATGGCGCTCCAGCGCAGGTCGTAGCGCAGTGCCTCCCCCGGTCGAAAACGGATCTCCTCGATTTCCGCCGAAGCGGGAATCCCCGCAAAAGCACCGATGGAACAGATCAGGGCGGCACAGACACGGGATCTCGGATTCATCTTGTGAGGTTGAGGCAATACCTGCCCCGGTGCAAAGAAAAGCCGCCGGATTCGGTCGGATTTCCAGAAGGATCTCCGCCTCGTGAACGTCGTAGCCCGGAGGGCGAAGTCGGTTCAGGCGGATAGAAGTCCGAAGTGGGACAGTATCCCTGCTCAATGAACCACTTTCAGCCAGATCAACGGCCCCTGCAATGACTCCATCGGGGTTTCGTTTTCTCTTTGACGTCTCCGGTTCCGACGTGTGAGGGTGCCGCCTCGATCAACTTGATCGTTTCATCCGAACGAAGCGTTCTTTGGCGTCGAAGCCTTGGTTCGCCCGCATTCATTCCAACCTCATCATCACACGACTTATGCAAAAACTTCTCTTTTCCTTTCTATTCCTGAGCATCGGGTTCCACGCGAACGCCCAGGAGCAGGCTCCGCCCGCAGCTCCCCAACCGCCGGATCAGATCTCGCAACTTGCCGAGATGGTCGGTTTGGACGAGGCCCAGGAAGCGGAGATCCGCGGTATTTTTGAAGAGACCAGGCCAAAAATGGAGGCCCTGCAAGCGGAAGCACAGACGGTCCAGACCGAACTCGGCGAGCTGGCTGGTCCGGGTTTCGATGAAGCGGCCATCCGCGAGAAGGCTGCGGAGCTTGGGGATTTGCAGGGAGAACTTGCGGCCCTGTCGCTTATCATGCAGTCCAAAGTAGACAGCGTCTTCACCGAGGAACAGCGCGAACAGCTCGAAGCGATGCAGCGCCAGCAGCAGCAAATGCGTCAGCAACAAATGCAACGGCAGATGCAGCAACAGATCCAACGCCAGATGCAGCAGCAGGCACCGCAACAACCGGCACCGCAGAATCCGGCTCCGCCGCAGCAGGCACCGCAGCAATAGGCGCCTCCTTGGCAGCATCGGGCTCTTGCGTGGAACGCCCGGAATCAGGATTCCCGCCTTGCATTGGAAGAACTTTACAAAAAACTACCGTTGCATGGCAGAATCCTTTATCCAGTCCCAATTTGCAGAACGGATCGGCGGAAATCGTTTCGGTAAAGATACCGCGATCTACAAGTTCGAGAAGATCAAGCGGGCCAAACGTGCGGCAATGAAGGAGCACCCCGGAGTGCCCCTGATCGACATGGGTGTCGGAGAGCCGGACGATATGGCGTATCCGGAGGTGGTCCAGAAGCTTCAGCACGAAGCTTCTCTGCCGGAGAACCGGGGCTATGCGGACAACGGGTGCGATTCCTTCCGGCGGGTGGCGGCCCATTACATGGGGCAGGTCTTCGGTATCGAGGGGATCGATCCCGAGACGGAGGTGCTCCACTCGATCGGTTCGAAGACGGCTCTTTCGATGTTGCCGGCCTGTTTCGTGAATCCGGGGGATGTCGTGCTCTTGACCACTCCGGGCTATCCGGTTCTGGGGACCCACGCCGAATACTACGGAGGCGAGGTCCACAATCTGCCGCTGGAGGAGGAGAACGGGTTTCTTCCCGATCTGGATGCGATCCCGGCCGATGTTCGCAGAAGGGCGAAGATCCTCGTCCTGAACTATCCGAACAACCCGACGGGAGCTTCGGCCACCCGGGAATTTTTCGAGAAGGCTGTCCAATTCGCCAGGGAAAACGAGATCGTCATCGTCCAGGATGCGGCCTACGCCGCATTGATCTTCGAGGGGGACCCGCTCTCCATTCTACAGGTGCCGGGGGCGAAGGATGTCGCCGTCGAGCTGCATTCGCTCTCCAAGGGCTTCAATATGACCGGCTGGCGGATAGGTTTCGTCGTGGGAAATCCGTTGGTCGTCGCCGCCTACGGGCATGTGAAGGACAATTCCGATTCCGGACAATTTCTCGGAATCCAGAAAGCGGCGGAAACGGCATTGTCCAATCCCTGGATCACGGCTGAGATCGCCGAAAAGTATTCGCGCAGAATGGACCAGCTCGTCGATGCGCTCAACGGTGTCGGATTTTCGGCGAAGAAGCCAAAGGGTAGTTTTTTCCTTTATGTGAAAGCCCCCGCCTCGGCGACCGACCGGGAAGGCAATGCGGAAGAGTTTTCCAGCGGCGAGGATTTCAGCCAGTGGCTGATCCGCAAGGAATTGATCAGTACGGTTCCCTGGGACAATGTCGGAGCCTACGTGCGCTTCTCGGTCACCTTTGAAGCGAGCGGCGAGGAAAACGAGCGCCGGGTGATCGGCGAGATCCGCAGCCGGTTGGCGAAGTACGACTTCAAGTTCGCTTGACTCACTCGCCCGTATTCGGGGCGAAGCGCTTCCGGATTTCCGCCAGGCCTTTCTTGAGCGATTCGAACTCGCCGCGCAGCCGCGTGAAAACCCGTTCCAGGGTTTCGTGCTGACGTTTGGCCCGGCGGGCCGCTTCGACATCCGAAAGAGCCACCTCCCGGTGCTGCTCGAGGAGATCGTCGAGGAGCTGTTGGAAGCGATCCACGAAGGCCTTGAGATATTGCAGCCCCGCTTCTCGCGGACGTTCGACGAGAGAGGCGATCAGCTGGTCCTTCAGGTAATCGGAGAGGAACTGCCGCCCGTTGGCTCCGATCCGCTTCTCCTTCACGGAGGCGGGGATTCGTTTCGACGGCGCTTCGGCCTTTCCGAAGACCGCCTTGCGGACCCTGCCGCCGGATCGAAGCATAAGGTAATCCGCAAAGACCCGGCGCACCGGCACGTTCTCCTGCGGGATCTTCACCTCCGTCTCGCTGAGGCCGGTTCCTTCGGCTCCAACGGTATCGAGTTCCCCGGCCAGGTTCGCGTTCAGGTCGATGTCCAGGCAGAGGAGGGCTCCGACTTCGTCGGGAGAAAAACGGGCACCGGCGTTCGGCGCCGAAAGCAGGGTCCTCATGCGCTGGCGGCTTTCGGACAGGATGGCCTCTGTCTCGCGCTCGAGCAAAGGTTCGAGGCGGTCCTTTTCCAGTTGCAGCAAGCTTTCGTCGGACTCGAACCACGCGTCGATCACCTCGGACACCCGGCCCGCGAGGCGGTCCAGGTAGCGATCGGCATCGTTTCTTAACACCGCATCGTGCTCTTCCATCGCCTCGGAAAACGCGTTGTTCCAATCGATCTCCCGGAGGACATCCACGGCACTGACTCGCTCCTCGGCCTTGGCCAGGCGGCCTTCCACGGCCCGCTTCATCTCCTTGAATTTTCCGGTTGCGGCGCTTCCCAGGCGCGTCTCAAGGCCGCCCTCGGCCCGGTCGATACGCCTCAGGCTGTCGGTCTTGAACTCGCCCACGTAATCGCTGCCGTTCAAATAGGTCTCCAGGTCGTCGTTCAAGGCCTGGAAGCGCTCGTGGCCCGGGCCTCCGTCCATTTCCTCTTCGGAGAGACCGTCCTTGCTGAGAATCTTCTGGGCGGAGTGGAGAAGGTCGATCGGATAGACGTGGAGACGACCTTCCTCGAAGGCGTTGCGGATGGTGGTGTTGATGGCCAGCGACCGGAAGGCCTCGACGATCTGATCGGGGTCGGTGCTCTCGAGGCTGGGGCGCAGGCGACCGTCCGGCTCCAGGTCTTTTTTGGAGTGATCGATGTTTACCACCAGGAAGATCCGGCTGAAATTGGAGAGAAGCTCGTTGAACTCGTCGAAGACCGGTTCGAGGAACAGGTTGTCCGCCTTCACGACGAAGAGGGCGCAGGCGGCCCGGTCACGGAATTCGCGCGTCATCCGGTCGTAGCCGAACTTCATCTTCGCATAGAGTCCCGGAGTGTCCACGAGAACGGCCGCCCCCTGGTCGAGTTCCGTCGCGGTCAGGCCGATGTCCACCCGCCGGATGGCTTGGGGATGGTGGGCCTCCGGGTCGAAGATTTCGCCGGAGTCTTCGGTCCGCTTGATCGCCCGGGCGAGATCCTCGTGGGAATCGCGGATCACTTGCTGGAGGGTCGAGTTATCCGGGTAGGAGGTGGTGGTCCCGTCGAAACGGGAGAGGGAGTAGGTGGGAGTATCCGAATGCCGCACGTAGACCAGACAGGGGTAGGCGGGGAGGCTGGACACTTCGCTGACGTAGGAACCGCTGATGGCGTTCATCAGGGTGGATTTTCCGCTTTTCAAGGGGCCGAAAATCAACAGGTAGGCTTCCTCGCTCTCCACCTGTTCCAGGACTTTTTCGAGTTCCTCCCGGTCGGCCTTCAAGCCTTTGAGCATGTCGTTCAGGTCGAACTCCTCGCCCGCTCGGAACAGCTCGGGCAGGGCGCGGTCGATCGTCTTCCGGAACGGATTGAGGGTGGAGGCGAGGGAGGCGCAAAATTCGCGGATTTCGGTTTTCATGGGCGATAAGGTTGGCGGCGATGGAGATGGAAGGGAGTGGTAATCGGGTACAGCAGACCGGGAGCCAATTCTCTTTTCAACTGGAAAACCGATTTTGTGGCGGAAAGTTTTCCCGTTAGCGTTCCGAGGGCTCGGGGATCTCGAATTTCATGAACACCGGCCGGTGGTCGCTGACATAGCTGCGGATGGTCTGGCACGCGCTGCACTTCATCGGCTCGGGAAGAAAAATGAAGTCGATGCACTTGAGGGGGCTGTGGGCGGGAAAGGAACGGGCCCGGGTCGGGTGCAGCGAATACTCGTGGTGGTTTCGCATGTAAGTGAAGAGCTGGGAGACCGCATCCCGGCGAAGCGTGGCGCGGGCGTTGAAATCCCCGCAGACGATCGGTCGGTGGAGGAGGGGGTCGCCGGGGGAGGACAGCTCGTCGTGCAAGAAGCGGATCACCTGCTCCACCTGGGCCAGCCGACGGATCCGGGAGCGGAAATCAAGATGCAGGTTGAGCACCGAAATCAATCCTTCCGGGAACTCGATGCGCGCAAAGAGAAAGCCCTTCGCACCGAGACTCTGGTTGCCGAAGGGAACCGTGATGGCGTCCCGGATGGGATAGCGGGAGAGGATGGCGTTTCCGTAGGCCAGTTGACGCTCGCCGCCGCGCCGGTTGTGAACGCCCAGGTGGGAGTAGGGCAGATGTTCCTTGTTTTGAATCTCCTCGAGCAGATTGATGTGGCCGTTCCAATGGGAGGACTCGTCGACCTCCTGCAGGCACACGATATCCGGGTGGAAGCGATCCAGAAGGCGATTGATTTTCTCGAGCTGGCGGCGAATGCCGTCCGCCGAGTGAAAGCCTTGATAGAACGAAAGCCCTCTGCCATGGGCGATGTTCAGGGTAATCAGTTTGCGTTCGGCCATCGGTGGAAGTCTACGGATCAAAGATTGCCGTTCTCTTTAAAAAGGTTCACCGTCAAGAAGATCGGATGATCGAATTTCTGCAACACCTTTGGAATCACGTTTCCGAGCCGCTCTTCCAGGGGGTGAGTCTGTTGGTCGGGTTCACGTATGCGCATTTGCTGACCTGGATCGGTTTTTTCCTCGGTATTCTGATCATCGGCAGGATGCTGAACGAGAAGCGAAATCCAAGCAACATCTTCGCCTGGGCTTTCGCCGTTCTTTTCATTCCGTGGGTCGGCGTCCCGTTGTATTTTCTTTTCGGCGGTCGGAAGAGCCGGGGATTGGTCGAGCGCAAGCGCAAGGTCATGGAGGGATCGCGCTACCTGGCCGGAGAGAATCTCCCGGCGGATGAGTTGAAGAAACTGAGAAGGACCGCCGGCAACGATTGCAGGCTTCTTCCCGACGCGCCGGCGACCTTCAATGCAATCCTCGAGGGGATCGAAGATTCGAAAGAGTGCATCCACATCATGACCTACATCCTCTCCCGCGACGAGGCGGGTATGGCGGTGGTCGAAGCGTTGACGAGGAAAGCCAGGGAAGGCGTGAAGGTGCGCCTGCTTCTCGATGCCTTCGGTTTCTTCGGAAACGGCGGCGCCTGGATCGAAGACCTGAAGAAGGCCGGCGGCGAGGTCGCCCGGTTTATGCCGCTGGTGCCGTTCCACACCCATTCCTCCGCCAATCTGCGCAACCACCGCAAACTGGCCATCTTCGACCACCGGATCGCGATCACCGGGGGGCAGAATATCGATCTGCGCTTTATGGGACCGGAAGATACCCCGGAAACCTTTCGGGACTTTTCCATCCGGGTCGAAGGACCGGTTCTGCGGCACATGAATTTCCTCTTTCTCAACGACTGGATTTTTGCCAGCGAGCAGAAGCCGGAACAGTTCAGCGACCTCTTCCAACTCGAGTTTCCGGCCGCAGGCGAAAAGAACCTGGAGGTGATCGAAAGCGGTCCCGAGGTGCCGACCGATGCACTGTACGAGCGGATATTGGGAATCGTGCAGGAATGCCGGGAAACCCTGACCATCGTGACACCCTATTTCGTGCCGGACGAGGTCCTGTTTCGGTCCCTTATCGTCAAAGCGCACTCCGGCAGAAAGGTGCGCCTGATCCTGCCCCGGCATTCGAACCAAAAGCTGGTTGACGTGGCCCGGTTCCACTACCTTCGGCAAATGAAGGCTGCCGGAGTCGAGGTACTCTTCTATCTCCCGGGCATGATTCACGCGAAACTGATACTCGCCGACAATTCCATCGCGTTGTCCGGTTCGGCGAATTTCGACATGAGAAGTTTCTTCGTGAATTTCGAGATGGGCATCGTGCACGACCATCCGGAGGATTTCGCCGCCTTCCGGGACTGGGTTGCGGATATCGAGAAGGAGTGCGAGCCGATGGAGGAGAACACCGTCCCGCGCGGAAAAAGTCGGCGCCTGGCGGAAGACTTCGCCCACTTGGTCGGCCCTCTCCTGTAGCTTTTTCGGGGTTCGGATCGGATCTGTAAGAACGGGATCTCATTGGGCTTGCTGAATTCCTCCGAATTGGCGTGGACATTCCCGGTTCGAGACCGCAGCTTTTGGAGAGTTCGACCTCTCCAGGCCCGGGTGGTGGAATCGGTAGACACAGGGGACTTAAAATCCCTTGGCCGCAAGGCCGTGCGGGTTCAAGTCCCGCCTCGGGCACCGTCCTGCGCTCAAGCGGAGTTTGCAGAGGAGGATGTCTTCCGGAGTGTCGCGGCGGAGCCGGGGAAGAAGGGGGCAAGGGCCTTTCATCTGGCTCGCAGTGGGTCAAATTCCCAAAAGGAACTCCGGCTTCAGCCGGAGACGGCCGCGTGGGCAGCCGGTCCGTTACCCGGGAACTCCGCCTCGTGACCGTCGTAGCCCGACTTGTCCTGCGTAGCTCGAAGAGCGTAGAAGGAAGGGCGAAGTCGTTCAGGCGGAAAGTATGCCCGAAATGGGGCAAAATTCCTGAACAAACTCCTGTTTTCTGCCAGATGAAATGCCCCTGAAGAAGGGGGCGAATTTACTTGGAAGAAAGGGCGTAATCTTTTGGAGTTTGATTAAAACCGTCGCTCCTCAGCCGCATGAACCGATTCTTTTCACAGACGCTTCTGCTCTTTTTCTCGCTGCCGTTGGTACTGGCGGCCCGTCCCATCGAGGTCCAGCGCGAGAATTCGTTCGATTTTGCGTTGGACGCAGGCTTGCTCGACGAGGGGCACATCCAGTTTTTCTACGAGGTGATCGACAAGGACCGGGTGGCGACTCTGGATCGGGACTATCGGAAGGTGATGCCCCTGGATCGATCCGGTATTTACGAGGCCCACCAACATCACGTGGTCATCGGGCGGTCCGCCTATGTGGTGGACAAGCCCGTAGAATTTTTCACCGAGGACCGGCTGATGGACGTGAATTACATCGACGAAGTAACGGGCTTCGACGACTTCGTCCGTCCCAGCGGTTTTCCGGTCAACAAGGTTCGGAAAAAGGGCGAGATGTTCGTCCCCTCAATGGATTTCGTGATCCGGACGTATACCCCTGCCGCCATGCCGTTAAAGACGGAGGAAGATCGGGCGTTTTACGAGAAGGTGCTGGCGATGGAAGGAGGCTTGCCCCGGCCGGCGATCAGCCTCGAATACGATTATCGGAATTTCGGTCGGGTTTTCTTTGCGGAGATCATCGCCGGGGCACGGACCGTCGTGCACCATTATTCATTCGGCGAGGGCCGCACCTTGGTGGTCAGCTCCATGCTGAATTTTCTCTACCGCCTTCCCCCCAGTCTGCGGGTGATGGAGAAGGAGACCCGCGAACGGGCGATCGACCTGATCCTCCGCACCGAACGGTATGAATCGACTGCCGGTTGATACCGGCGGCGTGAAGGAGATTCCCTAGAGCGAGCCGAGGCCCGAGAAGCCGCCTCCGAGTAAGCTCATCGCCGAACCGATCTGATCCTTGTAGGAAGACCAGTCTCCGGAACCGATAGAGCCCGCCTTGCCGAGAAGTCCGCTGAGTTTGCCGATGTTGCCGCTGATGCCGCCAACTTGATCCATTAGCTTTTTGCTCATCCCTTCGGGAAGAGAGGAGGAGATGTTGTTCAGGAGGGCAAGTTTATCCTTGGCCGTCGAAACCAGCGCGAGGGCCTGTTTCACAAAATCGGCTTTTTTGGCGTAGTCCATGCCTTTGATGGAATCCCAGGTTTTCGAAATCGTGTCCGAAAAACCGGAAACCTCTTTCAGGCTTTCCGTGGCACCGCCGCCCCCTGCAACCGCTGCCGTAGCTTTTTTGGTAGCGCCGTCGAGCATGGAACCGGTGGATGCGGCTGCGGCAGTGGCTGCGGTTCCGGTCTTTTCCGTGGAAGCATCCGCGTCGGAGGGCGCTGCCTCCGCTGGCGAGCTGGATTCCGCAGGCGATCCGGATTCCGGAGCGGCCGATTCGGCTGGTGCCGGATCCGACTTCGCATCGGTTTCCTTTTGGTCGCCGCATGCGGCGAGGAGGAGAAGAGAGAGCGGGAAGAGGAGCGTTGTGAGTTTCATAAGATCGTGAGTATGCCCTCTTGTCGGTCCTTGGGAAGCTCAAATTTGTGACAGTTTTGCGGAAATTTATTCACAGGAAAACGGGCAGGGGAGCCGATTGGCGGATCGTTCCGGGGATGGCGAAGTAACGGTTGGGTTCGGGCAAGCTTGCCTCATCCTTCTCCGCCCGCCAGTGTTCCGGAATGGCTGAGACGATTCAACTGTCCGATACCATCCGATTCTCGAACGAAGGACCTCTGGTTTTGATGGCCGGAGTGAACGTCCTCGAATCGCGCGACCTGGCGCTCGAGGTCGCGGAGCATATGAAAGAGGTGACAGACCGCTTGAGGGTTCCCTATGTATTCAAGGCTTCTTTCGACAAAGCCAACCGGTCCTCGATTCGCTCCTATCGGGGACCGGGGCTGGAGAAGGGCCTTGAGATCTTCAGCGAGATCAAGGAACGGTTCGGGGTTCCGGTCATCACCGATGTCCACGAACCCCATCAGGCGGCTCCGGTCGCCGAGGTCTGCGACATCCTGCAGCTACCCGCGTTTTTGTGCCGACAGACGGACATGGTGGCGGCGATTGCCGCAGCCGGGCGGATCGTGCAGGTGAAGAAAGGGCAGTTTCTCGCACCGGAGGACATGCGGCACATCCTCTCCAAGTTCGCCGAATCGGGGAACGACCGGGTGCTTCTGTGCGAGCGCGGGGTTGCCTTCGGCTATCACAATCTGGTCGTCGACATGTTGGGCTTCGGGGTAATGAAAGGCCTCGGGGCTCCCGTGGTGTTCGACGTGACTCATTCGCTGCAAATTCCGGGCGGGCGGGAGAGTTCGTCGGGAGGGCGGCGCGAGGCCGCCCTGCAACTGGCCAAGGCCGGGGTCTCCCAAAAGATTGCCGGGCTCTTTCTGGAGGCTCATCCCGACCCCGATCAAGCCCTGTGCGACGGCCCGAGCGCGTTGCCGCTCCATGCCTTTGAACCGTTCCTCGAGCAGGTAGTCGCGGTGGATCGACTGGTCAAATCCCAATCCGACCTGGATCTGTAGGCGACTCCTTCCGCCCGTTTTGATTCCGGGAGGGCGGCCGTCCCCGGCCGCCGGGACTTTTTCGGATTTAGGGAGGGCGGCTGTCCCCAGCCGCCGGGGCATTTTCGGATCTAGGGAGGGCGGTTGTCCCCAACCGCCGGAACTTTTTTATTTTCCGGCAGGCCGGTTGTCCCAACCGCCGGGACGCGCTGCACAAAACCGCTTTCAAGGTCGATTTTCACCGATTCCCTTACAGTATGGGCATTGATGAGAATGTTGCTTGCCGCCATCAGTATGTTGTTCGCGGGATCTCTTTCGCCGCAGTCCGCCGAACCCCTCCGAGTCGGGATGGAGTTGTCCTATCCGCCCTTTGAAATGACCGACGAAAAGGGGGAGCCAGCCGGTATCAGCGTAGAGATAGCGAAAGCACTGGCCGAGTCCCTCGACAGGACACTCGAGATACGAAATATTCCATTCCAGGGGCTGATTCCGGCGCTTCGGACCGGAAAGATCGACTTGATCCTTTCGTCGATGACCCGGACCGATGAGCGGGAACGGGCCATTTCCTTTTCCGAACCCTACTTGACCACCGGACTCACATTGCTGGTGGCTGCGGACAGTGGGATTAACTCGATTTCTGACTTGGGAACGGGTACCGTCGTAGCGGTCAAGCAAGGTACCACCGGGCATCTCTACGCCGCGCAGAACTTGAGGGATGCCCGGATCCTCGTTCTCGAGAAAGAGTCCGCAGCCGTTCTGGAGGTTGTGCAGGGCAAGGCCGATGTGTTTATCTACGACCAGATGTCGACCTTCCGCCACTGGCAGAGAAACGAAGATTCGACTCGTGCGCTCCTCGAGCCCTTCAAGAAAGAGTATTGGGCAATCGGGCTTCGAAAGGGAGATGAAAAATTGCGGGAGCAGGTGAACGAGTTTCTGGAATCCTATCGTGAGGCGGGTGGTTTCGATCAATTGGGGAATCGGTTCCTGTCGGAGGAAAAGAAGGCGTTTGCCGAGTTGGGTTATCCGTTTGTTTTTTGATCCTATGGCCGGTGATCGAAGTGGTTTCTGGACCCTGCCGAGGGAGGGAGACAAATCGACCGCAAAAGCTGGCCGAATCCTGGCCTGGATCCTGGCCTTTTTGCTCCTGTCGGCTCTTTTCAGCTTCGCTTTTTTCCGACTCGATTATGCGTGGAATTGGCAGGGCGTGTGGAATTACCGGGAAAAGTTCCTGGACGGTTGGTTGACCACCTTGTGGATTTCGGCGGCAGCGTTGGTCTTGAGTGTGATGATCGGTTTCGGAGTAGCGTTGGCACGTTCGTGTCGGGTGCATTTCTTGAGGGCGGCGGGGACCCTTTACGTTGAACTGATCCGAGGTACACCGTTTCTCGTTCAGATCCTGATCTTTTTCTATATCGTCGCGGACGGTTACGGGATCTCGAACCGATACCTGGTCGGCGTCCTCGTTCTGGCCGTCTTCGCAGGGGCCTATATTGCCGAGATTTTTCGGGCGGGGATGGAGAGCGTGTCGGCCACCCAGCGGGAGAGCGCCCGGGCTGTCGGATTTACCCCGCGGCAGACCCTGCGCTTCGTTATCCTGCCCCAGGCTCTCCGGCAGACGCTCCCGCCTCTGAGCGGGCAGTTTGCTTCTCTGATCAAGGACAGCTCGTTGTTGTCCATCATCGCGGTGAGTGAACTCACCCTGAATGCTCAAGAGGTCAATTCCTTCACTTTCAGTGCCTTTGAAAGTTTCCTGCCGCTCGCGCTGGGGTATCTCATTCTCACCCTTCCGATTTCGATTTTCTCGCGGCACATGGAAGATCGACTGAAGCACCCGGGATAAGGGCACGTTCGATGAATTTGCGGATTGATCGATTGAACCTCAGCTTTGGCCGGAAGCCGATTCTGAAAAACCTGTCTTTGGAAACCGGCGATACCCGTGTGCTTGCCATCGTCGGTCCGTCCGGTGGAGGGAAGTCGACTTTGCTGCGAACGCTCGCCGGACTTCTTCTCCCATCAAGCGGATCAATTGAATGGGATGGAGAGCCGATGTCCTTTTTGGAGAGGGATTTGCGCGCCTATCGTAAAACGGTGGGAACCGTTTTTCAGGCTTATAATCTTTTTCCGCACCTTACGGCCAGCGAGAACATAGCCTTGCCCCTCCGGGAGGTTCACGGACTGTCGCGGGAGGAGGCCCGGTCAAGAGCCCGAATAAGCTTGGAACGTTTCCATTTGGGTCCGCAGGCGGAACAAAAACCAGGAACCCTTTCCGGCGGACAGTGCCAACGTGTGGCGATCGCAAGGGCTCTTTCTTACGAGCCCAGGCGGCTCTTTTTCGACGAACCGACATCGGCCCTGGATCCGGAGATGACTTTTGAAGTATTGGAAGCGATTCGGGAGGTGCGGGAAGAAGGCAGGGAACTGATCCTGGTCACTCACGAAGTCGGCTTTGCCCGCAGCATAGCGGACGAAATGCTTTTCCTGGGCGGAGGCCGGATTCTCGAACAGGGCCCGCCGGATCAGGTGATTCATTCCTCCGGGACGGATCAGGCCAAGCGATTCTTCGAAAAAGTTCTGAAATGGTAGGCTGTTGGAGGGGTCGTTTTTTTGGGGTTCAGAGTCGGCTAGAGCCCTGATTTCTCTCTTGGAAAAGCATCCTCGGTGCCGTTTTGTTCCCAGTAGTAGAGCATTTCGGAGTGAGTGGACATGGCCTCCGAGAAAAGCTCGCCCTCAATGGTTTCCGTCCACCATTGGATCCGATGGGGAAACTTGTTTTCGAACCGAATCGTGAGTGTGCGGTTGAGGGCTGGATATTCCAGGGTGTAAGTCGCGAAATGGACTTCATCCCCAGGTGTTCCCCAGAGATATGGGTCGTCCCGTTCCGGGAAATTCAGCCTGTCCAGCCGATTGCCGGAGCCCCTACCGACGCTCCAGAACGGCCACGTTTTCGATATGCCTTGTTTGCGGAAACAGATCGAAGGGCTGCAACGCCCGGGGCTCGTATCCACCGCCAATCAGGGTTTTCAGATCGCGAGCCTGGGTTACGGGATCGCAGGAAACGTAGACGACCCTGCGGGGGGAAAATCGGATCAATTGCGTCAGGAAACCTGCGTCGCATCCTTTCCGCGGCGGGTCCAGAACGACGGCGGTCTCGGTGGGTGGCAGAGAAGAGACGACTTCGAAAAGATCTCCGGCATCGCCGGCCCGAAAGATGGCATGGTCGATTCGATTGAGTGCCGCGTTGGAATCGGCGAGCGTAACGGCAGCGGTCGATACCTCGATCCCGATGACCTTTTCGAATAAATGTGAGCCTGTCAGAGCGAAAAGACCGCTTCCGCAGTAAGCGTCCACGAGATAACGCATGCCTCCTGCTGCTGCACTGGCGGTCACAAACTCGGCGAACTGAGGAAGGATATGGGGGTTGTTCTGGAAGAACTCCCCGGCTTTGAATTGGAAGATGCGGTTTCCGACCCGCTCCGTGATCATTTTTTCGGGATCGGTGACGACCCCCTCCATGGCTTCGCGCAAGAGGAGAGTCGCTCCTTTCTTCTTCCGTTTGGGCGGGGTCATTTTCGTTCGCTCGCGCAGATTGGGCAGTTCCCTGTTGATGCCCGGGGTGGCGATGGGGCATTCGGGAACGTCGATCAGTCGATTCCGTTGTCCGAAACGAAGGAAGCCGATCGGGAAGTTTCCGTCTTCCTGCCACCTCTGGTAATGGGGCGTAAGTTTCGACCGGTAACCGTATTCGACGGGAGAGGGAACCGGTTGCCGGATTTCCGTTTGGATTCCACCGATCCGTTCCATCGCCTCCTTCACTTGGTTTCGCTTCCAATCGAGCTGACTCTCGTAGGCGAGATGTTGGTATTGGCAGCCGCCGCATCGGCCGAAGAGTGGACAGCGTGGCAGGACCCGTTCGGGGGAGGGTTCGAGGACTTCGACCAGATCAGCCTCAGAGTAGTTGGAGCGGTTTCGAAAAACACTGGCACGAACCCGTTCGCCCGGCAGGCTGAAGGGAACCATCACTACCCAACCGTCGATTCGTCCGAGACCGACCCCGAGATTCGTAAGGCTGTCGATCCGGACGGTAACCTCCTGATGGTAGTCAAACGGCTCGGGAACAAAGTTTTTGGGAGCATCCACAGCTCGCAAAATGGTTCGCCCGGCCCCGGATCGGCAAGTGGAAAAGGACCCATAAACCGCAGATAACCGCACCTCCCCAACTGCGACATTATTCTCGACGATCGTCGGAAATAATGTCGCACTTCAAGAGCCGTTCGACGATTCCGGGAACGATTTCTCTTCTGGCTTTGAGGGCCTTTTTTCCCAAATATCTCTTCGGGAGGAGTTCGTTTGGCAGCAGCGGGTCCGCACCCATTGCCTGATCCCAAAGGTGGTTTTCTTGAGTGAGAAACTCTTCGAGCGGGAACTGCCCGGAAGCCTCTTGGTAAGAATCAAGAAACGAAAGATACTGGGTGTAGTTCGACTCGAGGGATGAAAAATTCCAGGCGGCTTTGGCGATCTCAATGGGCTTGCCGCCATATAATTCGCTGCATTCGAGGAATGACAGGGTTCTGGGAGCAGGTGCCAGCCGTCTTAAATTTCGGATTTCTTTCCCAAACGGATCCGGAGAAATCCAGATGCTTTTCTGAAGGCAACCAAATGACTGGGTTTTGATGAGGTTGCGAAGATCCTCTCTCAGCTTTCTGGAGGATTCCGGGATATCGAATACGACCATTCTCCACTTCCCGTCCCATGCTCTTTCCCACTGTTTCTCCGGATCCCGTTCCCCTCGCAAGAGTCGCCTTCCTTTTTTCGTTAGCTTGACCACCCGATCAAGTGATCGTCCTTCGCTTTCGAGGAAAGCATCCCGTTCCAGCCTTTGGAGGGTTCGCGCCATGCCGGTTCGATTTTCCCATCCCCTCAACCCTTCCATCAGGCTGACTACGGAAGGCCTCCCGGCCAAAAATTCTTCCATCCAGAGCAGTTTACAGAGTAACAGCTTTGTCTTCGCTTTCATAGGACTACGCACATCGAAAAAGTTGACCCTAAGAAAACGCAGCAAAAGTGCGACATTTTTTCCGACGATCGTCGAAAAAAATGTCGCGAAAGAGTCGAAAGAGTTGAAGGAGTCGAAAGAGTCCGGGAAGTCGAGGGGGCTTGGGGTGGGGAGCTTGTTTCCCTGTGGGGTTAGAAGGCCAGGCGCAGGGTGGCGCCGAGGAATACGGTGTCGGAGTCGATTTTCGTGTCGTCGTCGTCGAGTTCCGCCGTGTCGTTGAAGCGGTAGTTGGCCGAGATATCGAGGTTCAGGTTTGCGATTACTTTGACGTCGAAGCCTACTTTCAGGGCGTAAAAAGGTTCATCCTCGAAGCTTCCGCCACTGTTTACGATTCCGATTCCGGCGGCACCGTAGAGGCCTTCGCCAACCACGACATAGGCTTCCGGTGCCCAGGCGTTGTCACCGAAGCGATCCGGAAAATACTCGCCCACCAGTTCCACGCCGAAAAATCCCGGCCGATACTGGTACGACAGGAGGTAAGAGAATCCGTTGTCGTCGATGTCATCGACGTCGATGTCGTTCAGGCTTACCCAGTAGTTGACCCCGACGCCGATTCGATGGTCGTTGCTTCCCTGTCTTGTGACGGTAGCGGTTTGCGCCGAAAGAGCGGTGGCTCCGAAAAGAATCGCGAGAAGGTTGAGGACGGGGAGCGTCAGTTTCATGGGTTTGTTCGATTTGTGTTTGGATTGTCGATATAGGTTTTCGGTCAAAATCTGGAACCTTGCCTAGAGAAGGGTGGAAGAGGAAGCGAGGATATATTGAGGTGGTCAAGAAGGTTGTCCGCTGCAGAGATTCCTCTCAGGAACGGGTTCGCAAACCCCGGTCTCCAGAGCGATCAAAGCGTCTTCCACGGGCCCCGCTGGCGCTCGAAGGACTTTGATCCCCGCCCGGTTGAGTCGGGTCATGGCTCCACGACCCAGATGCCGACAGAGTACTACTTGCGCTCCTTTGTTTACGATCCAATTGATCGGAGCACAATGCCGGTCGTGGCAGGTGCTCTTGTCAGTCCGGGAGAGGATTCGACCGTTCTTGCTTTCCATAATGACATGGCCGGTCGCCTTTCCAAAATGCTCGGAGAGGCGGAGGATACCCTTTGCGGTATCCGTTTCGTAAGGCAGGCATATTTTCATGACGTTTGTTTTGTCGAGTTGACTTTTGGGTATATGCTCAAAACTATGTTTTTCGATGAGTCTGTCAAGGGAACATTGGAAGGTCTGGATCCGGAATCGTGCGTCCCCGTAAACAGCGAAAAATCGGTTGCCACCCGGCCCGCCACGTTTTCAAGCCCCGGGGGGTTCCGGTGCGGGAGCTGTCGACCGTGGAACTGACTTTGGAGGAGCTGGAGGCGTTGCGTTTGGCGGATCAACTGGGTCTGCACCACGAGGAGGCCGGAAGGCGGATGGAGATTTCCCGTGCGACTTTCGGACGACTCCTCGAATCGGCCCGGAAGAAAACGGCGACTGCGCTTGTCGAGGGTCGTGCCATTTTGATTGAGAAGCCGACCGGACGGAAGCCGGCCTCGTCTTCTGGTTCACACCGGCAGGAAAAGGAGGTTCAGGAACGAGAATAGATTGAAGTAGAGGTGGAAAAAGATCGGGGTTCGCAGGTCGCGGGTGTCGTGATACACTTTCGCCAATAGCAGTCCGATAAAACAAAGGGGCAGGAAACTGTGGATGCTGGCGTGAAGAAGTGCGAAGAGAACGGAGCTAAGAACGAGGGCGATACGGGCCGGTGTCTTCTCCAGGAGAAAACGGAAGAGGAGCCCGCGGAATAGAAGTTCTTCGGAGAGGGGGGCGCCAATCACAACCATGAAACCCATGGCGATGAGGAAGAGCAGGGAGTCGGACTCCGCGATCCACTGGGCGGCGATTTGCGGCTCCGTTGGAACGCCCAGGCCGAGTTCGTTCAATGCCAGGAGGAGGATGCCCCAGAAGAGTCCGACGAGCCAGATCAGGGGGAGGTAGCGGAAGAAAATATGGAGGCTGTACAGTGCCGAGGTCTTCGAGGTCACGCCGCCCACCTCCAGAAAGTCGGAGAGCCGCCATCCTCGGAACCGGACGGCTGCGAGGACGATAGCGATGAGGCCGACCTGCATGAAGAAGGTGGCCCCGACGGCTGAAACCTGGGGGTTATCCGGGTCGGTGGCAAAGAGCCCGGTGGAGAACCCGCCCAGTACCGGCGCTATGAGGATGAGTACGACGAAGGCCCAAAGCAGCAAGAGGAAGCCGGGAAAAGAGAGGTTCCATTTCTCCCAGGCCTTAGGAGGCGTTTCCGGACCCGGCAAGCGAAGGGGTCGCGCAAAGGATGCGATACAGCCGAAGAGGGCTGCCCCGAAGAGCAGGGCGTTGCCAAGGCTGACAGGTATCTCGGTATCGTCCACCACGAAGGAACTAAGGAGTCATAGGGGGGCGGATCGCAAGCTGGAAGCCTGCGAATTGGTTTTCATCACAGGGGCCTTTCATCTGGCAGGAAACAGGAGTTTGTTCAGGAATTTTGTCCTACTTCGGGCTTATTCTCCGCCTGAACCGACTTCGCCCTTCGGGCTACGACGGTCACGAGGCGGAGTTCCTATTGGGAATTCGACCCACTGCGAGCCAGATGAAAGGCCCCTGTTTTCATCATCGGGGATGTTCACGGCAGGAAGCGTTCCGCGTGCTCGGGGTCCGGGATGGGACAGCTTTCATCGGTGCCAAACCAGCGGTAGCGGTGGCGGGCGATAAAGCGGTAGCCGGTGTCGGTGAGGCGGCGGGGGAGGATCGAAAAGGCCAGAAGCCATTTCCACGCGGTCCTCAAGCGGGCCAGCACTTTGAAGGCGGCCGTGCTGCGGCCAAAAAAACGTTCGCCGTCCCAGAGGATGACGGTATCCGTCCGGAGGAGGGGGTGATCCTGCGGGATGACCTGCCGCGCGGTTTCGGAGTCCAGTCCCGCGAAGGAGAAAACCCCTTCTCGGTCGTGTCTCAGGATCCACCGGACCGATCGGTGGCAAAGCAGACACCGGGCGTCGAAGAAAAGCACCGGCGGATCGGGCGGACTCATGGGGCAGGTTCCGTAATCTTTCCTTCTTCGAGGACCGGCTTCCCTCCGACGAAGGTATGGACCGCCCGGCCTTTCAACGGCCGATTCAGCCAGGGAGAGTTATCGCTGCGACTCTGGAATTCTTCACGGGAGGGGATCCACTCCCGATCGGGATCGAAAATCGTGACATCGGCGGGGGCGTTGACGGCCAGGGTGCCGGCATCGAGCCCCATCAATCTCGCCGGCTTGTCGGTCATCAGCGAGATCACATCGGTGAGGGAGAATCCCGCAGACCGGTGGAGGGTTTCGAGGCATACCGGTAAGGCCGTCTCCAAGCCTACGATCCCGAAAGGCGCCACATCGAGTTCGACATCTTTCTCGTACTCGCGGTGAGGGGCGTGGTCGGTGGCGATGCAGTCGATCGTGCCGTCCCGCAGGCCCTCGATCAGCGCTTGCCGGTGCTCTTCGGATCGGAGAGGGGGGTTCATTTTGAAATACGGATCGTAGCCCCCGAGGTATTTGTCGGTCAGGGAAATGTGGTGCGGGCTGGCTTCCCCGGTTACGGGAATTCCGTTCTTCTTCGCCCGGCGAAGCATTTCGACCGAGTTCGCCGAGGACAGGTGCTGCATGTGGATGTGGGCGCCGGTCAGTTCGGCAAGCACGATATTTCGGGCGACTATGATATCCTCGGCGGCGGCGGGCCAGCCTTTGAGCCCGAGGCGGAGGGACCAGTCTCCCTCGTGCATGACGGAGCCTTCGGTCAGGGTGGCGTCCTGGCAATGGTCCATAACGGGAAGGCCGAACATTCTGGAGTAGGTCGCGACCTGGCGCATCAACGCATTATTCTGGACGCAGAGACCGTCGTCGGTCACCGCGACGACACCGGCGCGTTTGAGCGAACCGATCGGGGCCAGCTCCTCACCGGCCATCCCTTTGGTCAGGCAACCGGTTGGATAGACCCGGACGACGGCTTTCCGGGCGATGGCTTCGTTGATGTATTGAATGGTTCCCGCGTTGTCGCAGACAGGGGAGGTGTTGGGCATGCAGATGACGGAGGTGAATCCTCCGGCGGCGGCGGCCCGTGTCCCGGAGCCGATGTCTTCCTTGTGGGTTTGTCCGGGTTCCCGGAAGTGGACGTGGATGTCGACCCATCCCGGACAAACGACCAGACCGGTTGCGTCGATCCTGCGGGCGCCGTCGGGGCTGAAGGGTTCGCTGATGCGGCCTTCGTCCAGGAACAGATCCCCCGTTTCGTCGCGGCCCGAGGCCGGGTCGATCACGCGCCCCCCGCTGACAATGTAACGGCCGCTCATGTCTCGCCTCCCTTTTTGACCCATTCATCGGCGCTGGCGCACAGGTAAAGGACCGCCATGCGGACCGCGATGCCGTTGGTGACCTGATCGAGGATGACCGATTGCGCGGAATCGGCCAGATCGGAATCGATTTCGACGCCGCGATTGATCGGGCCGGGGTGCATGATGACCGCATCGGGTTTGAGCCAGGAGGAGCGTTCCTTGTTAAGGCCGAACATGGAGGTGTATTCCCCGAGGGAGGGGAAGTGCATTTGCGATTGCCGCTCGTGCTGGATGCGCAGGAGCATGACGGCGTCCGCGTCGGTGAGGGCGGAGCGGAGATCGTGACTTACCTCGGCCCCCATCGAGGCAAAATTTTCCGGGACGAGGGTGGAGGGTCCCGCGACGGTGACGTTCGCACCGAGTTTTCGAAGCGCCCAGATGTTGGAGCGGGCGACCCGGCTGAAAAGGATGTCGCCTAAAATGGTGACCTTCCGTCCGGTGAGTTCGCCGATTCTTTCCCGAAGAGTAAAGCAATCCAGTAAAGCCTGGGTGGGGTGCTCGTGGGCTCCGTCTCCGGCGTTGATAACGGGGATGTCGACCACCTGGCTCAGGTAGTGGGGGGAGCCGGGTGCCGAGTGGCGGATGACGATCATATCGGCCTTGAGGGCTTCGATATTCTGGGCGGTATCCCGGAGCGTTTCCCCCTTGGTGATGCTGCTGGAGGAGCCGGACACGGTGAGGACGTCGGCGCTCAGACGGTTGGCGGCCACCTCGAAAGCGACGCGGGTCCGGGTGCTGGGTTCCAGAAACAGATTGGCAACCACTTTGCCGCGAAGCGAGGGCAGCTTCTTGACGCTGCGGTCCAGGGTATTCTTGAAGGAGACCGCCGTATCGAGGATAAAGCGGATTTCGTCGGGACTCAGATTCTCGATCCCGATCAGGTTCCTCCGGGTCCATTCGAAATCAGCCTTCATCGGGGGAAGAGTTGAACGAGGTGCCCGGCCGGGTCCTCCTCATCGATGTGGAGGCGGAGGATTTGGTCCGGCGCGACGGTGATTTGTTCGGCGCAGTAGTCCGGTTGAATGGGGAGCCGCCGACAGCCGCGGTCCAGCAAAGTTGCGAGGCGAATGGACGAGGGTCTCCCCTGGTCGAAGGTCTCGTTAATCGCAGCGCGGATGGTTCGTCCGGATGCGATCACGTCGTCGACGAGCAGAACCATGCGGCCCTCGATGTTCACGGGAATATCGGTGGGATGGGCGACGATGGGAATCGGGCGGCTCCCGATGTCATCCCGGTGGAAGGAGGTTTCGACGATTCCGTAAGCGAGGGAAAGCCCGGTTTGTTTTTGGAGGAGGCGATGAATCAGATTGCCCAGGGAGATCCCGCCATTGGCGATCCCGACGACGACCGTGTCGCGGTCGATTTCCCCACCCCGGAGGATCGCGTCGGCGAGGTTGGAAATGAGCGAAAAAACCTCTTCCCCCCGGAAAACGGTCTCGGGAGCGGGAGCGGTCGTATTGGTTTCTTCGGGCACTTCTTCTATCAATGGCAAGGCCGGGGAGGTTGTCGAGCCCTTCTATTCGCCGAAAACCGCGTTGGTGATTCGGGCGACCGCCTCGTCCTCGCTGACGCGCTCTTGCTCGCAAGTGTCCCGGTGGCGGATCGTGACCAAGCCGTCCTTTTCAATCGTGTCGAAGTCGACGGTCAGGCAAAATGGGGTGCCGATCTCGTCCTGGCGGCGGTAACGGCGTCCGATGGCACCGGAAGCGTCGAAGAAGACGGGAAAGCGTTTCCGCAGACGTTCGTGCAGGGCGCGCGCACGTTCCACCAACTCGGGCTTGTTCTTCACCAGGGGAAGGATGGCGGCTTTTACCGGCGCGATCCTCGGGTGGAATTTCATCAAGGTCCGTTTTTCGGCCTGGCCCTTATCGTTGGGTACTTCGTCTTCGCAGTAGGCTGCGGCGAGCACGGCGAGCAGGGTGCGGTCCACACCCAGGGAGGGCTCGATGACATGGGCCACATACTTCGCCTTGGCCGCTTCATCGAAAATCTCCATCGATTTACCGGAGAATTTCTCGTGCTGCTTCAGGTCGTAGTCCGAGCGGCAGGCGATTCCCCACAGCTCTTGTCTCCCGTGGGGAAAGTCGAACATGAGGTCGGTGGTCGCCTGGGAGTAAAAGGCCAGCTTGTCCTCGGGGTGGATGTCTTCGGTGATGGATGCGCGGGGCAGGCCGATGGACACGAGCCAGTCGATGCAGGTGTCGATCCATTCCCGGTGGAGTCGTTTCCAGTCCGCGTCCGGTGCGATGAAGTACTCGATCTCCATCTGCTCGAACTCCCGCGAGCGGAAGATGAAATTCCGCGGCGTAATCTCGTTGCGGAAGGCCTTTCCGATTTGCGCGATTCCAAAGGGAATCTTCACGCGGGTGGTGTCGGTGACGTTCTTGTAATTGGCGAAGATCCCCTGGGCGGTTTCGGGACGCAGGTAGGCGACGGCCGAATCGTCCGCGACCGGCCCGACTTTGGTTTCGAACATGAGCTTGAATTCGCGGGGGGCCGTAAGGGTGCCGGGCCCGGTGGCGTCGGGACCCCAGGTGTTGGAGCGCTGTTCGTCGTTCGCCTCGGTGAACTCCCGCCAGTTCCCGTCGGAGATCTTCTCCGTAAGTTTCTTTCCCACCTGCTTTTCAAGAGCTTTCCGGATCTGGCGGCTCCGCTTGCGGGCGTCCTCGGCCATGGTCGGCGACTCGAGGATGCAGAGGTTGCAGCCGGTCACGGGTTCCTCGTTCTCGTCGAAGAAGTCTACTTCGGCAAAGAAAAGCTGATCGGCGCGGTAGCGAAGCTTGCTTTCCTTGCAATCCACCATCGGATCGGAAAAGCCGTCCACGTGGCCGGAGGCCTTCCAGACCTTCGGGTGCATGATGATGCTGGAGTCCAGCCCGACGATGTCCTCCCGGCGATGGACCATGTCCTGCCACCATGCGTCCTTGATGTTTTTCCGCAGTTCGGCCCCGAGAGGTCCGAAGTCGAAAAAGCCGTTGATGCCGCCGTAGATTTCGGAGGATTGGAAGATGAAGCCCCGGCGTCGGCAGAGGGCGGTCAGCTCCTCCATGGTTACGGACGACGATGCTTCTGCTGATGGTTGATCGGACATAAACCTCCGACTAAGACGGATTCCCCGGGAATCATCAAGTCTCCGGTTTTCTCAAAAATCCGCTGGTCAGAATGGGGTAGGACGGGTAGACAAGCTGTTTCCTTGTTTCCGCCGATTGATTTCCAGGATATGTGTCCGCCCGAGAACCCATCTTCAAACAGCGAATCCGTTGATCGTGATGTGTTCATCCATGACCTGAAAAACATAATGACGGGAGCGCTCGGTCATCTGGCTTTGATCCGGCGCCGGCAACAGAACGGAAAACCCGTAGGCGAATCCCTCGATGCGGTGGAGGGAATATTGCGGGGCGCCTGTAAAATGGCGGAGTCCGCATTGCAGGTAAACGACCGGCAGGCCGAGCAGGATCTTTCGATCATCGATATCACTTCCGCCTGCGCCGGGATTTGCATTCCGCCGGACGGCGTCGGATTTCGGATCCATTACGGAGAGAACCTGCCCAAGGTAAAAGGCGACCCCATCCGATTGCGGCAGCTGTTCAACAACCTTCTGACGAACTCGGTTCATGCGATGGAGGGGAAGGGCAAAATCGAAATCTTCATCGAGCAGGAGGAACCCAGTCGCCGGGCGACCGATCCTCGGGTGTTGAAGGTGCGCCTCATCGACAGCGGGCCCGGGATTCCCGTCGAAATGAGAGACAGGATTTTCCGGAAAGGATTCAGCACGCGGGAAGGAGGTTCCGGCGTGGGCCTCTACGCGGTGAAGAACTGGCTGGAGGAAATCGGAGGGGACATTTCGTTCGAAGATCTCCCGGCGGGGGAGGGGTGTTGCGCCGTGGTGCGGCTGCCCGGCACGGACGAAGTCGATCCGAGGACGGTGCCGGTCGAGCCGACATGGCGGGACGTCGTGGGACGGGTCCTGGTCCTGGAGGACGATCCGATGGTCACGGATATCCTGGGCGAGATGCTGGAGTATCTCGGTTGCGAGATGGTAGGGAGCGTCGACGGGCGGGAGACCGTCCGGCTCTACGAGGAAGCGCTCCGATCGGGCGAACGGTTCCATCTCGTGATTCTGGACTTGAACGTGCCCGGCGGCCAGGGCGGGGTGAGGACGGCGCGAGCCATCCGTGCCATGGATCCGGAAGCGCGGTTGTTCATCAGTTCGGGACAGGACGCGGGCGAGGCGATGCAGGATCCGTCCGGCCTCGGCCTTACCGGCAAACTTCGCAAGCCCTACAGCCTGGACGAACTATCGACGATCTTGCATAGCTGACGACTTCCGCCGTCGTTTCCGTCGAACCGCGCGGTCAGGCGGGCTTGATCGCAGCCAATCGGTCCCACTCGTCGAGGAAGCGTTGCAGGTGGGCTTTCCCTTCCCGGATCAACTCTTCGACCAGTTCGCGGACGGCCTTTTGCTCCTGCTGGTATTCGCTCTCGTTCATGTGGCCGGTGAAGTGTGCGAAACGGGCCCAAACCAGATGGGTCGTCAGGGCGTCGCATTCGTTGTAAGCGAGGATCTCGTCCGTGCGTCCCTCCAGCCAGAGTTCGGCGACCCCGCCGCCGCTGGTATCGATCTTTCCGGGGATGCCCGACAATCTCGCGACCTCGTTCAGGGAAGGCATCTGGTTGTATCGGCCGAGAAGGGGGGCGAGATCCAGATTATGCTCGCTTGCGGTGCTGAAGTAGTCGACTCCCTCCCAGGGCTTATCGGGGCGGGTGGCGAAGCCCGGGCAGGAAAGACCGTTGACGATGGCGCGTTGCACGAGGATCGGGATATCCGCCTGGGACGAGTTGTACCCGACCAGCTGAGGTTTGCGCTTGCCGACGGATTCGAAAAAACCTTCGAGGATCGCTCTTTCCTGCCGGTCCCACGGGGCGTCCAGCTTCATCGGGAGGGAGACGAGGCGAAGTTTGGGAGTGCTTTTCCGGATCTTTTGTTCCCGGAGGATGCCGGCAAGACTGACAACTCGGCAGAGGACCGTTTTCAAATAGGGCTGCGGTTTCTCCTCGGTGGCGCCGCCGTAGTCCCAAAGCTTGCGGATTGCGTGCCCGCGCTCCCCGGGAGTGGAGATCGGGCAGTCGAACAGTTTCGCCGCCGCCAACGGGTCGGGAACCCATTCGACATCGAAGGAGAAAACGAGAGGTTGGACGGTCTTGAACACGGATAAGCAGCTTTCGTTTTATTCGAAGAGAATGGTCTTGTTGCGGTGCACCAGCACCCGACCCTCGAGGTGGTACCGGAGACCGCGTGCCAGAACGGTTGTCTCGATATCCTTTCCGATCCGGACCATATCGCGGATGGTGTCGCTGTGGCGGATGCGGGCGACATCCTGGTCGATGATCGGCCCGGCATCCAGGTCCTCGGTAACGTAGTGGCAGGTCGCACCGATCAGTTTTACGCCCCTTTGTTCGGCCTGGTGGTAGGGCCTTGCTCCGACGAAGGAGGGGAGAAAGCTGTGGTGGATGTTGATCACGCGGTGGCGGTAGCGCTCGCACAGCCAGGGGGGGAAGATTTGCATGTAGCGGGCCAGAACCACCGTGTCGGGCGAGGCCCCGTCGATGAGTTCGGCCGTTTTTTCGAATGCCGCCCGCTTTTCTTCCCCATTCTTGGGCACGGGGACGTGATGGTACGGAATCCGGTACCACTCCACGAGATCCCGCAGGTCTTCGTGGTTGGAGATGACGCAGGGGATCTCGAAGGGCAGGTCGCCGGCGTTGCGGCGTTGCAAGAGATAAGACAGACAGTGGTCGTATTTGCTGACGAGAATCACGACCCGCTGGGGCTTGCCCGTTTCAACGAGGCGCCACTCCATATCAAACGTTTCGGCAACGCTTCGAAGGGAGGTGCGAAAATCCGCCAGAGCCGTCCCGCCCCCCGGAGCGTCGAAGACATACCGCATGAAGAAGGTGGAGGTGGACGGGTCGTGGTACTGGTCGGCCTCGGAAATGGAGGCCCCTCTCTCGGCGAGATGGGAAGCCACGGCGGCCACAATGCCGATCCGGTCCCGGCAGGTAGCAACGAGGCGAAGGCTGCGGGTGCCGTTTTTCTGGGTCGTCATGATTGGGTTCGGGAATGGAAAAAGGGGATCACAACGCCGGAGACGCGGAAAGTCCAGCATCTCCCGGGAAGATTGAA
>CAZBLJ010000005.1:0-27875 GCA_964492605.1 uncultured Puniceicoccaceae bacterium
GCGGAGTTCCTGTTGGGAATTCGACCCACTGCGAGCCAGATGAAATGCCCCTGCCACTTCGGACCTCTCTCCGCCTGAACCGACTTCGCCCTGCGGGCTACGACGGTCACGAGGCGGAGTTCCTTATGGAAATCCGCCCCACCGAAAGCCAGATGAAAGGCCCCTGCGGCGCTACGGGAGTGTCGGGAGAAATTGCGTGACCCCAGCCGATTTCAGATGGTATCTGGAAAGCAGTTGAAAGGAATTATGAAAACAAGCCGTCAGAAAACCGTTGCTGAATCATCGTTGGCGGGCGCAAGAAGCGGACTTCACGGAAGTAGATCCGTTGCATTTATAAGCGACCCTTGCCGAATCTGATGCGATCTTTCGGGCCATGGGAGCTGGTTTTTGTCGCCATCTATCTTGTGGCGGTTCTGGCGGGCGGATGGTTTTTCTCGCGCCGATCCGGGTCGACGGAGGATTTCTTTGTCGGAGGCCGCCGGGTGCCCTGGCCGGCCGTGCTGCTGTCCATCACCGCGACCGAGATCAGTGCCGTCACCTTCCTCGGGGTTCCCGGGACCGGATACGAGGGGGATCTGAGCTACCTTCAGTTCGGCGTGGGTTCGTTGGCCGCCCGCTTTGTCGTGGCGTTTCTCTTTTTAGGGGCCTTCTATAAAGTAGGCTGTGTCTCCATCTACCAATACCTCGGGAGTCGATTCGGAGGTGGCTCGCAGAAAACCGGTGCCGTTTTCTTTCTGGTCTCTCGGTTGAATGCCTCGGCGATTCGTCTGCTTCTCGCGGCGACCGGACTGGCGGTCTTTTTCGCTGTGCCGGTCCCGGTGGCGGTTCTCGTCTTTACCGGCATTGCTTTGATTTATACGGCGGCCGGCGGAATTCGGGCCGTCATCTGGACCGACTGTATTCAAGCCTTTGTTTTTATCGGAGGCGGAATTGCCGCCTTGGGCTACTTTCTCTTTCAGATTGGGTGGGATCCGTTTTGGACGGAGGCTGCCGCGAGCGGGAAATTGAAGGTCTTCCATTGGTCGCCCGACGGCGAGGCGTCCTGGCTCTCGGACTGGAATCTTTTCTACCTTGCCTGCCTGAACGGTCTGGTGATGACGACGGCGGCGTTGGGTTGCGATCAGGATCTGACCCAGCGCATGCTCACCTGCCGCTCGGTCGGTCGGGCTCGGTGGAGCGTGATTTTGAGCGGTTTTCTCGGGATTCCGGTGGCAGGCGTCTTTCTGCTCGTAGGAGTCGCCTTGTTTATTTGGACCGGCCATGGCGGGGCGACCCCTCCTGAAAGCGTGGGGCCGAATCAGGTCTTCGCCTGGTTTATTGCCGAGATGGCACCTGCCGGATTGCGGGCTTTGCTGCTGGTTGGAATCCTGGCCACGGCCATGTCGAGTCTGGACTCCGCCTTGAACGCGTTAAGCTCTTCGGTCGTTTACGATCTCCTTGGAGAAAGAGCGCGAAAGAGAATCTGGATCTCCCGGCTGGGGATTCTGTTGTTTGGAATGCTGCTGGCGGGAATCGCCATTCTTTTGGCGGATTATCAGGAAAGTTTCGTGTGGCTGGGTTTCAAGATTGTCGGAGTGACTTACGGGTCCCTGCTGGGAGTTTTCGTTTTCGCTCTTACGACAAGCACCCGATCCGCGACGGATGGAGGGAACATCCTGGCGATGGTGGCCGGCACTTTGTTTTCGATTTTTTTGCTCGTCGGTGCGGAGACGGGATGGCTTCCCCTGGGCTGGACCTGGATTCCCCTCATCAACACGGTTTTGACATTCGTTCTGGCATGGGATTTTAGTAGTAGCGCTCGAAAGTTGAATGCGAATTGATCGTCCAGAACTCCAACCCGCCCTGATTCTGGGGTGTGGCTACGTTGGGTCGGCTGTCGCCCGGCGCTGGCTCGACCGCGGAATTCCGGTCTGGGGTGTCTCGCGAAATGAAGAGACCTTGGGCGGTATCCGGCACGAGAACTTTACCCCCGTCGTGGCGGAAGTGGATTCGAGGGGTTGGCATGAAAAAGTGCCCGCCGAGTGTGGATGGGTTTTGAACTGCGTGAGTTCGGCCGGCGGTGGCATGGAGGGCTACCTGAAGTCTTACGTGGGCGGGAACCGCTCTCTTTTGGATTGGCTGGAAACGGCGGACGCGAATCGCATCGTCTATACCAGTTCCACGGCGGTCTATCCGTTTACGGACGGGAGGGATGTGTTTGAGGAAGATGCCGGGGGGGACCTGGCTAAAAATGGCGAGGTGGTTTTGGATTCAGAGAACGTTCTGCGGGAAGGGAGAAGATCCGGAGACCGGACGACGATTCTACGTCTGTCCGGGATTTACGGGCCGGGGCGGCACTATCTGCTCGACTCCCTTCGGAGGGGCAACGGAGTCATTCCGGGGCGAGGAGATTATTTTCTCAACCTGATCCACCGCGAGGATATCGCGTCGGCCGTGGACGCCGTGTTGGCGAGCGGGGAGACGGCTGGCAAGACCTACAATCTTTCGGACGGTTCTCCCGCCTTGAAGGAGGAGGTCCTTCGGTGGCTGGCGGAGCAGTTGGACATGCCGCCGCCGGCTTTCGATCCCAATGCGGTCGGGCGACGGATGCGGATCAATTCCGCGGGAGATCCGCCGAACCGGCGGGTGCGCGTGGATCGGCTGATGGAGGCCACCGGTTGGAAGCCCATCTATCCGGATTACCGTGCGGGCTTTCGGGCGATCATGGACGAGCAACTTTAGCATTATGGCAGCAAAGAAGAACTACTGGTTGATGAAGTCGGAACCGGATACGTTTTCGATCGACGATTTACGGTCAAGGCCCGGTCGGCGGGAGCCTTGGGACGGTGTCCGAAACTATCAGGCCCGCAATTTCATGAGGGACCGGATGAAAATCGGGGATCCGGTGTTGTTCTACCACTCGAATTGCAAGCCGCCCGGGGTTGCCGGGATCGCGGAGGTCGCTTCCGAACCGTATCCGGACCGAACCGCCTTCGATCCCGAATCAAAATACTTCGATGAAACGTCCGACCCGGAGAATCCGCGTTGGGTTCTGGTCGACGTGAAATTCGTGCGGAAGTTCGAGAACCCCGTGCCCCTCGGTGCCCTGAAGGAAGAACCGGCTCTATCCGAAATGAAAATCCTTCAACGCGGAAACCGTTTGTCGATCACACCGGTTACGAAAAGGGAGTTCGACCGAATTGTGAAAATGGCGGGGTAAACCCGCAAGGTGGTTTGCCGTTTACTGATCCTCCGGTTCGAGATGAAAAGAAAACGGGTAAACTGGACCCAATCTATGGAGGAGATAAAGGCGATCATTTTCGATATGGACGGTCTGATGCTCAATACCGAGCGATTGAGCCAGATCGCCTGGCGTATGGGCGGACGCGATTTGGGGTACGATCTGCCGGATGTTGTTTGTCATGGGATGATCGGGCTTTCCAGCGGAGATCACAAACGCATCTTTGACGACTATTTTGGCCAGGGTTTTCCCCTCGAGACCTTGTCGGAGCGCAGCCAAGTGCACTATTTCAGGTTTCTGCGAGAGAAACTGACTACACAGCCGGGCCTGTTGGAACTGCTCGACCGGCTGGAGTCGCTCGGCTTGCCTAAAGCCGTGGCGACCTCGACGAAGCGCGAATGGGCGATCAAGAAGCTCGAGCAGGTCGGGATCCGGGACCGCTTTGATCCGTTGGTGACCGGGGACGCTGTGGAACGAGGCAAACCTGCCCCGGATATTTTCCTCCGGGCGGCGGAGTTGCTTGGAATCGAACCGGTCCATTGTCTGGTTCTCGAAGATTCCTACAATGGCGTCCGGGCCGGAGCGGCTGCCGGCATGCGCGTTATCATGATCCCGGACATCCTGACGCCCGACGAAGAAATACGCCGCCTATGCTGGCGGGTGCATGATTCTTTGGAAGAGGTTACAGCGTTGTTTTGAAGAACGGGAGTTACTTGAATCGCTCGCGGTCGATTCCGTATTTCTTCACCCGGAGGCCCATTTTGCGTTCGGTCAGGCCGAGTCGGCGGGCCGCTTCGGCCATATTGCTGCCCGTTTCCTTCAAGGCGTCGACAAGCATTTCCCTTTCCAGAGCTTCCATGGCGTCCTCCAGGGTGGCGGCCTCCCTCCGTTCCTTCGGCGTCTTATTCTGGAGGGTGGGTGGCAGGTGGTGTGCCTTGATGGATTGCCCTCGGGCGAGGAGTACCGCTCTCTCGATGCAGTTCTCCAGTTCGCGGACGTTTCCGGGCCAGTGGTAGCTGTCGAGCAGCTCGATGGCCGCACTCGATACGCGGGCCGGTTTCACCCCGATCTGGTCGGAGTACTTTTCAATGAAGAAGTCGCAGAGTAGTAGAATGTCGCATTTTCGCTCCCGAAGCGGAGGGACGTAGATCGGGAAAACATTCAGCCGGTAATAAAGGTCCTCGCGGAAGGAACCTGTCGTCATCATCTCCTCGAGATTCCGGCTGGTCGCCGCGATGAGCCGCACGTCGCAATGCTGCGTCTCCTGGCTGCCGATTCGCTCGAATTCCCGCTCCTGCAGGACGCGGAGCAGTTTTACCTGGGTGGCCGGCGAGACGTCGCCGATCTCATCGAGAAAGAGAGTGCCTCCGTGGGCCAGCTCGAACCGGCCTTTTCTTCGGGCGAGCGCTCCGGTGAAAGCACCTTTCTCGTGTCCGAAGAGTTCGCTCTCGATGAGCGAGTCGGGGAGCGCCGCGCAGTTGAATTTGATGAAAGGTCCGTGTGCACGCGGGCTTCGCTCATGGACGGCCTTGGCCACCAGTTCCTTCCCGGTGCCGCTTTCCCCGCGGATCAGGGCGGTGGTGATGCTGGGGGCCACCTGGTCGATCTGCAGATAGACGGTCCGCATCGAACCGGCCGTTCCGATCATGTCGCGCGGACGAACGCCTTCGTCGATCCGGTGATGAAGGCGATCGTTTTCCTCCCGAAGGCTTTGAATCTGTTCGGCCGCCTCCTGGCGCACGCGGGCCGCCTGGGCGATGATCGAGGAAATCATCTTCAAAAGTCGAAGATCGGCCGCCCAACCGGTGCGGGGATCGCGTTTCCGCTCGATGCTGAGAGTGCCGATGACCTCGTCGGCGAATTTGAGCGGCACGCAAAGGAGTCCCGTGTCCGGCCCCAGCATTTGTGCGACCGGGGAATCGGGAGCGGAGTCGTTTGGCAGGAGATCGGAGATCTTCGGCAGGATGACCGGCTCGCCCTTCTTGACCGTCCGTTCCAGTTGCGGTGCCAGGAGTTTGAAATATTCGCCCGGCGACACTCCACGGGGCAGGCCGACGGCCTCCGAGACGAGTAGTTCGCCGGTATCGCGGTTGCGAATGGCGATGGTCCCCCGTTCCAGCCCCATCCAATCCTGGAGACGGCGGAGCACCGGGCGCGAGAGGTCCGCCAGCTCGAAGCTGTTCTCGAGGGTGCGCCCCACGGCAAAGAGCAGCCCCAGTTCCTGGACCGACCGGCAATTCACGCCGGCGACCCGGTGCAGCATTTCCAGCGAAGGTCCCTCGCGGGCGATCGTGCAGTTGCCGGAGTTGCATGCGGAAGAATCGATCATGACGGTTCCCCCGTTGTAGCTAGATCGGTGCCCGTTTGGTCGCCGGGTGCGGGATGGAGGCGGTATAAGCATCGGTTGCCGGAGGAGGACGGAACCGTAGCGGGAGGGCGAAAACAAGGTGACGGTGAACCGGAGGACCGACGCTTCACGGAAATCCTACACAAACGTAGGAATCCCGTCCTACATCCGACGCGGATGTCGGAGACTTTGGAGAAGTTTCAGAACGAAATAGCTCCGAAAAAAGAAATTTAACTTTTTATCCGGTTCTACCACAAAGAGTTAGATGGTTCCTGAAAACAGTTGGCATGAGTCTTGTTAAGAGGGGAACCGTTCACTCGAACATAAATTCTAACTTCAGAAAGCAAACAAAATGGTTACTACACTCGAACCCACGGTAGCGGAAAAAGCTACGGAGAAGAAAATGCGGAAGGTCGCGATCTACGGTAAAGGCGGCATCGGCAAATCCACCACCACGCAGAACACGGTCGCCGCACTAGCCGAAATGAACAAGAAAGTGATGGTCGTCGGCTGCGATCCGAAGGCCGACTCGACTCGTCTGCTCCTCGGCGGTCTCGCCCAACAATCCGTTCTCGACACGCTTCGCGAAGAAGGCGAAGACGTGGAGCTGGAAGATATCCGGAGCGAAGGCTACAGCAACAGCCTCTGCGTCGAGTCCGGCGGACCCGAGCCGGGCGTCGGCTGTGCCGGTCGCGGGATCATCACCTCGATCAATATGCTCGAACAACTCGGCGCCTACGAGGAAGAGGAAGAACTCGATTACGTATTCTACGACGTTCTCGGGGACGTGGTCTGCGGCGGGTTCGCCATGCCGATTCGCGAGGGCAAGGCGGAAGAGATCTACATCGTTTGCTCCGGCGAGATGATGGCCATGTACGCGGCCAACAACATCTGTAAAGGCATCATGAAGTTCGCCGAAACGGGTGTCGTCCGTCTCGGCGGCCTGATCTGCAACAGCCGGAACTGCGACCGCGAAGAGGAAATGATCCAGGAGTTCGCAAGTCGCCTGGGCACCAGGATGATCCACTTCGTGCCGCGCGACAACGAAGTGCAGCGCGCCGAGATCAATCGCAAGACGGTCATCGACCACAATCCCGAATGCAATCAGGCCGACGAGTACCGCACCCTCGCCCGGAATATCGACGGCAACGACCTCAGGGTCGTCCCGAGTCCGCTCTCCATCGAGGAACTGGAAAAACTCCTGATGGAATTCGGCCTCTTCGAATAACGAAGACGCCTTTCAGCCATCCTCCCGCCGGGGAGGGGAGGGGCCTTTCACCGGGCCGAGCCCCCCAACCCGAACCGGCGGGACCGACCACAACCAACCGAAGATTTATCATCATGTCCGAAGAAGAAAACAGCAGCAATCCAATGGGCCCCGTCGGCCCCAGCGCTGAAGAAGCACGCGAGCAAATGCTCGACGTTTATCCGAAAAAGACACTCCGTAAACGCGGCAAGCAAGTCCTCGTCAACAAGGACCCCGGCTCTCCCGCCGAAATCGGCGCAAACAGCCGGACCGTCCCGGGCATCATCACCCAGCGGGGTTGTTCGTACGCCGGTTGTAAGGGTGTGGTCATCGGGCCGATTTACGACGTTCTCCACATCACCCACGGCCCGATCGGCTGCGGATGGTATAGCTGGCTCTCCCGGCGCAATATGAACAAGATCCGCAAGCCGGGTGAAACCAACTACCTGCAATACAGCATGTCGACCGACATGCAGGAGGACCAGATTGTCTTCGGCGGGGAGAAGAAGCTCGAGCTGGCGATCCGCGAAGCCTACGAGGAGTTCAAGCCCAAGGCCATTTCGGTCTATGCGACCTGCCCGGTGGGTTTGATCGGAGATGATATCCACTCGGTCTGTGCCAAGATGAAGAAGGAACTCGGGATCAACGTCTTCGGTTTCTCCTGCGAGGGCTACAAAGGAGTCAGTCAGTCGGCGGGCCACCACATCGCCAACAACGGCGTGTTCAAGCACATGATCGGTCTCGACGACACGCCCGTGGAGCAGAAATACAAGATCAACATCCTCGGTGAATACAACATCGGCGGGGACGCCTGGGAAATCGACCGGATCTTCGCCCGTTGCGGGATCAAGATCATCGGCACGCTTTCCGGTGGCGTCAGCTACGACGACATCACCAACTGCCATATGGCGGACCTGAATGTCGTCATGTGCCACCGCTCGATCAATTACATGGCCGAGATGATGGAGACCAAGTTCGGGATCCCCTGGTTCAAGGTCAACTTCATCGGGCTCGAGGGCACGATGAAGTCGCTGCGCAAAATCGCCCAATATTTCGGCGACAAGGAATTGATCGACAAGGTCGAGGAAGTCATCGCGGCGGAAATGGCCGAGGTGCGTCCGGTGGTCGAGGATGTGAGGACCCGCACGACGGGAAAGACCGCCGCGCTTTTCGTCGGCGGCAGCCGCGCCCACCACTACCAGGACCTCTTCAACGACATGGGGATGCAGGTCATCGCCGCCGGCTACGAGTTCGCCCACCGCGACGACTACGAAGGCCGCGACGTGCTGCCCAACATCAAGTTGGATGCGGACAGCCGCAACATCGAGGAGCTGAAGGTCGAAGCCGATCCGGAGCGCTTCAACGCGAGTCACGCCGACCGGAAGAAGTCGCTCGAAGAGTCCGGTTTCACCTTCGAGGACTACGAGGGGATGATGCGCCAGATGGCCAAGGACACCCTGGTCATCGACGACATCTCCCACCACGAACTGGAGAAGCTCATCGAACTCTACAAGCCCGATGTGATCGGCTCCGGGGTGAAGGACAAGTATGTCATCGAGAAGATGGGCGTGCCTTGCAAGCAGCTTCACTCCTACGACTACGGTGGCCCCTATGCGGGCTTCAAAGGGGCGGTCAACTTCTTCAAGGAGATCGACCGCATGACTTCATCGAAGGTCTGGAAACTCACCCGCGCACCCTGGCACGCCGCAGCCGAACCTCCCGCGGAGGAAGTGGCGGCGCCCGCCTCGGTGTAACCGACAACCGAAATACAGAAAACTGGAGAACTCTTACCATGTTAGAAGGAACCACAGCAGAAATCCGCGAGCGCAAGGCACTCCGCGTGAATCCGGCCAAGACCTGCCAACCGATCGGTGCCATGTATGCCGCTCTCGGCATCAACAAATGCATGCCGCACTCGCACGGGTCGCAGGGGTGCTGCGCTTACCACCGCAGCCACCTGACCCGCCACCACAAGGAACCGGTCGTAGCCACGACGAGTTCCTTTACCGAAGGGGCCTCCGTTTTCGGCGGAATGGCCAACTTGAAGACCGCTCTCAAGAACATCTTCAATATCTACGAGCCCGAGATCGTCGCCGTCCATACCACTTGCCTCTCCGAGGTGATCGGCGACGACATTCCGATGATCATCAAGAAGGCGATCGAAGACGGTAGCATCCCGGAAGGCAAAACCGTCATCCACACCAACACGCCGAGTTTCCAGGGCAGTCACGTGACCGGGTTCGCCAACCAGTGCGAGGGCTTCGTAAAATACCTGGCCGAGACCACCGACAAGACAAAGAACGTCGTCAACCTCTTCCCCGGTTGGGTCGAGCCGGCCGACATGCGGGAACTCAAGCGCCTGGCATCGCTGGTCGGGGTCGAGTATATCATGACGCCCGACACCTCGGACGTGCTCGATTCCGCCATGGACGGAAATTACGAAATGTATCCGGACGGGGGCACCTCCATCAACGATCTCAAAGCCATGGGCGACAGCTTCCTGACGGTCGGGATGGGCCCGCTTGCGAGCAAGCCCGCCGCCGATGCGCTGGAGAAGAAGTGCAAGGTGCCGAGCAAGATCCTCGAACTGCCGATCGGGGTGGCCGCAACGGACGCCTACGTCGACGCGCTCCGCCTCGCCGGAGATACCTCCGTGCCGAAGGAACTGGACCGCGAACGCGGTCGACTGATCGACATGATCAGCGACATGTCGCAATACCTGCACCGGAAGAAGGTCGCCATCTTCGGGGACCCGGACCACCTCACCAGCATGGTCGGCTTTCTGGTCGAAATCGGCATGGAGCCCGCCATCATCGTGACCGGCACTCCGGGCAAGAAGTGGGAGAAAAAGATCCGCGAGATCTGCGCGCCGGTCAGCGAAAACGTGGAAGTGCATGCCTACAGCGACATCCATTTCCTCCACCAGTGGGTCAAGGCCAACCCGGTCGACCTTCTCATGGGGAACACCTACGGAAAATTCGTCGCCAAGACGGAGAATCTGCCCTTCGTGCGCTTCGGCTTTCCAATTCTCGATCGGGTGGGGCACCGCAACTTCCCGACCGTGGGGTATGCCGGCGCCATGCGGCTGATCGAGAAGATCACCGATGCCTTCTTCGACAAGCGCGACCGGGAGGACGCCGACGAAAACATCGAACTCGTTCTCTGACCGGAATCACGAACCCGGGGACCCTCGGGGGCCGACCGGCCCCCGGCGGATTCCTCCCCGCCCGAGGCAGCACCACCCGCTTGCAAGACAACAGACCACCGCAATTTCATGAACCCAAGCATTCAAACCGCACTCACCGACCAGGCTAACCATGAGCTGTATGCCGCTCATTCGTACCGGGCCATGGCCATCTGGTGCGACGAAAAGGACTATAACGGCTTCGCGAAGTTCTTCGTCCAGCAAGGCGCCGAGGAACTCGACCATGCGGACAAATTTATCCGCCATCTCCTGGACCGCGGCGTCCTTCCGAAGCTTACGGCGATTCAGGAGCCTGTTACCGGGTTCGGGAAATTGATCGAAGTGGCGAAGCTGGCACAAACCCTGGAGCAGCGTAACAGCGCCAACATTCACCAGTGTTATGACATCGCTCTGGAGGTGAAGGATTTTCCGAGCCACCCGATGCTCCTGGAACTGATCGAGGAGCAGGTCGAGGAAGAGTCCTGGGCCGATACCATGGTCACCTTGACCCAGCGGGCCGAATGCTCCGGGGCCACCTACAATCTCGACCGGCACATCGTTAAGGAGTTGAACGGCGAATGACGACCACCACGACAGGCGATTCCATCTCGGTCCTCACGGATCGCACCGATCAGGTTTGGACGAAAGGAAAGTCCGGCAAGTTCGCCTGCGACCGCAAGAGCACATCGGGATCGGTCACCCAGCGGGCCTGTGCCTTCTGCGGGTCGCGTGTCGTGCTCTACCCGATTGCCGACGCCCTGCACATCGTGCACGGGCCGGTCGGTTGCGCGGTGTATAACTGGGATATACGGGGAGCGCTCTCCTCGAAATCCGAATTGAACCGCAACAGTTTCTCCACCGACCTGGCCGAGAGGGAAGTGATCTTCGGCGGCGAGAAGAAGCTCGAGGCCTCGTTGCTTGAGCTGATCGAATATTATCAGCCGAAAGCCGCCTTCGTTTATTCGACCTGCATCGTCGGCTTGATCGGCGATGATGTGGAGGCGGTCTGCAAGTCGGTGAGGAAGAAGACCGGTATCGAATGCATACCGGTTGATTCGCCCGGCTTCAAGGGGACCAAGAAAAGCGGCTACCAGGCCGCGTGCGAAGCCGCCTATCGATTGGTCGGGACCGGTAATACCGAGGGCATTTCCCCATACAGCATCAACTTGATGGGCGAGTTCAATATCGCCGGGGAGGCCTGGATGATCCGCAAATACTTCGAGAGGATCGGGATTGAAGTGGTTTCGACGATTACCGGAGACGGGCGCGTCGATGATCTGCGGCGCTGTCACGGGGCTTCCCTGAACCTGGTGCAATGTTCCGGTTCGATGACCCACCTTTCGAAACTTCTTCAGGACCACCACGGGATTCCGATGAAACGGGTGTCGTTCTTCGGTTTCGAAGACACCGCCGCCGCGATCTACGAAACGGCAGAGCACTTCGGCGATCCGGAACTGATGCGCCGCGCGGAGGAGCTGGTGCGCGAGGAGATCGCCAAATACGCGCCCAGGATCAAGGCCTATAAAAAGCAACTCAAGGGCAAGAAGGCCGCGCTCTACACCGGAGGCGCCTTCAAGGCATTCTCTCTGGTGCAGGCCCTGCGCTCGCTCGGCATGGAGACGGCCCTGGCCGGGACCCAGACGGGCAACGCCGAGGACTACGAACAGTTGAAGGAGATCTGCGATCCCGGCACCGTGATCGTGGACGACTCCAACCCGCTCGAACTCGCGAAGTTCGTGCTGGAGAAAGACGTCGATCTCTTCATCGGCGGCGTCAAGGAGCGCCCGATCGCTTTCAAGCTCGGAGTTGCCTTCTGCGATCACAATCACGAACGCAAAATTCCTCTCTCCGGCTTCGAAGGTATGCTTCATTTTGCCGACGAAGTCGCCCGTTCGGTTCTGAGCCCCGTCTGGAAATTCGCACCGCGGCGCAACCGGATCACCCGCCCAACGATAGAAGCATGAACGAGGTTTTGACAGACGGCACCCGACTGAAGCGTTCCACCGTCGCCTACGACAGCCTTCGGCCGGATGGTGCCGGGGCGGAAGGACCGGTTCCCGAGGCAGCCACCCGCAACGCCTGCAAGCTCTGCGCTCCGCTGGGCGCGGCGATGGTTTACAAGGGCGTTCGCGGTTGCCTGCCTTTCCTTCACGGCAGCCAGGGCTGCGCCACCTACATCCGGCGGTATATGATCAGCCATTTCCGGGAGCCGGTCGATATCGCCTCCTCCAGCTTCAGCGAGGATGACGCCATCTTCGGCGGGTCCCGCAACTTCGAGGTGGGGATCGAAAACGTCATCAGCCAATACCGGCCCGAAATGATCGGCGTGGCGACGACCTGCCTTTCGGAAACGATCGGCGAGAACATGCTGGGCATGATCAAGACGTATCAAGATACCCATGCGGGGGAAGGACCCCCGCTGGTGCATGTTTCCACGCCCGCTTACACCGGTACGCACAGCGACGGCTTCTTCGCCACCATCCGCGCGGTGGTCGAGCAGTTCGCCGCCGAGCCGGAAGTGCGGCACGCGCATCGCGTGAATATCTTCCCGGCTATGATGAGCTGCGCCGACCTCCGACACCTGCGGGAGTTGGCTTCGGCCTACGGTCTGGAGGCGGTGATGGTGCCGGACTACAACGCGACCCTGGAGGGGAGCAGTTGGGATGCCTACCACCGGATCTCGCCGGGCGGCACCTCGATCATGGAGATCGCCGAGACCGGCGGTTCCATCGCTTCGCTGGAATTCGGGCATACGCAGGCGAACTCCGGGCAAAGCGCCGGTGCCTATCTGCAGAAAACCTTCGATGTCGGGCGTCATTCCCTTGGCTGGCCGCTGGGGATTCGCCTGAGCGATCAGTTCTTCACCTCGCTTTCGGAGATCTCGGGACGTCCCATGCCAAGCGCGATCGAAGGGGAGCGCGGGCGGCTGGTCGACGCCTACGTCGATGCTCACAAGTATGTGTCGGGGAAACGCGCGGCCGTCTACGGCGAACCGGATCTGGTTTTAGCCCTCGCTGCATTCCTGAGCGAGATTGGCATTCGGCCCGTGGTCTGTGCGACCGGTTCGAAAGTAAAGAACTGGCGGGATCTGCTCGCGCAGGAAGTGGAGGGCGGTATGGAGGACATCGAAGCGGTTTCCGGTGCCGATCACGCCAGGTTGTCGGAGTATACCCGCGACCTGAGACCGGACCTGCTGGTCGGTGCCAGCAAGGGCTACCCGCTGGCCCGCGAACTCGGCATCCCGCTGGTGCGCGTGGGCTTCCCGATCCACGACCGGATCGGCGGGCAGCGCATGCTTACCACGGGCTACCGCGGAACCCAGGAACTCTTCGACCGCGTGGTCAACGCCGCCATGGAGCAGAAGCAAACCCGGTCCGCCACCGGCTACAGCTATATCTAACGACTCCCGGAACCATCCAACGATCAAAATTCAACAGCCACTCTCATGTCCGAACCTTCTACCGCTCCCAAACCTGCCGAAATCAATCTCGACAACCACCCATGCTTCAACAGGGAGGCCTGCTCGTCCCACGGGCGGATCCACCTGCCGGTCGCACCGAAATGCAATATCCAGTGCAACTACTGCAACCGCGATTTCGACTGCGTCAATGAGAGTCGTCCCGGCGTAACCTCGACCATCTTGTCCCCCGGGCAAGCTCTCGCCTACCTCGACAAGATCATGGAGCGCCGCCAGGACATCGCGGTCGTCGGCATTGCCGGTCCCGGCGACCCCTTCGCCAACCCGAAGGAAACCATGGAAACCTTCCGCCTGGTGCGCGAAGCGTATCCGGAGATGATTCTTTGCCTGTCGACGAACGGCCTGGGGCTGACCGAGGAGCATGTGCGGGAGCTGGCCGAACTCCAGGTCAGTCACGTCACGATTACGATGAACGGCATCGACCCCGAGGTGGCCGGCGAGGTCTACGCCTGGGCGCGCGAAAACACCCGGATCTACCGCAAACGGCAGGCCGGCGAGATCATGGTGGAGAGGCAGCTGCAAGCCATCAAGTGGATCAAGCAATACGGCATGATCGCGAAAGTGAATTCGATCATCGTGCCCGGGGTAAACGACCAGCACATTCCCGAAATCGCCAGGACGGTCTCCGAACTCGGTGCCGACATCATGAACTGCATCCCGTTGCTGCCGACGAAGGATACCGTTTTCGAGAATCTGCCCGAACCGGATGCCAAAATGCGCTTCGCCCTGCGCCTGAAATGCGGTAACTACGTGGATCAAATGACGCACTGCGCCCGGTGCCGGGCCGACGCGATCGGCAAGCTTTCCGAGCCAATGGATGCGGACATCCACGAGCTGATCCAGTCCTGCTCCCGGTTGCCGATCAACCCGCAGGAGAAGCGGCCCTACGTTGCCGTGGCCACACGGGAGGGCATGCTTGTGAACCAGCATCTCGGCGAAGCTCGAGGGTTTGCCATCTTCGGGGTCGATCCCGAGGACGAGGAGGAATTCATCCAGGTGGACACGCGTCCCGCGCCGGAGCCGGGCGGCCGCGATTCCCGATGGGAAGCTCTCGCTACGACCCTCAAGGATTGCCGTGCGATCCTGGTCAACGCCGCGGGCACCACGCCCAAACAGGTCCTCGCTTCTTCCGGGATTCAGGTGATCGAAATGGAAGGCATGATCGATAGCGGTCTGACCCACCTCTTCCACGGGGAAGAACTCGCTCCTTCACTGAGGCGCGAATTCAAATCGTGCGGCGCCGGGATTACCTGTGGCGGCGACGGCACCGGATGCGGATGAGCCGAACCCCGGGCCCGTAACAGTGAAAGAATGACGGATAGAAGAACAGATTCAAACGAGTCAATCCGGAGCGGTCCGCTACTCCTCCGATGCGTATTTACCAACCAACAACAACCATCAAACCATCATCACCATGGATAAACCAGAACACCACCTCTTCATCTGCGGCAGCGCCCGGGCCACCGGTGAACTCAAGGGAACCTGCTGCAATAAGGCATCCATCGACCTGTTGTCTTACGCGCAGAGCGAGGTCCAGGATCGGATGCTCGACGGCGTGGAGATCGCCATGACGGGCTGTCTGAATATGTGCAGCCGCGGGCCGGTCGTCATCGATTATCCCTCTGGCCGTTACTACGAGAACGCGAACGAGGAGCTGATCGACGAAATCCTGGACGGGATCGAGGAGGACGAGCCCTGCGAGAGGAGTCTGATTGAATGAAGCCGATCCTCATCGATACGACCCTCCGTGACGGCGAGCAGGCCGCCGGGGTGTCCTTCTCGCTGGAGACCAAGCTGCGGATCGCCCGCCTGCTGGTCGAGGCGGGACTCGATGAACTCGAGGTGGGAATCCCCGCCATGGGACCGCTCGAAGTAGCCGAGATTCGCAAAGTGGTCGAGGCGGTCCGGCCCGCCCGCGTGTTTACCTGGGGCCGGGCGTCCCTCGATGACCTCGAGGCTGCGGACCAGACCGGAGCCTTCGGCTTCCATTTTTCCCTCCCGGCGAGTGCTTTGCACCAGAGAATCTGGCAGAAGGATCCAGAGTGGGTGATTTCGCGATTGAGATGGATCGCCTCGACCGCCCGCGAGCGATTCGCCGCTTTCAGTGTCGGGGCGCAGGACGCCTCGCGGGCCGACCCCGAATTCCTTCGGATTTTTGCCATGACCGCCCTCGAAGAGGGAGCGATTCGTCTTCGTCTGGCGGATACGGTGGGAACGCTGACCCCGGACAAAACGAAACGAATGATCGAGAACGTGAAGAAGGCGGCCCCCGGTCTGCCGGTCGAATTCCACGGTCACAATGATCTGGGGATGGCCACCGCCAACACTCTCTCGGCTCTGGAAGCGGGAGCCGAAGCGGCGAGCGTCACCGTGATCGGTCTGGGGGAGCGGGCCGGCAATGCCGCGCTCGAAGAGGTCGCCCTGGGGTTACGCTACGGCTGCGGGGTGGAGCCGGGGGTCCGTACCGACAAGCTGCAGGAACTCTGCGCGCTGGTGGCCGACAAGTCCGGTCGCCTGATACCGGTCGACAAGCCGGTCGTGGGGCGTTCCTGTTTTCAGCATGAGAGCGGGATCCATTGCCGCGGCCTCGGCGAGGATCGGAAATCCTACGAGCTGGTGTCTCCGGAGGAAATCGGAGCCCCTCGGGAATCGTTCGTGATCGGAAAGCATTCCGGGTCCGACGGGCTCCGGCAGGCCATGAAGGAGGCGGGTTATCCGATGGATCGCGAGACCGCGTGGGTGCTGCTCCCCTATGTCCGTTCGGAGGCCGAGAGAAAAGGCCGCTCGCTTTCGCCCGACGAGGTTTTCGAAGTGCTGCGCAATCTTCCAACGGGTGGTCCGTCCACCCCCCATTGAACCCATCCAACACAGAATCCATCATGTCAGATCTATCCTTATCCATCTTCTACGGAACCGAAACCGGGAATTCGAAATCCCTCGCCGACAAAGTCGCCGCCAAAGCGAAGAAGAACGGTGTGGAGGCGAGTGTCTTCGATCTAGCGGAGTGCGGTCCGGAGGACCTCGCGGCCCAGAAGAGCCCCGCCGTGATCATCATCTCGACCTGGGACGACGGCGAACCGCCCCCGAAGGCCAAGCCGTTCTGCGCGGCGCTGGCCGAGAGTGACGTGGATCTGTCCGGTCTCGATTACACGGTGCTGGCCCTGGGCGACACGGAGTATCCGCTCTACTGCGAATGCGGCAAACAGATCGACACCCGGCTGGCCGAGCTGGGCGCAAAGCCCCTTCTTCCGCGGACCGACATGGGCGTGGACTTTCCGGTCAGCTACATCGGTTGGTCGAAAACGTTTTGGAAAACTCTCGCCGGCTACTTCGGAGTCGGGAAATCCGCCTAACCCAACGCACGGAAGGAACTGATCATGATCGCAACCGCCAAACCCGCCCGGAAGACCGTTGATGCCAACGAAGCCACCGCTTCGGTCGCCTATCGACTCAGTGAGGTAATCTCCATTTTTCCGATCACGCCCTCCTCGCCGATGGCGGAACACTGCGATGAGTGGTCGTCGGTGGCCCGGCCGAATTTATGGGGAGGGGTGCCCCAGGTCGTGGAAATGCAAAGCGAGGGCGGTGTAGCCGGTGCGTTGCACGGCGCGCTGATGGGGGGTGCCATGTCGACGACGTTTACGGCGTCCCAGGGGCTGCTCCTGATGATCCCGAATCTCTACAAGATCGCGGGCGAACTCACTCCGACCGTGATCCATGTCTCGGCCAGAGCGGTGGCCTCCCACGCGCTTTCGATTTTCGGGGATCACAGCGACGTGATGGCCTGTCGTTCCACAGGATTTGCGATGCTCGCATCGAACAGCGTTCAGGAAGCGCAGGACATGGCGGCGATCGCCCATGCCGCAACTCTCCAATCCCGGGTCCCCTTCCTCCACTTTTTCGACGGCTTCCGGACCTCCCACGAACTGTCGGACATACAACCGGTCGAGGACTCCGTTCTGGCGGCCCTGGTCTCGGATGAGGATGTGGCTTCTTTCCGGGCGCGCGGGTTGAGTCCGGACGCTCCCTCGGTGCGGGGTACGGCCCAGAACCCGGATACCTTCTTCCAGGGGAGGGAAGCCGTGAATCCGTTCTACCGCAAGGCGGTCGAATCCGTTTCGGCGTTGATGGAGCGCTTCGCCGAGATGACCGGGCGACGGTATCGACCCTTCGAATACGAGGGAGATCCGGAAGCGGAGGAGGTCGTGGTCCTGATGGGCTCCGGTTGTGAAACGGCCGCGGAAACCGTCCGCTATCTCAACGCGAACTCGGATACGAAGAGGGGGGTTCTGAAGGTGCGGCTTTACCGGCCGTTCCACACGCCCTCGTTCCTGCGGGCGATGCCGCCGTCGGTCCGTCGAATCGCGGTTCTGGACCGAACCAAGGAGCCGGGGGGAGTCGGCGAGCCGCTCTACCTGGACGTATCCATGGCCCTGCGCAAAGCCGGGCGCTGCGCCGGGACGAAGGAGTTGCGGATCGAGCGCTTGACCGGGGGTCGTTACGGGCTCGGGTCGAAAGAGTTCACTCCGGCGATGGTTCGTTCGGTCTTCGAGGAGTTGTCGGAGGAGAGGGTCGGAGATCACTTCTCGGTGGGGATCATCGACGATGTGACCGGGAAGTCTCTGCCCATGGGGAAGACCCTGTCCATCGAGTCCGCCGAGACCAGCCGGGCGCTCTTTTTCGGATTGGGGTCCGATGGCACGGTGGGGGCCAACAAGAACACCATCAAGATCATCGGCGACAAGGCGGGTCTCCACACCCAGGGATACTTCGTTTACGATTCGAAAAAGTCCGGCGGGCTTACGGTTTCCCACCTGCGATTCGGGGAGGACCCGATCCGGGCGCCGTATCTGATCGAGGACGCCGACTTCGTAGCCTGCCATCAGCCGCAGTTTCCGGGACGGATCGAGATGCTGGAAAAGGCGGCTCCGGGGGCGGCCTTCCTCCTGAACAGTCCGCTCCCGGCGGACCGGGTCTGGGATTCCCTGCCGGGGGCGGTGCAGGAAATGATGATCGAGAAGGAGATCCGCTTCTATCACGTCGACGCCCTTTCCATAGCGGAAAGCGTCGGCATGGGCCGTCGGATCAACACGATCATGCAGGCCTGTTTTTTCGCGATCTCCGAGCTGCTTCCCGTGCAGGAGGCGCTCGATGCGATGAAGGAGGCGATCGAGAAAACCTATGCGCGGAAGGGACCGAAGATCGTAGAAATGAACTGCGGGGCGGTAGACGGGGCCCTCGCCGGGTTGAACCGGATCCCCGTCCCGGAGGAGGCGTCCGCGGAATCGGGTTCCGTGCAATGGATCCCCGACCATGCGCCCGAATTCGTCCGGCGGGTGACCGGAAGGATTCTCGCGGGACAGGGAGACCTGCTGCCGGTGAGCGCATTTCCGGTCGACGGCACCTGGCCGACGGCTACCTCGCAGTATGAAAAGCGGAACATCGCAGCCGCCATTCCGGAGTGGAACGCGGAGACCTGCACGCAATGTCAGAAGTGCTCGATGGTCTGCCCTCATGCGGCGATCCGCCCGGGATTGTTCCGGAAGCACGATCTGGCGGCGGCACCCGATGGATTCTGGACGGTGGATTTCAAGGGAATGGGAGCCGACGGGACCGAATTGCGCATTCAAGTTTTTCCCGAGGATTGCACCGGATGCTCGGCTTGCGTGGAAGTTTGTCCGGCGGAGGATTCCGAGGGACGGAGGGCGATCGAAATGGCCCCGGTCGACCGCTTGCTCGAATCCGAAAAGCGGAACCTGAAGTTCTTTCAGGAGACCGAACGGGTGGTGCCCGAAACGAAGACCCCGGGACCGAGAACCTTGACCTTCACGGAGCCCTTGTTCGAGTTTTCCGGTGCTTGCTCGGGCTGCACCCAGACGCCGTATGTTCGGACGCTGACCCAGCTCTTCGGAGACCGCATGCTGATGGCGAACGCCACGGGATGTTCCTCGATCTACGGCGGAAATCTACCGACGACCCCCTATTGCCGGAACAAGGAAGGGAAAGGCCCGGCCTGGGCGAATTCCCTCTTCGAGGACAATGCGGAGTTCGGCCTCGGATTGCATCTGGCGGCGGAACGGCGACGCTCGGAAGCGGTTCGGCTCCTGAGCAAGCTCTCCGACGAGGTGGGTTCGGCGCTGAGCCGGGATCTCCTCGGCGGGTTCGATACCTCGGCGGAAGGGATCGCCTCGCAGCGCCGCCGGATCTCGGCCCTCAAAGAGAACCTGGAACACATTCCCGGCGCCGAAGCCAAGGCCCTCCACGGTTTGGCGGATTCGCTCGTATCGAAATCCACCTGGATCGTGGGAGGCGATGGCTGGGCCTACGATATCGGTTACGGCGGATTGGACCACGTGCTCGCATCCGGGCACAACATCAACGTGTTGGTCCTGGACACCGAGATATATTCGAATACCGGCGGCCAGGCCTCCAAGGCTACGCCACTCGGTGCCCAGGCGAAATTTGCGGCGGCGGGCCGCGAGAGCCCGAAGAAGGATCTGGCGGTGATCGCCATGAGTTATGGAGGGATCTATGTCGCGCAGATCGCCATGGGAGCGAACGAGAAGCAGACGATCGACGCCTTGCGCGAAGCCGAATCCTTCGACGGCCCGTCATTGGTCATCGCCTACGGCCCCTGCGTCGGCCACGGAATCGATCTGAAGATCGGTCCCGAACGTCAGAAGAGGGCCGTCGAAACCGGCTACTGGCCGATCTTCCGCTTCGACCCCCGCAACCGGGAGAAGGGTCTGCCGGATCTGCTCCTGGACTGCGCACCTCCGGAAGAAGGGGTATCCGCCTTTATGGAAGCGGAAAACCGTTTCCGGGTGCTGGGAAGAAGCGATCCCGAACGGGCGCGGAGCCTGGCGGCGGAGGCCCAGCGGCAGGCCGACAAGCGTTGGAAGCATCTGGAATCCTTGGCTGTCCTGGCCGAAGAGGAAGAGGATGACGATGACGGTTGGGGATGATTTCCGGGTTCATGAACCCATAAACCAAAACACAACATGTCCGAAGAAAACGTCGAGAAACTCCTTCTCGCGGGGGGCACCGACAAGGTCCTCCGCGCCAAGTATAACGTCATCGAAACGATGAAACAGTTCGTGGCGGAGGCCAACGCCGATGGCTACGAGTTCACCGAGGAAGAGCTTACCGCCGTGCTTAAGGAAGAGGAACTCGACTTCGAATCCTCCGGCAATCCGCGATCCAGGGCGATCTGGTTGCGCTAGTGGTAGTCCACCAGCGCCTTTGCCAAGGGCTCCACGTCTTCCTTGCCGCGAAGACCTTCGATCCAATCCTCCGGGATGGAGGCGTAACCGTGGCGGATGCCGGCGATCCCTCCGGCTACGCAGGCGGTGGTATCGGTGTCCATACCGAGGGAGACGGCCTTGCGCACGATGGAGGTATAGTCTTTCTCCTCGCAGGCGTGGCGGGCGCTCCACAGGCAGTCGACGACGTATCCCGTCCCGCGCGGCGGATCGTTTTGCGCCGGGAGAATCCGCTCCTCCAGCTCGATCCGGTAGTAATTTCCCTCTCCGTAAATGGTGCGCAAGGTTTCGACGGCTGAGGTCCAGGGATCGGGGTTCCGATGAAGTTCGTTGAAAGCCCAGAGGCAGTAGAGCGCGCAGGCGGCTTGGGAGCGGTAGTGGCGGTGGGTGACGCAGGATTGCTCGTGGGCGCGGATGACCAGGCTTTCGGGCGATCCGGTGTGCACGAGGGCGAGGGGTAGCGCTCGCATAAGGGAACCGTTCCCGTTGTTCCGCTCTCCCTTGAGACCGGACATGACCGGATTCCTGCCGTTCTGCAGGTTGTCCAGAGCCTGGCCCGTCTGTATGCCGATATCAAAGACGAATTGGTCGACCGCCATGTAGCCCCGCTCATACCAGGCCAGCAAACGAAGGGCGAAATCCTGGAGGTCCCAATCCGGCTTCTCCAGCAGGGACGCCATCAGACAGAGGGCCTGTGCGCCATCGTCGGACCAGGTGCCGGGCTTCACCTGCTGGTAACTCCGGATCCAGGTTTTCGGGGGGATCATGGTGATCTCGGACGGGGGCGGGAGTTCGTCCGGGCTCCGAAACTCATAGGAGACCCCCAGAGCGTCGCCCACCAGCAGGCCGTAGAGGCCGCCGCGGAGGCGCTCGGAAAAGGCTACTTTGGATTGGGTGGACGGCATGGCGGTGATTCGGCGTTGGAGGAATTCAAAACAGGAGTTCGGCGAGGCGATAGGCCCCTCCGATCACCAAAAACTCGGATTCGCCCTTTAGAATGCTGCCCGGGAGGACGTCCCCGAAGAAGAAAATCTTGGAAAGGGGCACCTCCGTTTTCCAGACGGTTGATCCGAATTCCCAGGCGCGCTCGCGGTCGCAAGTGAAGGAACTGAGGTTGTTGAGGTGGACGGTTGCCGAGCGCGCGGGCCCCTTTTCGATGATCTTGTATTCCGAGGAGTCGCAAGTTCCCCGATACAGCGTCCAGTGGGTTCTCCCGGGAAACCGGCGCCCCAGTTCGTATTGGCAGAATTCGAACAGAAGATCGAGTTGCGCGTCGATGGCGTTGGTGCAGGCATGGCCTTTCATCCGGTCGATTGCGTATCGGTCGAGGGTTTCGGAAAAGGATCCGTCGATCTTGCCTTTGTGGTAGGTGGGCGGAATGCCGAACCGGCTTTCCACCCAGCCCTTGAGAACCGCGCCTTCGATCCCGTTCGAATCGATTCCCCAGCCGCGGAGAAATCGGAGCCAGGAGTTGCGAAGGCTGCGGCGGGCTTCCGCCTGATGCTGATTCCATTCATGAAGCCGGAACTTAACCGACAGGTATTCCACGAAGATCCTGCCCCGTTCGGCAGGGTCCTCCAGCCGGTCGAGGGTCTCGAAGATCCTGCGGTTTGACGGCCGTACGCCATCCAGCTCGAGCCGGATCGGGTTGGCGTTGAACTCGGTCGATGCGATCGCCCAGGGCGGCACGGCGCAGTGGTTGATGCGGGTGGAGGGAAACCGCCGCGCCGAAGCTCCCGCCTCCGGGGAAGAATCCGGCGGCGGAGGAACCAAAGAGGCGGTGTCCGAATCAGCCATAGACCTTAATCGATTGGGTTTTGAAAAGAAGAGTCACTTCTTTTTCGGGCCGCAGGTCGAGTTCGTTCACGGCCGAACGGGTCACTTCGACGAGAATCTGCTCGTTTTCCGATCCGACCGGGCAACAGGAAAGCAGCACCGCTTCCTCTGCGCTCTCCATGGATCGGATGCGGGACCGGATGCGGTTGCGTGCGGAAGTTCCGGTTCCGTCTCTCACCGAGATCAGGATATCGGATGCCTGAATGCCAATATGGAGGGAGCCGGTCGTGACCCGATCGGATTTCGGGAGGAAGATCCTCTGACCGGATCGGGTGACGGCCGGTCGGACTTCCCGGGCCGGGGCTTCCTCCGGCTCCACCTTCAGAATGTTCTCGAGATGGAGGGACCGGTGGAGCCCCCGGGCGGCGGTCAACACGTCGACCGGGTCGCCCCGCGCCGCGATCCGGCCTTTCTCGAGCAGGAGGGCTTCATCGCAGACCGCGAGGATCTCCGCCGGATTGTGGGAGACGATCAGCAGGGGAATCTCGAAGCTCTCGCGGATGCGGATGAGGAACGGAAGGATGCGCCGGCGCAGGCGTTCATCGAGCGAGGAAAGCGGCTCGTCGAGGAGGAGGAGACGCGGGTTGGAACAGAGCGCCCGCCCCAGCGAGACGCGCTGCTTTTCGCCGCCTGAGAGAGAACGGACCGATCGGGGGAGGAGCGGTCGCAGTTCCAGAAGGTCGACCACCTTGTCGAAATCCACGGGAGAGGCACCGGTGGTCCGTCGGGAGCCGAATTCAAGATTCCCCCGGACGGAGAGGTGGTTGAACAGAAGATGGTCTTGCGGAACATACCCGATGCCTCGTTGTTCGGGGCGCAGGCAGTGGTCACGGGAGGATTCGAACCAGGAATCCCCTTTGCAGAGGATGAATCCGTCGGCCCGGGGCCCCAAGCCGGCGATGGTGGACAAGAGGGTTGTTTTCCCGCTTCCCGAAGGCCCGAAGATCCCGGTCGCGAAATGGTGGAGAGCCTCTTCGACGACCAGTTCGAAGGAATCCAGAGCAATCCGAAAGTTCAGCTCGAGAAGGGCCGGGTTACGCATGGCTCGGGTTCTTGCGGGATTCCGTGGGTTGGCGGCCGAGCCACTCGGTGGTGAAGATCGCGGCGAAGCCGATGATCAGGGCGGTGAGAACCAGCAGGTCCGCCCGTTGGTCCATGCCCGATTGTTGGGCGCTGTAGATCGCGGAGGATAGCGTCTGGGTGCGGCCGGGAATGTTTCCGGCCACGATCACCGTAGCTCCGAATTCGCCCATGGCTCGGGTGAAGCCGAGGATCGCCGCGGCGATCAGCGGACGCCTGGCCAGCGGGAGAGTGACGGTAAAAAAGGTTTTCAGGCGACCGCGTCCGAGGGTCCGCGCCATGCTCTCCAGGCGCGGATCCACTCCCTCGAACCCAACCCGCGCCGTGCGGATGACGAGCGGAAGACTCATGATGGCGCAGGCCAACACCACGGCTTTCCAGGTGAGAAGGATCTGCAGGTTGAAGCCGAGAACGTCCCGTCCCAGCCAGCCGTCGTCCGCCAGAAGCCGGAGAAGCAGGTAGCCGACCGCCGTGGGAGGCAGCACGAGGGGCAGGCTGGTCAAGGTCGCCAGCACCCGTTTTCCCCGGAACTCCTTTCGGGCGAGAAGGTAGGCCAGCGGAAGGGAGACGAGGAGGACCAGGAGGGTGGCCAGCGATGCCCATCCAATGGTGTGCAGAATGATTTGGAGGGTCGGATTCATGGTCTGCATCAAGGAAGGGAGACCTACTCCGGCGGGTAGGGATCAGCCGGGACCGGAGATTCCGAGACGCCTGATCCGGATGGATCTCCGCCGATCGGCCGAAATCCGGCGTTTTCGAAGATGACGCCCGCTTCAGGTCCGGTCAGAAAGTCGAGAAAAAGCTGCGCAGCTTCCGGATTGGCGGTGGAGCGCAGCACTGCGGCTGCGTACTCGATGCGGGGAGATTGCGGGATCGGCACCTTGAAAAGCACGCGAACGGTCTCCGGGCGGGTCAGCGCGTCGGTGACGTAGACGATTCCCAGCAGGGATCGGTCGGCCGCGACCTGGGAAAGGGCCGCGCGCGTGTCGGTCGTCGGCGAAGTGCGGCCTTCCACCGCTTCCCAGAGAGTCGACCCGTTGGACAGGTTGACGCTCTGGAGCCAATCCCGTGCGTATCTGCCGACCGGCACGGACGCCGGATCTCCGATCACCAGAAACCGAAACGGAAGGTTTGCCAGCTCTTCGGGGCTTTCCCAGGTGAAATCGGAATCCTTCCGTGCAATGACGGCCAACTGGTTGAGGAGAACGCTACGGCTGGAATTCGTGAGGGTTTTCCCGGCGTCGACGACCTCTTCCATCCAGAAAAGGTTGGCGCTGAGGAATCCATCGCCCTGATCGGTTGCGAGGATCTGGCGGGCCAGGGTGCCGGACCCGGCGAAATTGAAGTCCACGGCGATTCCGGTGGCGTCCCGGAAGGAGCGCCCCACCTCTTTCAGCACATCCGTCAGACTGGCGGCGGCGAAAACGGTCAAGCGTTGGTGCGGCTGTTCGTCCCCCGGACGACAGGAAGAGCCGACGAAAAGGAGGACGGCAGCAAACAGCTGAAACAAAAACCGGTGCATGTTGAATGCCCGAACCGGTGCAGGAACCGAACCACTCTGAACGGAAGGTGCGACCCCGATGCACTTTTCTTTTCGTTCCTTCAGGTTGGCAGAGGCCTTGACCTCGATACCCCGGACCTTGCTGTCGCAAGGTCTCTACGGGGGGCGATCCTCGCAAGGCGTGACCAGAGTCACGCCTACCGAAGAATAAAATTCTCCAATTGACCGACATCCCGCCAGGGAAGGATCCGGATGCCGTCTTCTTCCCAGCTCTCGTCACCTGCGTAGATTATGGTCGGAGACTGAGCTTCCTGGCCCGCCAGGAGGAGCCATTTTTGAAGGCCGTTCAGCCAGTCCGAAGCGAAGGTTTGACCTGATTTGATTTCTATGGGCGTCAGTTGGCCGCCCTGGTCCGTCAGCAGGTCGATCTCATGACCGGTGTTGTTGCGCCAAAAGTAGAGGTTGTTACGCAGGCCGCGGTTGTAGCGGTTCTTGAGTTGTTCCAGAATCACCCAATTCTCGAAAAGAGCGCCGCGCAACGGATGTGTCTCCAGTTGTTGGGGCGTTTCGATGCCGAGTAAACGGATGGCCAGCCCCAAGTCGTAGAAATAAAGTTTCGGTGTTTTGACCAGCCGCTTGCGGTAATTTTTATGGTGTGGCTGGAGGCGGAATGCGACATAGGACGCCTCAAGCACCGAAAGCCACTTGCTGACGGTTCCATGATTGAGACCACAGTCGTTGCCGATTCGGCTCGCATTGAACAATTGGCCAATGTTTCCGGCGCAGAGTGCCAGAAAACGCTGAAAGAGATGGGTATCCTGTATCTGCAGAATCTGGCGCACATCCCGTTCGACGTAAGTAGCGATGTAGCCGTCGTACCAGAAAGCCGGATTGATTTTCTGATCAAAGATGGGGGGATAGGCACCATTCCACAGGATATGGTTCAAAGGGGTGGATGCCGTGTCCGGCAGTTCGCCCAGACTGAATGGCAACAACTTGAGTAGTCCAACCCGCCCTGCGAGGGTTTGCGAGATCTGCGCCATCATCCCGAATTGCTGCGATCCGGTCAGTATGAATTGCCCCGGTTCGGGCGAGGCATCCAACCGACCTTGTAGATAGGAGAACAGCTCCGGAGCCCGTTGCACCTCGTCCAGGACACAGCCCTCCGGAAATCGGGAGAGGAACTGCCTCGGATCCCGAAGGGCCCGGGTCCGTTGGTCGGGTGCTTCCAGCGATACATAGGGCTTTTCCGGAAACACCTTTTGGGCCAGGGTGGTCTTTCCAGACTGACGCGGCCCCGTCACTGCCACCGCTTTGAATTGAGCAGCCATCTGACGCAAAACCGGTTCAATTGAGCGGTCGATCATGGAGGATTCTTACAATATGATATTGAGGATGTCAATCTGTAAGAACCGAACTGTGGGTTGTCGATGTTTTCGTGAAGATCCATGAAATTTTTGTAGAGGCGTGACGAAGGCACGTCTATCGGGAGGTTTTGGTGTGACGGAACGAATAATCCTTGAATGCCTTTCTTTCTGGTGTCGCCACAATCGTCCCTTTATCCCTCTTCCTCTCAGGCCTCTGCGTCCGGTTTCTGAATGGGGATCCCATTCTCGCGGCACCAATCCAGCAAAGCCTGCCGGGTCGATTCATTCTCAAACTCATACCATTTCTCCAGCAAATCGTTCGCGTGCAGCCAATCCTTCCACCGTCCGTAGGCCCCTCGCCTCGAAAACATCTCCCGAATCTTCGGCTCCAGTCCGGGAATCTCCATTCGGACGAATTTCCAAACGAGCCGCGTGCCAAGGTCCAGCTCGTGCTTGTCGGGGACCGCCAGAAAGTCCTCATGATTTTCAATATCGTCAACCGGGCACGGCTCACCCGACAATACCTCTGCGTCGAAAACGACCTCGCCCGTCCGCTTGGAGACATAAGCCTGACAATCCTCAGGAGTATCGATCATTTCGATTGCCGCCTCGAGTTCATCGAGGAGAGAAATTTTTCGTTCTTCACTCATTATTGATCCTTCAGCCCTGTTTGTCATGCAGCTGCTTCGCGATGTCCTCAACGCGGTTTATCGCACCCGAGTAGTGAATCGTCAGTCCCATCAGGTTGTTTTTTAGAAAAAATGCCATACGGCAGTCGATCCCGATTTTGATTTCGATCCCGATTTCGACACAGGTCATGTGCTTGAGGGTCGTCTCAATGAAGTCGGGGGTGGTCTTCTCCGAAATGGAAAGCCCGAGCTTGGCGGCGAAAGTCTCGACGTAACCCTTTTGAAAAGCGCCGGCAAAGGCATCGAGGGATTGCTCCGCTCGTTTAACGGCGATGTCCGTATCCTTATCGATGAGCGGGAGCAAGGTCTCCGCAAAGCGCGTGAGATTCCATTGAGCAATTTGAGGCTGGTTGCCCCACGCGTAGCGACCCGGATGATCAATGGAGGAGCTCCTGCGGTTGTTGGGGACAACAACCCTCCCGGACTTCCATTTCGATTTCTGCTCAAAGGCCTGTAGAGGAATGACGACAGTCATTTCTATTGCACTAGCCGTTGTGCGGCTCTGGTGAACGCTACAAAGATCTTTTTCGTGTTTGATTTTCTAAGGTCATCCCGCTCTGCAGAAGGATGTGGGAGGGTGGGGCAAAATCCATCTTCGAGATATCCCCTCTCTGCTTTTCCGGAGTCAATTAGGATGAGAGCGATCACTGAGCGATACTGAATTG
>CAZBLJ010000006.1:0-27625 GCA_964492605.1 uncultured Puniceicoccaceae bacterium
ATCCCTAGCATGGTGGAAGGGTTCCGCCGAGTCAGAAAACATCGCCCCTGCTCCCCGGAATCCCAACCACGAATGACCCGGAAGCCAAGGACCATATCTTGACCCCGGGAAGCGATCAGAGGCGTTTAGCCGCCGAAAGCCTACGGGCGACGAAAAGTTTTTCCGCCGGTTTCTCTTGATGAACCGGCAGATCCCGAAAGTATTATGAATATGGAGGATTCATCCGAACCCCGCTCCTGCTGCACACCCGGTCGACAAAACGGATCCGCTTCTTCGGCTGCCGTTTCTCCGTCTCCGATTCCGACCGTGCCGTGCAACGCCGGTTCGACCGAGGGGATGGTCCGGCTCGACGGCGGAGTCTTCAGAATGGGGTACGAGGGACCGGAGGCGTGGACCGAAGACGGGGAGGGCCCCGTCCGGGAGGTAACGCTCGACCCCTTTTGGCTGGACTCCACAACGGTGACCAATGAAGCCTTCGAGGAATTCGTCCGGGAGACCGGCTATGTCACCGAGTCGGAAACCTTCGGATGGGCCTTCGTCTTCCTCGGCCAGTTACCCAAATCCAAACAACGGAAATTGAAGGAATCGACCGTCAGCGGTCTCCAATGGTGGTATGCGGTCGAGGGGGCGTTCTGGAGAAAGCCGGAGGGACCCGGCTCCAACATCAAGAAACGCATGGACCACCCCGTCGTGAGCGTTTCCTGGAAGGACGCCCATGCCTACGCCGAATGGGCGGGCAAGCGCCTGCCCACCGAGGCGGAATGGGAATACGCCGCCCGCGGACCTCACGAACAACGGATGTTTCCCTGGGGCGACGAATTGGCCCCGGGCGGCCGCCATCGCTGCAATGTCTGGCAGGGAACCTTTCCCGAAACGAATACGGCGGAAGACGGATATGCGTGGACGGCACCCGCCCGATCTTTCCGGCGTTACGAATGGGGCTTCTACAACCTGATCGGAAACGTTTGGGAATGGTGCTCGGATTGGTTCAGCCCGGCCTGGCATCAGAAGGCGAGTCCGGACACCCGCGAAAACCCGACAGGACCCGCCAGCGGCGAGCGTCGCGTGATGAAGGGGGGCTCCTTTCTTTGCCACGAAAGCTACTGCAACCGCTACCGTCTCGGCGCGCGCACCTCCAATACGCCGGATTCCGCCACCACCAACCTCGGCTTCCGATGCGCCCGCGATGCCTGAGTTCCGAATCGACAACGAAGCGAATCACCGATCCTCTTAACCGTTCAACGTTTGAGCCCGCCTCATGAGCCTCCTCCACACTCCCAAAAACCGGCCCACCGGAAGATCCGTCCAGTTGATGACGACCTGTCTCTGCGATGCCTTCTACGCCGACGTTGCCAAAGCGACCGTCGAGGTTCTGGACTTTCTGGGGTGCGAGATCGAATTACCCGACGGGCAGACTTGCTGCGGGCAGCCCGCATTCAACGCCGGAGATTGGAACAGTTCCCGGAAAGTCGTGCGCCATACCGCAAAGGTGTTCGCCGGCGACAAACCGATTCTCGTACCATCCGGCTCCTGTGCCGCGATGATCTTCCACGGGGCACCTCTGGAATTCGAGAAGGAAGACGATTTGCCCGAGATCGAAGCCCTCGCCCAACGTACCTGGGAGCTGCTCGACTTCATCGTGCACGGTCTGGGCGTGACCGAGTGGCCCGGTCGGTTGGACGCCCGGATCACGGTTCACCGCAGTTGCCACCTGAGAGGCTCCCGGAGCCCGGAGGCGATCACCACGCTCCTGGGTTCGATCGAGGGCCTGACCGTCGAACCGATCGACGAGTCCGAGCAATGCTGCGGCTTCGGCGGCACGTTCGCAGTCAGCTTCCCGAACATTTCCACCAGCATGGGCACGCTCAAGATCGAGAAGCTCACCGATTGCCAACCCGATATCGTCGCCGCCGCGGACATGGGGTGCATGATGCACTTCGGCGGTATGATGGAAAAACAGGGCATGCCCTACAAGCGAATGCACGTCGCCCAGATCCTCCGCGACTCTCTCCGAAACGCCGGTAAAATTTAGGCCATGAAAACCTACCAGCAGATTGATCGCAGCGCACGCGACCTCGACCCCGAAGTCCGTCATTCGAACTTCATGGGAGCGAAGCTAAAATCCGAGCGCCGCTATGCGGCCCTCGAACGCGATTACGAAGACCCGGACCAGCTCCGACAGACCGCCGGCCTGATCAAGCAGCACACGCTCGAGCATCTCGACACCTACCTTGAACAAGCGGAGCGTTCCTTCCAGTCAAAAGGCGTTCACGTCCATTTCGCCTTCGACGATGAAGCCCTCAACGCCAGGGTGCTCGACATCATGAACGACAACGGAGCGCAAAGCCTGGTGAAGTCAAAGAGCATGCTTACGGAGGAGACCCACCTGCTCGATTACCTCGAAAAGAAGGGCAAAGAGGTGGTCGAGACCGATCTCGGCGAATTTATCCTGCAACTCGATCACGACCACCCGTCCCACATCGTCACGCCGATCGTGCACAAGAATCGCCGGGGCATCGCCGAGACCTTCGAGCGCGAACACATCGGCCCGGACTACAATGACGACCCGGCCACCATCACCCGGCGCGCCCGAACCTATCTGCGGCAAAAGTACCTCGATGCGGACGTGGGACTGACCGGGGCCAACTTCGTATCGGCCGAAAGCGGTCGCATCGTCCTGGTGACGAACGAAGGAAACGCCCGCTTCTGCATGGCGGCCAACAAGATCCACATCGCCGTTGTGGGCATCGAGAAGCTCGTGCCGACCGACCGCGACCTCGGGCTCTTCATCAATCTGATCGGTCGCTCCGGAACCGGCCAACAACTGACCGTCTACAATCAGTTTGTCGGCGGTCCGAAAGCCGAGGGCCGTCCGCACGGCCCCGAACAGATGCACGTCATCTTCGTCGACAATCGCCGGACCGAGGTTCTGGCAAGCGATTGCCGCGAGATTCTCCGGTGCATTCGCTGCGGGGCCTGCCTCAACGTCTGCCCGATCTACCGCCAGTCCGGCGGCCACGCCTATCGCAGTGTGTATCCCGGCCCGGTCGGAGCGGTCCTCAGCCCCCTTCTGGCCGGAAATCGTTTTCCCGAGCTTGCCGACCTTCCGAAAGCTTCCAGCCTGTGCGGAGCCTGCAACGAGGTCTGCCCGGTCGACATCCCGATTCCCGATCTGCTCCTCCGCCTCCGGGACAAAGCAAAGCGCGAAGGTGCCAAAGAGGCGATGAAAGGAACGCCCAACCTCGCCCTTTGGGCGACCCTTTGTTCGCAACCCGCCTTATGGAAAACGGCTCTCTCCATGGGGCACACGATGAACTACATCCCGACCGAGATGATTCCCCACCCCTCCGCCAGAGCCTGGCAAGGTACCCGCAAGCTGCCGAAATTCGAGGGCGGGGAGTTCCGCAAATGGTTTAAGAAAAGGGATCGCCCCTCCCGGGACGAGCATCCGGCACCGAACCGTTGATAAAAAGCCAACCGTAAACCGAATAACCGCAAACCAATCAGCCCCTCTTCCATGTCCGACCGCGAGAAAATCTTCAGCGCCATCCGCGAGGCCCTGGCACCTCTTTCCGTCCGAACCGGGAAACCGGATTGGGAAGACTCGCTCATCGTATGTCGACCCGACGGCGACCTTGAACAAAAAAGCGTCGTGGCCCGGTTCGCCGCGAAACTCGAATCCGCCAACGGCAAATTTTTCGACCAGGTGCAGGAACTCGGAGACTATCTCGTCGGCGAAAGCGCCGCGTTCGGTTACTGCGATCCGGAGCTGGCCTCCCTTTTCGCCGGGGTGGAAGGCCTTTCCTTTGATACCGGGTTCGACGATTCGAAAATCAACGACTATTCCTTCGGCGTCACCAAAGCCAGCGCCGCCATCGCCGAAAGCGGCACCATCATGCTCAAGGACGGCGAAACTTCGGCCCGTCTCGGCGCCCTGGCCCCGTGGATACACATCGCAGTGATCGAAGAATCCGATGTGGTCGCCACGATTGGCGAGGCCATCGCACGGTTTGGCGACGACCCATCCATTGTTTTTGCAACAGGCCCTTCCAAGACCGCCGACGTGGAGGGCATCCTCATTGAAGGCGTTCATGGACCGGGCGTTCAGATTGGTCTGCTGGTTCCCTAACCCAAAAGACGTCTACTTCCGGCCCCTCCAGAACGACAGATACCTCCACTCCATTTCCCCACCCACAACCCATTAATAAACAGCATGAATCCCCGGATGAACGAATACATCGATTACGTGAATAACCTTAGCGGGAAGATCCTCCTGGGATGCGACGGCTTTGTTGACGAGACTTACGAGATCGTGGCAGAGCGAAGAGATCTCACGGATTATACGGCGATGAAAAAGCTGAAAGACTTCGGCGAGTTGATCGTCTCCCGAGCGGACGGAGGCGTAGGCGTCGAACTCGTCTGGAAACGGCGTTGCGAAGGTGGGTGCAGCATCAATACCGGTCGAATCGCAGCCTGTCTGGGGATTAAGCCCATCCTTCCGGGGCTCTATGGCGACGAAGAGATCGATCCCGCCTTCGAAGAATTCAAGGATACCTGCGATCTACTCAGCCTCGGCAATCCGGCTCTGACCATCGCTCTGGAATTTCCCGACGGAAAAATCCTGATGAGTGATATGAAAGCCGTGTCGATCCTCACCTGGAAAGACGTCGAGGATCGAGTCGGGCAGACGAAGTTGAACGAGATCTTTACCGATCTGGACATTCTGGGCCTGGGCTATTGGTCGCTGACCGCACATTTCGACGATCTCTTCAAGGGGTTCATGGCCCAGTGCGAAAAGACCAACCCGCCCAAGCGGATGTTCTTCGACTTCGCCGACATCAAGAAAAAATCCAACGAGGCTTTCATGCGTTCTCTCGAGCTGATCCGGGCCTACAATGACAAGATACCGATGACCCTCAGCCTCAACGAGCACGAGGTCCTGGAACTCTTCTCGCGCATCGGTGTCGAGCATCCGGCCCTCGAACCCGCCGCCATGGCCTCCTCGCTCGCCGTCGCCCGCGAGAAAATCGGATTCGACGAACTGGTCGTCCACACCCCCAATTTCGGAGCCGCATCGAATGCGACCGAGGGAGAGGCCTATGCGATCCAGGAACGGCAAACCGAGGTGGTGCGGCTGGCCGGTGCGGGAGACAGTTTCAACGGCGGCTTCCTGTGCGCCTCTCTCGGCGACCTGCCCCTGAAGAAGCGTCTCGTCATGGCCAACGCCGCCACCGCCTTTTTCGTCACTCACGGCACCGGCCCGAGCCGGGAACAACTGATCGCCGTGATCGAAAAGGCATCCGACAAATAAGGCGGAGACTGCCTTTTCCCAGACAAACCCTGCACACGATCCAAATGAATACCTTGGTAAAAATCCCCCTGTTGAACCCGGACTCCAACGAAGGGTTCCCCACCCTCCACCTCAATCCCGATAACACCGCCGGATCCACGACCGGAAACTGGTCGGTCCGGTCCTACACCCTCCGGGGCGGTTTGCAGGAAGGGGTAACCGTGGTCGAAATCGATAACGGCGACCTCTCCTTCGCCGTCCTTCCCTCCAGGGGGATGGGGATCTGGAAGGGACACCACAAGGATACCCGGCTCGGCTGGGATTCCCCGGTGAAAGATCCGGTCCATCCGGCCTTCGTCGATCTCCTGGACCGCGGCGGGCTGGGATGGTTGAAGGGCTTTAACGAGTGGTTCGTGCGCTGCGGCCTCAACAGCATGGGCGCACCGGGAACCGACACGGTGCTCGACAACACCGGTAACGCCTTTGATGTCCCGCTCAATCTCCATGGCAAGATCGCCAACATCCCGGCCCGGTCGGTCGAACTGGAGCTGACCGAAAAGAGCATCATTCTCCGTGGCGAGGTCGACGAATCCATGATGTTCGGTCCGGCCCTTCGCCTGTCCACCGAGATTCGAACGGATTTCGGCTCGGGCGAGATGGAGATCAAGGATACGGTCACCAACCTCGGAGACAATCCGGTGGAACATCAGATGCTCTATCATATCAATTACGGGCCTCCTCTCCTGGAGAAAGGCGCGCGCATCGTCGCTCCGTTCAAGCAGGTCGCCCCCCGGGACAGCCGTTCCGCGGAGGGCATCGAAACCTTCGACCTCTACGAAGGGCCACGGGTCGGGTTTGTCGAACAGGCATACTTCTTCGAATTGATCGGCAAGCGGGGCAGTCGGGAAACCCTTAATCTGCTGCGAAACGCAGCAGGCGACCGGGCCTCCCTCCTCCGCTATTCCCTCAAAGACTTCCCCTCCTTCACCCTCTGGAAAAATACGGCCGGTAAGGCGGACGGCTACGTAACCGGGCTCGAGCCGGCCACCTGTTACCCCAATCCCAGACGGTTCGAACGCGAGAAAGGGCGCGTTATCACCCTCTCCGCCGGAGAGTCCCGGACCACCGCCCTGCGTATCGAGTCGCTGGACACGAAGAAGGCCGTTCGGAAGGCCGAAGCCGAAATCCGAAAGCTCCAAACCGACGCGAAAAGAAAAGTTCACCCTGAACCGATCCCGAAACTATCCGCCTGATAAAAATGCCACAGACCATGAGTTCCCTACCTTTTCCCTTCCCGAAAATCGGCATCCGCCCCACCATCGACGGTCGTCTCGGCGGTGTCCGCGAGTCTCTCGAAGACCAGACGATGAACCTGGCCCGCCGAGTAGCGGGTCTGTATAGCGATACCCTTTGCTATCCGGATGGAAGTCCGGTCGAATGCGTTATCGCGGACAGCAACATCGGCGGAGTAAGCGAGGCGGCCGCCTGCGCCGAAAAATTCCAGCGAGAAGGAGTCGGTCTCAGCGTGACCGTGACTCCCTGCTGGTGCTACGGATCGGAGACTATGGACATGGACCCGCACCGCCCGAAAGCGGTGTGGGGGTTCAACGGCACGGAGCGCCCCGGAGCGGTCTATCTGGCCGCCGTCCTCGCCGGGCATACTCAGAAAGGCCTCCCCGCTTTCGGAATCTACGGGCGCGACGTTCAGGATGCCGGGGACGAAACCATGCCGGAAGACGTGGTGGAGAAGCTGCTCAATTTCGCCCGCGCCGGCCTCGCCGTCGCGTTCATGCGCGGCAAGACCTACCTTTCCATGGGAGGAACCTCCATGGGCATCGCCGGTTCGGTCGTCGATCCGACCTTCTGGGAACACTATCTCGGCATGAGAGTCGAGGCCATCGATATGTCGGAATTGGCCGGGCGGATGAGCAAAGGCACCTTCGACCGGGAGGAGTTCGAAAAGGCCCTCTCCTGGGTCAAGGAGAACTGTCGGGAAGGCGAGGATTACAACAGCGACCCCACCAAGCGCCGTCGCGAACAGCTCGACCGCGAGTGGGAGGACTCCGTCAAAATGGCCCTCATCGCCCGGGACCTCATGGTCGGCAACCCCAAGCTCGCAGAGGCGGGCTACGGAGAACAGGCCCAGGGGCACTACGCCGTGGCGGCCGGGTTCCAGGGGCAGCGCCAGTGGACCGACCATTTCCCCAACGGCGATTTCATGGAGGCCATCCTCAACACCTCCTTCGATTGGAACGGCAAACGCCCCCCTTATATCGTCGCGACCGAGAACGACGCCCTGAACGGAGCCGGGATGCTCTTCGGATGGTTGCTGACGCACAGCGCACAGATCTTTGCCGACCTCCGCACCTATTGGAGTCCGGATGCCGTGGCCCGGGTTGCGGATGGCTATGAGTTGGAGGGTGCGGCAGCCGACGGCCTTCTCCACTTGATCAACTCGGGACCGGCCGCACTGGACGGGACCGGGGATCAGACGGATGCGGATGGGAATCCGACCATGAAGCCTTTCTGGGAAATCACGGACGCGGAGGTCGAGGCCCACCTCCGAAACACTACCTGGCACCCGTCGGTCACCGAATACTTCCCCGGCGGCGGCATGAGCACCCGGTATCGCACCAAGGGCGGAATGCCCGCCACCATGATCCGGCTCAATCTCGCCGCCGGACTTGGCCCCTGCCTGCAGCTTGCGGAGGGATGGACGGTGGACCTCCCCGACGCCGTACACGATCGACTCGATCAGCGAACCAATCCGACCTGGCCGACCACCTGGTTCGCGCCGCGCCTGAACGGCCAGGGTGCCTTCCGCTCGACCTACGAAGTGATGAACAACTGGGGCGCCAATCACTGCGTGATGACGGCTGGCCATGTCGGCCATCTTTATCTCACGCTGGCTTCCATGCTCCGCATCCCTGTTTATATGCACAATGTGAACGAAGAGCGGGTGTTCCGCCCAAGTGCCTGGCGCGCCTTCGGCACGGCCGGACTCGAAGGTGCCGACTTCCGGGCCTGCGATGCCTACGGGCCGCTGTATCGCTGATCGTTTCGCAGGGCTCTGACGGATGCATATCTTTCTTTTACGATGAATGACGACTGGTTCGCCAACTTCCGAAACCCACCCTCCGAATGCCGCCCGGCGCTGCAATGGTCCTGGAACGGTGCCATTTCCGCCCCGGGTATTGCCCGCAGCCTGGCGGATTTTCAAGACAAGGGCATCGGCGGATTCTTCACGCACGCGCGCCCGGGCCTCGAATTGGGCTACCTCTCGCAGGAATGGTTCGATCTGTGGGAAACGGCGGCGGCCGAGTGCAAACGCCGGGGAATGATCTGGAATATTTACGACGAATACACCTGCCCCGGGGGACATGCGGGTGGACACGTCGTGGCGGACGCCTCACACGTGGCCGGGCGCGAGCTTCGCCTGGTCGAAACGCGGGACCGAAATATCGCGAAAAAAGCCCAAACACTCCTGGGCTGGTTCGACGAGGACGGCACGCACGCCGGCCCGCCCGAAGACGGCGCATGGCGCATCGCCGCCCTTCTTTGCCCGCTACAGATGAATCCGGCCAAGGGTGGCTTCCCCATGCCGGACCTGACGCACCCGGACGCGGTCAGATCCTTCATCCGCACCACCCATGACCAATACCGTCGCGTCTCGGGCAAGCACTTCGGCGAAACCGTTCGCTACTGTTTCTGCGACGAGCCCTCCCTCTACCACTCGGACGGCCTCACCCTGAATCCGACTTCCCTGCGCGAGTTCGAGCGCGAGCATGGCTACAAGCTGGAAGAGCATCTGGATGCCCTCTGCTTCGGAATCGGAGATTCTGCGAAAGTCCGCTACGACTTCTGGAAGACCATGCGACGGCTCTTCGACGATAACTTTTTCAAAAAACTCTTCGAATGGTGCGGGGAAAACCATCTCGGCTTCACCGGTCACGTTATGGAAAATCAATGGCCGAAGCCGAACGCGAATCCCGACAGCATGGCCACCTATCGATGGATGCACGCTCCGGGTAACGATCTGCTCGGATTCCAGTTTGTGCGCTCAAGACTCCGCAAAAACGGGCTTTATCTACTCAATCTTAAGGAGCTTTCGTCGGCTGCCGCCCAACTCGGGCGCGACCGCGAGGTGATGGTCGAGTCGTCCGGTGCCGATGGTTTCGCAGCTGCCTTTGCGCTGTTCAAGACCTGCGAAGATTTTTTGCTCGCGTTTGGCGTTACCATCATGGACCCCCACCTGAGCCACTACAGCCTGGGCGGCGCTCGCAAATACGACTGGGCGCAGACCCTGTCGCCCCACAGCCCCTGGTGGGACTGCTACAGGACTCACTCCGACCACGTTGCACGGGTAATCGCCGCACAACGCGAGGGCAAGGAAATCAACCGCGTTTTGGTTCTCCACCCCACCCTGTCCGGCTGGCTCGACGGACGTCCGGACGGCAGCTTATGGAAGGCATCCGGCGAGGTCGACCCGAGTGAGCTGAAAGAGTGTACCGAAGCGTTTTACCTCGACCTTTACGCAGGACAGATCGACTTCGATCTCGGCGACGAGATCCTGCTCGGAGACGTGGAAACCAAAGTCGAAGGCGGAAAATTCCTCCACGGAATGCGCGCTTACGATCTGCTCGTCCTCCCGCCCATCATGAAGACCTGGACCGAATCGACCCTCGCCCACATGACCGGATGGCTTGAGGCCGGCGGAAAGCTCTTCGCTGCCGGACCGGCTCCCACCCGGGTCGATGGCCGATTGGACGATCGCCCGGCCCAACTGCAGAAGAAATACTCCGACCAATGGAAAACCTGCCCTGACAACGCCGCGCTGGTTCGGGCCGTGCGCGAGACCCTTCCACCCTATCTGGCCGCACCCGATGGGTCCGCCCTGCCCGAGAACCTCGTCTGGCGTCGGACCCAGCTTCCTGACGGCGGTACACTCTGGTTCTTCTGCGCCCCCTGGGAAACCGAGGGAGTGAAAGGAGCAGTGAAAGTAACAGGCTCCAGTGCCGTAGAATTGGATACGGCAACCGGAGAAATGTTTGAAAGTGAGAGCGAGAGTCAAAAGGACTCGCTGGTGTTCGACCTCGACCTTTCGCCGCGCAGCCACCGCTTTTTCCTGGTCGACGGAAAAACGGAAGCTCCCGCAAAACCAAAACCCTCACCGCTGCCACGGGTCGGAGCGGATGCCTTACGTTTCGTTTCCGCCGAGCGCACCGAGCCGAACCTGCTCCTGCTCGATTACTGCCGTCTGGCCGAATCCGGTAACCCGGAGAACCTTGGCAAGCTGCAAGGCACCGCTCAAGCCGATGCCGAAAACTGGCGGCGGCATGGTTTTGACGGCAACCCCTGGCAGATGGGCCACCAATTCAAACGCAACTGGCAGGAGTATCCGTTTCCGCCCGAACCCGGTTGCGTCGTAGCCTACGACTTTGAAATTGCCCTGGATGGCATTGATCGCGAGAGCCTGGAGATTGTCGTGGAACGACCCTGGCTCTACGACATTTCGCTCAACGGCAAGCCCCTGCCGGAACCAACCTTCCGGCCATGGTTCGACGAAGAATACGCATGCGCCTCGATCTCCGCAGCGGTTCAGGACGGCCCCAACCGCCTGACCATGCGCGCCAGGGAAATGGCCGCCCTTGTCGAGATCATGCCCGTTTACCTGCGTGGTGACTTCCATGTAGAACCCCTCGGACAGGGGTTCCGGGCAGTCGCCCCCAAGCCACTGACCGAGGGCGACCTCACTGCCGACGGCTTGCCGTTCTACCGCGGCTGGTTGCGCTACGAGTATCGCTTTACGCTCGATGCACCCGCCGAAAAGGGTCTTCGGCTGGCCCTGCCCCGATTTGAAGCGACCGCCGCCCGCGCATGGCTCGACGACCGGTCCGCCATTGCGCCGGTCCTTCACCCTCCCTTCGAAGCGAACTTTCCGGGCACGGTTTCCGCGGGCGAGCACACACTTACTTTCGATCTGGCTACCTCGCTGCGCAACATGGCGGGCCCCCACCATTTCCGGGGCGCGTCAGGCCCCTGGGCATGGCTGCTCGCTCCCCCCGACCAGCCCGCGGGCAAAGACTACGACCTCGACAGCTTCGGCGTCGGTGCCCCCGCAAACCCCATCATTTCAAATCCATCACGCCTGGACTCGTGAAGAACGTTCAAGGCGGAGGCGTAGCAACGGTACGCAAAATGGCCGCTTAGTCTTCCGGACAAGAAAAAGGTCAAAACGGTACCGTAAGAATTTCCGGTCCGTCTTCGGTCACCAAAACCGTATGCTCGAAATGCGCGGCGTTCTTGCCGTCGCGGGTGACCGCGGTCCAGCCGTCACCGAGAATCTCCACCTTGTGGGAGCCCGCGTTTACCATCGGCTCGATCGCCAGGGCCATTCCGGCCCGCAGCCTGGAACCCGACTTCCGGCGGCCGAAATTCGGGATCTGCGGCTCTTCGTGCATGGTGGCTCCGACCCCGTGGCCCACGAAATCGCGCACGACGCTGAATCCGTTTTTCTCCACGTAACTCTGGACGGCGTGGGAAATTTCCCCCACCCGGTTTCCCACTCTCGCCTTCTCGATCGCTCGTTCCAACGCGGTGCGGGTCACCGCCACCAGGCGTTCGTCGGCAGGGGATCCCTTCCCGATCAGAATCGTCCGGGCGTTGTCCCCGATCACACCCTCGTATGTCACGCAAACATCCACCGTCAGCAAGTCGCCCTCGGCGATGGAACGATCCAGGCGACCGATCCCGTGAACGATCTCGTCGTTCAGCGAGAGGCAGGTGTGGGAAGGGAAGACCAGATCCCGGACCCGGTATTGGTAGCATGCGCTCCGACCGCCCAGCTCGGCGATCCGCTTTTTCCCGAACTGGTCGAGGTCGTAGGTATTCATGCCCGCTTCGACGACCCGGCACATGTCCTCGAGTACCGTGGCCGCGATCCGACTGGCTTCACGCAATGCGGGAATCTGATCCTGCCTGATCATGCGTACTCCGAACCCGCAAGGGCCCGCACGGTCAGCGAATGATCCAGGCGACGAAGCCGAGAAGGAAAAGAAGACCGGCGAGGAGGAGAAGCGGTCGCCATACCTTCCAGAAATCCCGCAACTCGAGCGACTCGATCTGGCGATTCCGGCTTTGCTGCCCCCGACCGCGGATCCGGCCCTTCTTCAGGAATCCGTCGTAATGCCGTTGCAGAAGGAAGGTTTCGATCTGGCGCATCGTATCCAGCACGACGCCGACCGTAATCAGCATTCCGGTGCCGCCGAAGAAAATGGCCACCTGGATCGGCACGTTATAGACGAAGAGGAGCAGGTCCGGGAACACCGCGATGATCGTGAGGAACATCGCCCCCGCGAGGGTCAGACGGGTCATCACGAAATCGAGGAAACGGGCCGTCGGTTCGCCGGGACGGACCCCGGGGATGAAGCCGCCGTTCTTCTTCAAATCGTCCGCAATCTGGATCGGCTTGAACATCAGCGATACCCAAAAGTAACTGAAAATCAGAATCAACGACCCGTAGGTCACGTAGTAGAACCAGGTCCCGCGGGCCAGGAAGCTGGCCATGTCGCCCCAGAAAGCCATTCCGGTCGCCCCGGAAAGCGTTTCCAGAATCTGCGCGGGGAACAGGAGGATCGCACTGGCGAAGATCACCGGCATGACCCCCGAGTAGTTCACCTTCAACGGCAGAAAGGAATTCTGTCCGCCATAGACCTTCCGGCCGACCACCCGCTTCGCGTACTGCACGGGGATTTTTCTCTGTGCCTGGGTGACCGCGACAATGCCCGCCGTGACCACGAGCAGCAGCACGATCATCAGGATCCCATGGGGCAGCCCCAGGTCCGCACCCTCCGAGCCCGGAGGCGCGTTAAACATCCGCCATGCCGTGGAGATCGCACCCGGCAGGTCGGACAGAATACCCACCGTAATCAGCAAAGAGATCCCGTTCCCGATGCCCCGCTGGGTGATCTGCTCGCCCAGCCACATCAGGATCACCGTCCCGCAAGTCAATATGATCGTGGAAGAGATCAGGAACCAGATATGATTCGCGATGACCACGTTCCCGTACTCCATCGGATTGAAATCCCCGCCGATCAGGGTTCCAGGATTCTTCTCGAGAGCGACAATCAGGAGAACCGCCTGCACCAGACAGATCGCAATGGTCAAATAGCGCGTATACTGGCTGATCTTCTGACGACCCACCTCACCCTCTTGCTGCAATCGGGCCAGCGCCGGAAAAACGGCCCCCATCAACTGCATGATGATCGACGCGCTGATGTAAGGCATCACCCCGAGAGCGAAAACCGCCCCCCTGAGGAGCGCCCCTCCGGTAAACATATTTACCAGACCGACGACTCCTCCTCCCGCCGACGCTTGATCGGCGAAGAAGTCCTTGATCGGCTGGGGATCGATCCCGGGAAGCGGGATGTTCGCTCCCACCCGCGCCACGAAGAGCAGGGCCAGGGTGAAAAAGATCCGCTGGCGCAGTTCCGGGATCTTAAGACTGTTGGTAAAAGCGGAGAGCATTTTCCTCGGGCATCGACGTCACGCCCCCTGAGAAGAGGCCGTGTCGCGGCGTTTCCTTTGTTAGTCGGTCAAAGCCTCGCCGCCGGCCGCCTCGATCTTGGCCTTGGCGGATGCGGAAAACTTGTCGGCCTTCACCTTGAGAGCCTTATCGATTTCACCGTCACCCAGAACTTTGAGGGGGAGAGAGTTGTCCCGAACGAGTCCCGCCTTGACGAGAACCTCGCGATCGACCTCCCCGACCTCGTCCGCCAGACGGGCCAGATCGCCGAGGTTCACGATCGCAAAACCCTTGTGGAACTTGAAGTTACTGAATCCGCGGTGGGGCAATTTCCGGTACATCGGCATTTGCCCGCCCTCGAAGCCGGGCTGGATGCTGTAGCCGGAACGGGACTTGCTGCCCTTGTGGCCGCGCCCGCAGGTCTTTCCATGACCGTTGCCCTCGCCTTTACCGAGGCGGCGCTTGCGGCGGTTGCCACCGTTGCTATCAATCAATTCGTGCAGTCGCATGATATGGGATCTCCTTTATTTGGATCATTCGGCCGGAGTGGCCGCGGTTGCGTGCAATTCCTCCCGCGTCTTCGCGGTACGCAGGCGAGTCAGGCCCTCCAGCGTTGCGTTGACCATCGCGAGTTGGTTGTTCGAACCGAGTGACTTGGACAAAACGTTGTTCACCCCCGCCGCTTCCAGAACGGCGCGGACACCGCCGCCGGCGATGATCCCCGTTCCCTCGGATGCGGGACGCAGGAGCACCTTGCCCCCGTCGGCTTCACCGAGGACCGGGTGCGGAATGGTTTCATGATCGATCTGGACCGGAACCATGTGTTTCTGGGCCTGTTCGGTGCCTTTGCGGATCGCTTCGGGCACTTCCTTGGCTTTCCCGTAGCCGAAACCGACCTTCCCCTTTCGGTCGCCGACGACGACCAGAGCGGCAAAACTGAAACGGCGCCCGCCTTTCACCACCTTCGCACAGCGGTTGATGTGGACGACCTTCTCGAAAAATTCGGATTCTTCCGGTTCCGGTGCCGGAGAGCGTGAGTTGGATGGATTTCTCATACCTTAAAATTTCAGTCCGTTTTCGCGGGCGGCTTCCGCGAATGCCTTGACGCATCCGTGGTAGAGTCGGCCCGCGCGATCGAAAACGACCGCCTCGATCTTCTTTTCTTTCGCCAGTTCGGCGATTTTCCCGCCCAGCGCCACCGCACCTTCGATGTTCGGCTTCACGCTCTCTCCGTCCTTCGAGAGAGAGGAGGCGTACACCAGAGTGGCGCCCGCCTCGTCGTCCACGCACTGGGCGTAAACATGCTTGTTCGAGAAGTGAACCGTGAGGCGCGGACGCTCCGCAGTACCCCTTACTTTCCGGCGGATCCGGAAGCGGCGGTTGCGGGCGAGTTTCTGTTTGCGTTCCAATTTCATGACTTCGTTCTCCTCGGCCCTTCGACTTAGGCCGTCTTCTTGCCTTCCTTCCGACGGACGAACTCGCCCGCGATGCGGACGCCCTTCCCTTTATAGGGCTCCGCAGGATAATAACTCTTGATGCGCGCGGCGACGGCACCCACCGCCTGCTTGTCGGGACCGGCCACCGTGATTTTGGTGTTTTCGGCCACCGTGACGGTCACCCCTTCCGGAATCGGAAAGTTGATCGGGTGGGAGAAACCGAGGGAGAGATCGAGAACATCGCCCTTCACCGCGGCGCGAAATCCCACGCCCTCGATTTCGAGATTCTTGGTGAACCCTTCCACGACGCCGTGCACCATGTTCGCGATGATCGCGCGGGTGGTTCCGTACATGGCCCGGGCGCGGCGGGATTCCCCGACCGGCGACACCTGAATCTGCCCGTCGGCGAATTCGATCTTCACCACCGAACCGAAGGTTTGCTCCAGGGAGCCCTTCGGACCGTTGATTTTCACCGTCTGATCGGTGATCTCGGCCTTCACATTGTCCGGAATGACTACCGGTAGTTTTCCAATTCTGCTCATGGTTGCTTCCTCGCGCTTTACCAGACTTCGCAGACAACCTCGCCACCGACCTTGCGACGACGGGCCTCCGCATCCTTGAAGACTCCCTGCGGAGTCGAAATGATCGAGAACCCCAGTCCCCCGAGCACCTTCGGCATTTCCGTTGCCGAGGTATACCGGCGGCAGCCCGGCTTGCTCGCGCGCTGGACGTCGGTGATCGCCGGCGTGTGGTCGACGTACTTCAATGCGATCCGGATCGCCGGAACGTTCTTGCGAGCTTCGACCTTCTCGCAGCTCAAGAGGTAGCCCTCCTTTACGAGAATCTCGCCGATCGCCAGACTCATCTTCGAGTAGGGCGTTTCGATGGTTTCCCGCTTCGCCCGACTACCGTTGCGGATCGCGGTCAGAAAATCTCCGATTGTATCGTGAATAGCCATGTTCTTCGATTCTCCTTAGGTTACCAGGACGACTTCGTGACGCCGGGAACCTTCCCGTCGGTCGCAAGCTCGCGGAAGGTGATCCGGGAAAGCCCGAACTTCCGCAGGTGGGCCCGGGGACGCCCGGTCACCGCACAGCGGTTGCGGACACGCACCGGCGACGAGTTGCGCGGGAGCTTGGATAGCTGCTTCTGAGCCCGGAAATACTCTTCGTCCGACAGTTCCGGATCGAGCAGCTTTTCCTTCAGAGCCTTCCGCTTCTCGCGGTATTTCTCTTCCAGGCGGATGCGTTTCAAATTGCGTTGGATGGCGGATTTTTTGGCCATGGGTCTACTTTTTCCTCTCTTAAACGGTTATGCGGCGGCCTGCGTTTCGGCGCCTTCCGCAGTCGACTTCTTGCGGAACGGCATCCCCAGACGTTGCAGGAGATCGTACCCCTCCGCATCGTCGGTCGCGCTGGTGACAAAGGTGATGTCGAGACCCATCTGACGACGGCTCCCGTCGGTGCTGGAGATCTCCGGAAAAATGGTGTGGTCGGCGATCCCGAGAGTGTAATTGCCGCTCCCGTCGAGCTTACCCGGCACTCCGCGGAAATCCCGGATATTCGGCAACGCGATATTCAACGCACGATAAACGAAATCCCACATCCGGGCTCCCCGCAGCGTGACTTTGGCGCCGATCGGCATTCCTTCCCGCAGCTTGAAGTTCGAGATGCTCTTCCGCGCCTTCGTGATCACCGCCTTCTGACCTGCGATCGAACCCAGGTCCTTGGCGGCCTCCTCGACGGCGGCCTTGTCCAGGCTCGCACTGACGCCCGTGTTCAGGACGACCTTCTCCAGACGCGGTGCCTGGAGTGCGTTCTTGTACCCCTTCTCCTTCATCAAATCAGGGAGAATGGTCTCTTGATAAACGGTCTGTAATTTTGGCTTTTGCATGATTCCTCCGGATTTCCGACCCGGGTTGGTGCTAGCGGGGAAAAAAAGCGGGGAGAATGAATCCTCGCCGCCCCGAAGCAAGAAAATTCCTTATCCTCTTTTGTTTTTCCGTTCCTCCCAGCGCTCTTGAAGCATCACGTTCGAGAGATGCAGCGGCGATTCCCGCTCGACGATCCCGCCCTCGGCTTCCTGGGTCTTCCGCTCGTGCCGCTTGCGCATGTTGACTCCTTCGACGAGAACGCGCTCGGCCCCGGGGTTGACCTGCAGGACCTTCCCCTGCGAACCCTTGTGCTCGCCGGTGATGACGACGACCTCGTCTCCTTTTTTAATACTCTTACTCATGTTACAAAACCTCCGGTGCGAGCGAAATGATCTTCATGAACTTCGCCCGCAGCTCGCGCGCGACCGGCCCGAAGATACGGGTGCCGCGCGGATTTCCGTCCTTGTTGATGATCACCACCGCATTACCGTCGAAACGCAGATAGCTGCCGTCGGCCCGGCGGATCGGAGCCTTGGTGCGAACCACGACGGCCCGCACGACCTCGCCCTTTTTCACGGTGGCGTCGGTCGCGCTCTCCTTCACGTTGCAGATGATCACATCGCCAACGGAAGCGGTCTTCTTGCTTTGACCGATGCGCCGGATCATCTGCGCGACTTTCGCCCCGCTGTTATCGGCCACGTCGACCCTGGATTGCGTCTGAATCATGGATTATCCTCCGTAATGAAATGGGTTAAAGAGTCGGGGCCGCCTCGACCACACGGACGACGCGCCAGCGCTTCAGCTTGCTGAGGGGCCGGGTTTCCATCACCTCGACCTTGTCTCCGACTTTGCACTCGTTCTTCTCGTCATGGGCGTGGAGCACCGTTTTCCGCTTGATCTCCTTTTTGTAGAGCGGGTGCGGAATCTTGTAAAAATAGGTGACTTTCACCGTCTTGTCCCCGGAGCGGGAACTGACGACACCCATCAAATCCTTGCGGCTGTTTCGTTCATTCATGGACATGGTCCTTTCGTGGTCATGCGGCGGCTTCAGCCGCCTTCTTATCCTTCAAAATGGTCTGTAACCGGGCGAGTTCGCGGCGGAGTTCCCGGAGCAGGTGGGGCTTTTCGACCTGGCCGGTCTGCTTGCGCAGGCGCAGCTGGACGAGTTCGGCGCGGGAATCGCGGATCTTCTTTTCGATCTCGGCGACGGAAAGTTCGCGGATGTCTTTCGTATTCATCGGTGGTTCCTTCTACGGATCAATCAAGCGTTTCACGGGTGACAAACCGGCAGCGGAACGGGAGCTTCCCGTCCGCCTTGCGGAAGGCTTCGCGGGCCGCCGTCACACTGCAACCGGCGACTTCGAACAGGATGGTGCCCGGTTTGATGACGGCCGCCCAGTATTCGACGCCGCCCTTGCCCTTGCCCTGCCGGGTTTCGGCGGGTTTCTTCGTAACCGGCTTGTGGGGGAATACCCGGATCCAGACCTTTCCTTTCCGTTTCAGGTGGCGGTTGATCGCCACACGCGCGGCCTCGATCTGCCGCGCGGTCATGCGACCCCGGTCCAGCGTCTGGATTCCGAATTCCCCGAAGGCCAGCGTGTCGCCGCCCTTGGCTTTGCCCCGGATGCGGCCCTTGTGGACTTTGCGGTATTTCGTTCTCGATGGTAAAAGTGGCATTTTTCTTGTCTCCGAAAGGGGTTAGAACTGCACGTCTTCAGGTTTCAGGCAGAGCCAGCATTTGATGCCGATCTTCCCGTAAACGGTTTCCGCCTCGGCCAATCCGTAGTCGATGTTCTCGCGGAGGGTGTGAAGGGGAACGCGGCCCGAACGCTGCTGCTCGGTCCGCGCGATGTCGGCACCGCCGAGCCGACCGCTCACCTGGATGCGAATCCCCTCCGCCCCCATGGCCATGGTGGTCTGCACCGCACGTTTCATGGCCCGGCGGAAGGAGATGCGGCGCTCGAGCTGGAGGGCCACGTTCTCCGCGACCAGTCGGGCGACCAGGTCGGGCTTCTTGATCTCCTGCACTTCGATCAGGACCTCCTTGCCGATGCGCTTGTTCAGCTCGGCTTTCATCCGCTCCAGATCCTGGCCCCGGCGACCGATCACCATCCCCGGACGGGCGGTGTAAATGGTCACGCGGATGCGGCTCGAGGCCCGCTCGATAAAGACATGCGGGACCGACGCCGTACGCAGGCGTGTTTCGAGGAATTGGCGGATGCGGATGTCCTCCTCGAGTTGGGGAGCGTAGTCCTTCTTGCGCGCATACCAGCGCGCGCGCCAGTTGCGGCGGACGGAAAGACGGAAACCGATTGGATTGACTTTTTGACCCATGATATTGCGGAAAGATTCAGGATTCGTCGCTGAGGACGATGCGGATGTGACTGGTTCGTTTGCTGTAGGGGTGCGCCGATCCGCGCGAAGCGGGACGGAAGCGCTTCAACTGCGGACCTTCTTCCACGAGCGCCCGCTCGACGATCAGATTGTCGGCGACCAGATTCTCGTTGTTCTCCGCGTTCGCGACGGCCGACTGCAAGGTCTTCCGAAGAAGCCGGGCCGACTTGCGGGGAATGAATTGAAGCAGGTCGAGCGCCTCGGCGGCGTTGCGACCCTGTACTTCGCGAGCGACTTCCCGAAGCTTCTTCGGGGACATTCTCGCGTATTTGGTATAAGCTTGGATTTGCATGACTCTTAGCGGGAGACGGTAAAGGTCTTAACGGTAACGAGATTGCCGGGATCGATCCCGGCGTTTTCGGAAAGGTTGACGATCAGGCCAACCGCGTGGTTGAGCCGCACGTCCACCAAAAGGATTTCGCCGGTCTTCTGCCGCCCGTCCGAAACGACGCAGCTCATTCCGGTGCGGAATCCTTCCAGCCAGCCCGACGATAGAACGACGAGGTCGGCTTCGCTCCCCGCAACGACACGGGACACCTCCGCACGGTTCGACGGCTCGAGACGGTCGACGAATCCGGGGCGGGAGGGCGCGCCGTAAGCGGCGACTGCCAGGAGAGACAGCGCTGCAAAGGTGCGGATGAAGGAGAGCGGCGGCATGGAAAATCAGCGGTTGTGCGGACTGTGCGATTTGAAGGTGCGGGTCAGGGAGAACTCACCCAGTTTGTGGCCCACCATGTTCTCCGTGATATAGACGGGAACGAAGGTGCGCCCGTTGTGGACGTTCAGGTTCAGGCCGACGAAGTCGGGGGTGATCGTCGAGCGCCGGGACCAAGTCTGAATCGGCTTGCGGGAGTTCGCCCGCTGCGCCTCCTCAACCTTCTTCATAAGGCTCGGATCGACGAAGAATCCTTTTTTGATGGATCGTGCCATGGTTCGTTAAATAAGGGTCGAAAGGTTAGCGCTTCATCTTCCGCCCGTTGCGACGGACGAGAATCATCGAGTTGGACGGCTTGGACTTGCGGCGGGTCGGATAGCCCTTCGAGAGCTGCCCCCAGGGTGACACCGGGTGGCCGCCGCCGGAGGTGCGGCCCTCTCCCCCGCCCATCGGGTGGTCGACCGGGTTCATCGCCACACCGCGAACGCGGGGGCGGCGACCCTGCCAACGGGTGCGCCCGGCCTTTCCGAGGGACTGGTTGGAATGACCCAGATTCCCGACCTGGCCGATCGTGGCCCGGCACCGGGAATGAACCAGACGGATTTCTCCGCTGGGCATCTTCAACGTGGCGCGGTCCCCTTCCACGGCGACCAGTTGCGCACCGGCACCGGCACCCCGCGCGATGCGGGCACCCTTGCCGGGTTCCAGCTCGACGCAGTGGACGCGTGTGGCCGGCGGGATCTCCGAAAGCGGATAATTGTATCCGGGATGGAACTCGCCCTCGGCCTTGTTGGCGGAGACGACCTTGTCGCCGACCTTCGATTTGTTCGGCGCCAGGATGTAGCGCTTCTCGCCGTCCGCGTAGAAGAGCAGGGCCAGATGGGCCGAGCGATTCGGATCGTACTCGATCGCGCGGATGGTCGCCGGAACGTCGAGCTTGTCGCGGCGGAAATCGATTTCGCGGTAGAGGCGCTTGTGTCCGCCGCCCCGCCGGCGCGAAGTGATGCGTCCGTAGGCGTTGCGACCCTTCGGATTGTGCTTCGACTTCGTCAGGCGACGCTCCGGGCGCTTGTTCGAAACCTCGCGGCTGTTCCGGACGTAGTGCCGCTGGCCGGGAGTTACGGGATTGAATTCAATATTGGGCATGGTTGTTTCCTCCGCTCGGGATCGATCCTCAGATCATCTCGATTGAGCTTCCTTCCTTGAGAGTGACGACCGCCTTCTTCATGCCCGCGACCCGTCCGAGACGGTTCCGGCGCATGCGGTCGCGGCGGTGCCGCGGCTTGACGTTCAGAATGTTGACTTTGGCCACGTCCACTTTGAAGACCTGCTCGACCGCCTGCTTGACCTGGGTCCGGTTCGCCTCGGGATAAACCTCGAAGGTGTACTGGTTCAGGTTGGCGGTCAGGTTGGTCGCCTTCTCCGTGACGCGGCTTTCCTTGAGAACTTTTGCTGGCTCGATCATGATTCACCTCCGTTTACGCGGGCCAGGAGCGTGGCGAGGGCCCGCTCGCTCAGAACGATCCCGTCGAAGCGGACCACGTCGTAGGCGTTGAGGTTGCCCGATTCGGCGAAGTGGACGCCTTCGACGTTCCGTCCCGACAGAGCGACGTTGGGGTCGATCTCATCGTCGACCACCAGTACCTTCCGCTCGGGAGCAACCTTGCCGAGCAATTCGGCGAACGGCTTGGTCTTCGGCTCGATCACCTCCCACTTTTCGATCACCCGGATCGATCCGGCCGAACCCCGCTCGAAAAGAGCCCGGGCGAGAGCCATGCGGCGGACCTTCCGGTTCACCTTCTGGCTGTAGTCGCGCGGCTTCGGTCCGAAGGCGACACCCCCTCCGCGAAGGACCGGCGTACGCTTCGGTCCGCGGCGGGCCATGCCCGTTCCCTTCTGGCGGAACATCTTCTTGCCGGATCCGGCCACCTCGGCACGGGTTTTGGTCGAGGCGTTGCCCTGCCGGAGATTCGCCTGCATGGCGATAATCACCTGCCGGAGGGCCATGCGGCCCTTCGATCCTTCGAACTCCGGAAAACCGGCGACTTCGCGCTCGTCGCCACCGGATCCGTCTGCGGAATAATGCTTTAAATTCATCGATCTACTCCTTCGCTATTTTCGCACCGTCAGGCGGCGACCTTGTTCCGCTGTTTCTTGGCCGGACGCACCGTGACCAGACTACCGTTCGGCCCGGGAAGGCTGCCCTTCACCAGGAGCAGGTTCTTCTCGGCGTCCACTTTGACGACCCGGAGGTTCTGCACCGTGCGCCTTTTGCTGCCCATGTGGCCCGGCATCTTCTTTCCTTTGATGACGTGCCCCGGGTCCTGGCAAAATCCGTAGGAACCCCCGCGGCGGTGCGTCATCGAACCGTGGGAGGCCGGGCCTCCGCTGAATCCGTAGCGCTTCACCACCCCCTGGAATCCCTGTCCCTTCGACATGCCGATCACGTCGACCTTCTCCACTTCCGTGAACTTCTCGACGGTGAGGGTCTCTCCCGTCTCGTAGGACTCCCCGTCGGCCAGCAGGAACTCCTGCAACACGCGCACGGCGTCCACTCCGGCCTTTTTCAGATGGCCGAGTTCCGGCTGGGTCAGGCGGCCCTCCTTCTGGGGACCGTAGCCGATCTGCACGGCGGCATAGCCGTCTTTCTCGACGGTCTTCACCTGGGTGACCGGGCAGGGCCCGGCTTCTAGTACGGTGACCGGCAGCAGGCGGTTGTTTTCGTCAAACACCTGGGTCATGCCGACCTTTTTCGCGATCAATTGGAAGCTCATATGCAAGAGGCAGGGGGGTGGAATCCTCCGTTGAACCCGGAAGGGCCCTGCGTTAGCGGTTCTGGTTTGGTTGATTTAGACGGTAGTGTTAAAAAATCTCGTTTTCGGTTCCGAAGAGGGGGCGGATCAGACGTTGATGGTGATCTCGACCCCGGCGGGCAGATTCAGCTTTTTCAGATCGTCGACCGTGTTGGCCGTCGGTTCGATGATGTCGAGCAAGCGACTGTGCGTGCGCAATTCGAACTGGTCCATCGATTTCTTGTCGACGTGCGGCGACCGGTTGACGGTGAACTTCTCGATCCGGGTGGGAAGCGGGATCGGGCCCGAAACACGGGCACCCGAGCGCTTCGCGGTGTCGACGATGTCCGTCGTGGACTGGTCGACGACCCGGTAGTCGAAGCCTTTCAGTTTAATGCGGATACGTGGCTTGCTCATCGTTGGTAAAAAGAAATTTTCGGTTCGGTTGGAAAAGGTTCAGTTTCCGTAGCCCGGGGTCGTCTCGACGATTTTCGAGAGGACGCCCGGCGGCACTTGTTCGAAGTGGGAGGGTTCCATGGTGTAGGAGGCGCGCCCCTTTGAAAGAGAGCGGACGTCGGTGGCGTAGCCGAACATCGTTTCGAGGGGAACGAACCCGTGGATCGAGGTCAACTCGTTCCGGGTGGTCATGCTTTGGATCTGGCCCCGGCGGCGGTTGATGTCCCCCACGATGTCCCCCTGGAATTCGTCCGGCGTCTCCACGTCGACCTTCATGATCGGCTCGAGCAGAACCGGCGACGCCTTCTTCATCGCCTCCTTGAAAGCGAAAATGCCCGCCATCTTGAAGGCCATCTCCGAAGAATCCACATCGTGGAAGGAACCGTCGACGAGCCGCACTTTGAAATCGACGACCGGATACCCCGCCACGACTCCGTTGCGGGAGGCCTCCGTGATTCCGTCCAGGGTCGGCTTGATAAACTCTTTCGGAATCACCCCGCCGACGATCTCGTTGACCAATTCCATGCCCTTGCCCTTTTCGTTGGGCTCGAGCTTGATCACGCAGTGGCCGTACTGGCCGCGCCCGCCGGATTGGCGGATAAACTTGCCCTCCCCTTCGGCGGAGGAAGCCACCGTCTCGCGGTAGGCGATCTGCGGGCGGCCCGCGTCGGCGTCGACCTTGAACTCCCGGAACAGACGGTCGCGGATGATCTCCAGATGAAGCTCCCCCATGCCCGCGATCAGCGTCTGGCCCGTCTCCGCATTGGAGGTGACCACGAAGGTCGGGTCTTCCTCGGCCAAACGCTGGAGACCGAGGGACATCTTCTCCTGGTCGGCCTTCGAATTCGGCTCGATGGACATCGAGATGACCGGCTCCGGAAACGAGGGAGGCTCGAGCCGGATATCCAGATTCTTGTCGCAAAGGGTGTCGCCGGTCACGATGTCTTTCGCCCCGATAATCGCACAAATGTCGCCGGAAAAGGCGACATCGATGTCCTCGCGGGAATCCGCCTTCATGATCATCAGGCGGCTGATGCGTTCGCTCTTGCGGGTGCGCGGGTTGAAAACCGCCATCCCCTTCTCGAGCCGACCGCAATAGACGCGGAAGAAAACCAGTTTCCCCACGAACGGATCGGTCATCAGCTTGAACGCCAATCCGGCCATCTTGCCGTGGTCGTCGGCCTGGACGACTACTTCGTCCTCCCCGGAGTTCTGACCGCGGATCGCCGGCACGTCCACCGGGGACGGCAGGTAATCGAGGATCGCGTCGAGAAGACGCTGCACGCCCTTGTTCTTGAACGCCGATCCGGGAATCACCCCGACGAATTCCCGGGAGAGAGTCGCTTTGCGAACGGCGGCCCGCACTTCGTCCTCCGACAGGAATTCGCCCTCCAGATATTTGTTCGCCAGGCCGTCGTCGAAATCCGCGAGCGCTTCGATCAGCTTCTCCCGGTATTCGGTGGCTTCGTCCTCCATCTCCGCGGGAATGTCCGACAGGTCGAACTTGACGCCGAGCGGATCGGTCTCGTCGTAGAGCAGAGCCTTCATCGCGACCAGGTCCACCAGACCCTTGAATTGGTCCTCCGCGCCGATCGGGAGATAGAGCGGATGCGCATTGGCGCGCAGCCGATCCCTCATGCTCCGGATGGCAGCGTGGAAGTCGGCGCCGGTCCGGTCCATCTTGTTGATGAAGGCGATCCGCGGAACGCTGTATTTGTCCATCTGCCGCCAGACCGTCTCGGACTGCGGCTGGACACCCGCTACCGCGCAGAAAACGCCGACCGCACCGTCCAGGACCCGGAGCGAACGCTCCACCTCGGCCGTGAAATCGACGTGCCCCGGCGTATCGATGATGTTGATCCGGTGCCGTTGGTCGGCAAACGGTCCCCAACTTGCCGTCCATTCGCAGGAGATCGCGGCGGAGGTGATGGTGATCCCCCGCTCCCGCTCCTGGGCCATCCAATCCGTTACCGCCGTGCCCTCGTGGACCTCGCCGATCTTGTGAACGACCCCGGTATAATAGAGCATGCGCTCCGTCGTGGTCGTCTTCCCCGCGTCGATATGCGCCGCGATCCCGATATTCCGAGTACGCTCCAGGGGGCATTTGCGCTCCTTGGCGTTAACATCGAGAATTTCCGTGGTGGCGGACATGACAAAATCTCCGGGGCTTCAGGCAAGGTTCCGACGGTTGCGGTTACCAGCGAAGGTGGGCAAAGGCGCGGTTCGCCTGGGCCATGCGGTGGGTTTCTTCCTTTTTGCGGACCACCGTTCCCGTGCCGTTGTAGGCATCGATGATTTCGTTCGCCAGGGCTTCCCCCATGGAAACCCCCTTGCGGGCGCGGGCCGAGTTTACCATCCAGCGGAGGGCGAGGCCCTGCTGGCGCTCGTAGCTCAGCTCCACCGGCACCTGGTAGGTCGCACCCCCGACCCGGCGGCTCTTCACCTCCAGCTTCGGACGGGCGTTCTCCAGAGCGCCCAGAAGAAGATCCACCGGATCCCCCTTCTCGAGCTTCTCGCTGGCCCTCTCAAAAGCGGAGTACACGATCCGCTGGGCGAGAGACTTCTTCCCGCGGTTCATGACCATGTTGATCAGCTGGCTGACCAATTGGCTCTGGTAGCGGGGATCGGGAATGAAATCCCGTTTTTCGGCTTGGCGACGACGCGACATGATTCAAAAAAATTTCGGGTTCGACTTACTCTTTCGGACGTTTCACGCCGTATTTCGAACGGCTGCGGCGACGCTTCTCGACCCCCCGGCAGTCCAGCGTGCCACGAACGATGTGGTAGCGGACGCCCGGCAAGTCCTTCACACGACCCCCGCGAACCAGGACGATGCTGTGCTCCTGCAAGTTGTGCCCCTCGTCGGGGATATAGGCGATCACCTCGATCCCCGTGGTCAGGCGCACCTTGGCCACCTTCCGAATCGCCGAGTTCGGCTTCTTCGGAGTACGGGTCATCACTTGCACGCAGACGCCGCGCCGGAAAGGGTTGTCTTTCAACGCGGGCGACTTCGTCTTGGCCTTCACCAGCTGGCGAGGCTTGCGGACCAATTGGTTAATGGTAGGCATGTATTTGGAAAGGTTTTGATTGAAGGGAAAACGGAGGAGAATACCTTCCGGCAATTCGCAGGCAAGAAAGAATTTCGAGAATTTTCTGGAAAAATTTTCGACACAAGAAAAGCTCCAAAAGATGCCCCATCTCATTTCCAACCGCCCCCGGCTTCTGCAACTCGTCGGAGACCGCAAGGATCTCCGCGCCCAGTTCCGCTGGGAAACCTTGAACGCGGTCCTCTACAAGATCGGCGGGCTCTCGTTTGTCGTCGGAAGCATCTTCTTCTTTCCCGCCCTCGCTCCGCTCATGGATGCCGGGGCGTGGATCTTCTTCGGCGGCTCCATCCTCTACCTCATCGTTACCAGCCACGACTTGATCGAGGTCCGTCGCCACCGGAAATTGAAGGAGCGTCCCGACCTCGACGACCGGCTCGAACTCGTCGCCGCCCTGAACTACGAACTCGGCACCCTCCTCTTTATGGTCGGCAGCCTGTTTTTCCTCTCCTTCATCGATTGGATCGACGCGGGGGCCTGGTGTTTCATCATCGGAAGCCTGCTCTTTGTCGTCGGTGCCTCGGTCAATGTTCTCCAGGTCCCCCACAAATCCGAGCGGGCACCGTTGCAACTGATCAACCTCACCGCCGTGACCTTCGTCACGGGGTCGGTTCTCTTCACGGTTGCCTCCATTCCCTACCTCTGGCACCCCGTAACACCCGACGCCGCCCGGACCCTCGACGCCTTTCTCGCCTCCCAGTATCTTGTCGGCAGCCTCCTCTTTTTTCTGGGCGGCATCACCAATTACTGGAAAGCCTGGCTGATCGTCCGCCAGACGATGGCCGGAACCCCCGGTACCCCGTAGCCGGGCGACTTCATTCCCCGCCCCGCCGCCTCTCACGCCCGCCCGGAGAATCCGACACGCAGACAGCGTGCGGGAATCGGCAAGTCGTAGAAGGAATACCCATCCACCGGATCAAACCTGGCGTTGTCGAATGCCTGGGCCGTTCCTTCTTTTGCGGAGAGGCCAGAAGGTGCGGAGATGGGATATCGGGAGACCGGCTGGGAGCGTTCTCTCACAGGCCGGGGCCTGCTCACGGCGGACAGGAATGTCCGCCCCCCGGAAACGGGACATTCCTGTCCCGTGGTTTGGGAGGCGGA
>CAZBLJ010000007.1:0-27190 GCA_964492605.1 uncultured Puniceicoccaceae bacterium
TCCGGTCAAGCCCTATTTTCATTCTGGGAAATTTTAGCATTAAATTTTCTAATGCTCATTTCCTCTTCTTCTCTGACGGCTGCAAGCCGGTAGCGGAGGAAATCCGACCGCCGATGCATGAAAGGCCGCGCAGCCCGGAAAAAGGCAAAAAGGGTCCAATTTTCCCGTGTATTCCCCAGATGGGTATCCCGCGGATCTCTTCCCTGTCGGTTTCCCGCTCCATGCGGGTCCATTTCTGCCCACTAACTACGATAAATATCCTATGTCTTATGTCCTTTTCACCCCTCCCGCTATAGACCCAAAACATTGAAGAGCTGATTCACGCCCTCCTCGATCATTTCCTCCTGCGAGGTCTTCTTCTTTTCCTGTTCCGTTTCCTGCTTGCCGTCTTCCCGTTCCAGATCCTTCGGATTCATCGTTGCAGCGCGTTCGACGGCGGTGATCACGCTGTCCCACAATTCGCCGGGATCCGGGCTCAGGAGCGTCCCCTTCAGCACGACCGGCTTTTTCCATTCCGTGTAGTCTCCGGCGATTTTTTCCGTTCCCAGCAAGCCGAGGATGCGAAGAGGTCGGGCGAGTTGCTCTTTCGCGCCAAACAGAAGTTTGATCCGCATGGGACTCTCGGGAATTCCCTCGAGTTCACTCGGCTCGATGATCCCGGCACCATCGAGCGACAGGTAGGGGCCGCGAAGCTCCAATTTTCGGATCTCCGTGCGCTGCTCCCCGGTCCGGGCCAATTCAATCGCCAGGGTCGTAAAAGGCACTTCCTTGAACAACATCACGACTTCGCCCAAGGCCCCCACCCCCGGGCGATTGAGGGTGCCGGAAAGGAGAATCCCCGCCAGGGATCCTACTTCCAGAAGCCGGGTGACCCGTTTCTCCGGCTTCAAGGAACGAATCAACCCCTCTCTCCCTTCCACCGATAGAACACCTTCCATGCGGCCCGGCAATTTCCGGAGACTCATTGCCGACCCGGAAAAATCGATTCCCACATCAAAGGCACCTTCGGCGGTCGGAGTTTGGTTCGGCTCAAGCTCTCTCAAAAGAGAGCCTAGCGGAATCGATTCCACCCGGCCCCGCACGGAACCACCCACCCCGTTCGGGTCTTTGGACAGCCGCACTTCTCCCGTAAACGAGCTATCCTCCATCCAGGCACCCGACACCTGAAGGGAAACCGCCTCCGCCGCCGTGCTCCAGCGCGCCTCGATCCGATTCAGGTCGGAGGACTCCGGCAGGACGACCTGTCGGATCGACGCGCTTCCCGTTAGTTCAGGCACCCCCTCGTCGAAGGGCCACGGATCTTCTTCCGTATCCGCGGACTCTTCAACAGCCGCCATCTCTTCGCCGGATTCGCCTTGCCAGATCGAGGCGAAATCCCGGAAGGCCTCCACATCGACCCGGTTTCCCCGAGCGGAAATCTCGTACTCTGCCGCGGCCGTCTCCGCGATCTGGAGATTCAGGTCGGACACCTGGTCCTTCGCATCGGTCAGCTGTCCGGACATTCCGGCCTTTACGGGAGAAAGGGAGGTCAGGATCGCCTTACCGGCAAGGTCGAAACTGTCAAACGAGTCCAGAGGTGCCACTGCGGCCAACTCTACCTGCGCCTCGAAGGATTCCCCGCTCAGGATTCCCTCCACCCGAAGACGCCCGCCGTCCAGGTTGGGAAGAAATCTCCCCCAATCGGTTCGACGAATCCCATTCAAATCGCTCTCGAGCAGGACATTCACCGTCTCGTCGTAGGCGACCGAGGCGGTAAGCAGCCGGACTCCCTCTTCGGCGTTCAAAACGTTGAATACGAGGGGGGCATCGGCAAAGCCGGGAGTGAAGGTAAACTCGACGAAAACTCCGGGAAGTCCGTCTCCCATCGAATTTCCGGGGAGGGATGCCGATCCCTCGACGTTTCGCAACCCACCCTTCGAGTCGATTCGCGAAAGACCTTTGACTTCAATCGGCGGAGAGGAAGCGTCCGAATGTTCAACCTCCAAACGGAACGTGCCTTCCGTTCCCGCGATCCAGTTCGAAAGGGCGAGCTTCGTGCCAAGGGTGTCGTCCTTCCAGAGAACCGAGCCGTCGGCCTCGAAATTCACGATCTCAACCGGCAGTTGCAGGGATTCCCGCAGCAGCGCAAAGGTCTCCGGTTCGGGCAGTCCGCCGCCACCGGCCGCGGCAACTTCCGGACCCGGGGAGGATGCCGTCTCGGAGTCATTCCGAAAGGCCTCGGGATCAAAGTCGAACGTAAGATGTCCGGATTCGATCCTCGGCCTGGCTTTATCACTCATCCGCACCGAGAGATCCGATGCTTCCACGACCGTGGTGGATCCGTTGGCGGACCATGTGCCCGAAAGCGATGCATCCAGGTGAAGCTCGTCGCCGGGCCGGATCTCCAGTTGTCCCACGGTCAATTCCGCCATTGCCTCGGGCAGCCCTTCCACCCGAAAGCGTTGAAGACCGACCCGCCCGGACACCGCGACCGTCTCGCCCAGGCCCACATCCAGATCCGCCTCTACGCGGCCCCCGGGAAAATCGTCCATTTCCGGGAACAGCGGAGCCGCCGCAAGAAGATCTCCGCTCGCTCCCACCTGCACCTCTGCCTCCCCGGGATCCGTTTTCGGAATCGCAGCCTCCGCGTTGACGGAAAGGGATCGTCCGTCCGCCGAAAGAGTCGCTTCCGTAACGATCCTCACATCCCCCTCCGCCAGGAGCGATACCCTCGGGGCGAAGGCGAAGTCCACCCGGGCCTCGGCCGAATCGGGTCCGACCGACACGGTCCACGGGTCTCCGGGCTCCAGCCGCAACGCATCACCGGAACCGACCAAACTCCACTCTCCCGTCAAGCCGCCCACGGCCCAGCCTTCGACGAGGGAACTCAAAACCGGACCCGGCACCGCGAAGCGCAGCGAGCCGAACTCCCCTTCCGGAATTTCCATTCCGGCAATGGCCTCCACGGGCAAGGGCTTCGAGAGAGTAAACTCCAACCACCCGGCCTCCTCATTCACCGGGGACACCACCCCCCGGGCGTCGGTAACGACGATGCCCCTATCGTCATCCGACCTCAGTGTAAACTCGGTCGCCACCCGGATATCCTGTTCGACGCCGGGAACCTCCTCCCGGGAAACCGTCGCCGAAACCGTCAGATTCGCATCCCGCAAAGCTTCTCCGGGGATGGCTTTCAGGCTGGCGTCCACCTCAAAACTGACTGCGGGAACGTCTTGGGAGACGAACGGTTGGAGAAAGTCCAGGTTCGGTCCGGCAGCGGAGAGGGTGACTCCCAGCTCGCCCGCCGAGGCGTCCCAGATGCCCTCCACCCGGCCGCGTCCGTTCGCGAAAAGTTCCTCCGAAGACAGGTCGATGTCGTATTGCTCTCCCGTCTTGTTTCGAACAAAGGCCCCTGAAATTTGCAGACTGCCCGGGGTTGCCGCGATGCGGGACGACAGGGTTGCATCCAGGGAAATTTCCAACGGCCTTCCTCGTTCGTCCAAGGAAACCGTCCCCCCTCCCGACACCCCGGGAATCGTCTCGTCCGCCGACTCGTTCGGATCGACCGAAAACCCGAATTCGCCTTCCGCTCCCGGAACAAGATTCTCCGCCTCGAGGCTCAACCGGATCTCGCCCTTCCCAGGGACCGCGACGGAGCCATGGATCGACAGCCCGCCCAGGGCGACGGGGAAGCTTTCGGACAGCAGACCGGTGAACTTCTCGGGCAGAATCGGCTCGCCCCGGCCCTCCTCCTTCCGGTCGTCCTCCTCGGTCGGCCCGGGCATCCGGAGAAAAAAGTCCCGCACTTCGATGGACGATACCTCCGGACGCTCGCCCAGCAGGGAAAGCAATCCAAACTCCGCCCTCACCGAGGGGACCCGGAAAAGGGTGTCCCCCTGCCGAATTTCGAGATCCCGGATCGTGGCACCGCCCAAGCCGACCCGCACCGACTTTACCGCGATCTCCCGGTCCTCCGAGGACACCACCGCAACCAGAATCGCCTTCTGGACCGCCGGGACGAAGAGTAAGCCCATCAAGACGCCGAGAAGGACAAGCAGGAAGAGAATCCCTTTCCCAAATGTCCTGAGCTTCATTCGCTTTCACCCTCCTGATTCAGGATACGCTCCAGAATCTCGGACATGTCGTCCACTTTCTCGAGAACGGACCGGTCCACGAAGATCGGCTTTTTCATCTGCAGGGCGAGTACGAGCGAGTCGCTCGGCCGGGCGTCCAGCTCTACGAGTTTGGTGTCGATTTCGTTATCCATCCTCAGAATCAGCCGGGCGTAAAAGGTGCCGTCGTCGACGTCGTTCACGACCATGCGTTGCAGCTCGATCCCGAACCCCTGGAAGATGCTCCCGATGAGGTCGTGGGTCATCGGTCTCTCCTTCTTCACTTCGTTGATCGCCATGGAGATCGTTTGGCCGATCCCCTGGTCCACGTAGATCACGAAAACTTTCTCCTCGTTACCAAGGAACACGGCACAACCGCTCGCCGTCGGCATGACTCCCCTGACCTCGATAGGCAAAACATCGCTCTTCATGGAAAACACCCTAACAAACCCGACGGGTCTACACAACCGCTAGACCACCGCAAATTCCGATCCGAACGGAAGAGGCACTCCGCTCTACCGACTCCGGTAGGCGGTCGGCCCTCCGCGGTTCCCCGTTTCGAGTCGGCGGTCGAGATCGAAGGCCGCACTGATCAGCGAGAGGTGCGTAAAGGCCTGCGGCATATTGCCGAGAGCCTCCCCCCGGGAACCGATCTGCTCGGAAAATAATCCCAAAGGGCTCGCATAACTCAGCATTTTCTCGAAGTAGTAGCGGGCCTGTTCGGCCTCGCCGGATCGGGAAAGGCATTCGATCAACCAGAACGAACAGATGGAAAAACTCCCGTCTTCCCCCTCGAGGTGCTCGTCGAACGCCTCGTTCACCCGATACCGGTAAACCAGCGAATCCTCGCTCAGTTCCTCGCGGATGGCCTTCAAGGTGCTGATCCATCGGGGATCGGTCGGACTGATGAAGCGAACCAGCGGCATGATGAGGGCGGCCGCGTCCAGAGACTCGGTTCCTTTGAATTGCACGAAGGACCTTTTCTTCTCCGACCAAAACTCCCGGAAGACCGATTCGTAGGCCTCGTCGCGCGCTCGAATCCACCGCTCCAGAGGGGCGGGCAAACTTCTCTTGCGCGCCAGCCGCACGCCCCGGTCCATCGCCACCCAGCACATCACCCTCGAGTAGAGAAATTCCCGCGTCCCGTCCCGGATCTCCCAGATGCTGGTGTCCGGCTTCCGCCAGTTCTCCACGACAAACTCGACGAGCTTACAAATCTGCCCCCACAGGTCGTAGGAGACCGGCGTGCCGTACTTGTCGAAAAGGTAGAGGGAATCCATCAGCTCCCCGTAGATATCCAGTTGCAACTGATCCTCGTTGGTCGACCCGACTCGAACGGGCCTGGACCCGCGCCATCCGTTGAGATGATCCAAAAAGACCTCCCCCTCCAGGGGCTCTCCGTCGATCCGGTACATCACGCGTAGATGGCTACCCTCCTCGAGAGACCGGATCCTCCCCTCCAGCCACTTCATGAATCCCGAGGCTTCCTCCGTGAAGCCCAGCCGCATGAAGGCATAGATGGTGAAGGCGGCATCCCTCAACCACGTATAGCGGTAATCCCAGTTTCGTTCCGTCCCGGGATCGTTGGGAAAGCCGAACGACGGTGCCGCCACGATCGATCCATGCCTGCGAGAGGTGAGGAGTTTCAACGCCAGTGCCGAGCGGCGAATCATTTCCGACCAACGGCCGTGGTACGTGCAGCGACCGATCCACTGCCGCCAGAACGAAGCGGTGGCCTTGAACGCCTCGGAAGAGAAATCGGGGACGGACCGGGAACCATTCTCTTCGGACGCCGGCTCGAGCACGAAGGTGGCGGACTCGCCCGCCTCCAATTCGAACGTGGCGACGACATCCCGCCCATCCTGCTCCAACGCGAGGTCGGACCTGAGGTGGAGCGACACCTCGTCGCCCACAAACATCCATCCGTCCTCGCAAACCTTCAGGGAATGTTGTCCTTGCGCGTAGTTGAAACGCGGCGCGCAACGAAGCTCAAAGCGGATCTTTCCATGAATCGCTTTGGCCCGGCGCACCAACGCCTGCTGTGTCTCGTCTTCATGAACGACCATGAAGTCCGACACCTCGGCAATGCCGTCTTCCGAGAGGAAGCGGGAAAGCAAAATATTCGTGTCGGGCAGGTACAGCTTTTTCTCGCTGGCGTTCATCAGCTGGGGCGTAATCGAGAAACACCCGCCTGTCTCGCGGTCCACGTGCGCCGCAAAAACGGACGGCGAATCGAACTCCGGCAGGCAAAGGAAATCGATCCGCGCTCCGGGGCCGACCAACGCAACGGTCGAAAGATCACCGATCACTCCGTATTCCTCGATCCTTGGATAGGGAGGCAGCGTGGAGGCGGATTCTGAATTCACGTCTGGCACAGGGGGAACGCTGCACTTCCCTGGCTCCGGGGTCAACGCGTGTTTCAGGATTTCCCGGTTGTATCGCCCGTAAACGGTATGTAACGTGCTTTATCCATCCGAGGAATGGATCTTACAGACTACGAACCAGGCGATTTTTTCGACGAAATGTTCGAGCGGGACGGCTCGACCAGGCCTCACTATCGCGCCCTATACGACCGCCTGCGGGAACTCGAGCCGGAAGAAATGCTCCAGAAACAGAAGGCCGTGGACCGCGCCTTCCTCCGCCAGGGCGTAACCTTTACGGTCTACAACGACGACCAGGGGACGGAGCGTATCTTCCCCTTCGATCTCTTTCCGAGGATCATCCCGGCAACGGAATGGAGTTTTCTGGAGAAGGGATTGATCCAGCGAATGGAAGCCCTGAACCTGTTTTTGAAGGACATCTATTCGGAGCAAAGAATCATATCGGAAGGGATCATCCGGCGCGAGCACGTGGAATCCGCCGTCCACTTCCGGCCGGAGTTCATGCATGTCCCGGTCCCCCGGGACATTTACATCCATATCTGCGGCACCGATCTGATCCGCGATCACGACGGCCGGTATTTGGTTCTGGAAGACAACGCGCGCTCGCCTTCCGGGGTCTCCTACCTTCTGGAAAACCGCGACGCCATGAAGAAGGTCTTTCCCACCTTCTTCCCGAGGTCCGGAACCCGTTCGGTCGACCGCTATACGGAGGATCTGCTGGCCGTCCTCCGCCACATCGCCCCCGAAGGCGTCGACGAACCGGTCGCGGTGCTCCTGACACCGGGTGTGTACAATAGCGCCTATTTCGAACACAGCCTCCTTGCCCGGCGCATGGGTATCGAGATCGTCGAAGGAAGCGATCTGGTCGTCGAGAACAGTCACGTCTACATGCGGACCACGGAGGGGCTCAGAAAGGTCGATGTGATCTATCGGAGGATCGACGACGATTTCCTCGATCCGACCGTGTTCCGCCCCGATTCGCTGCTGGGAGTGCCCGGGCTGGTCGAAGCCTACCGCAAGGGAAACGTCAGTCTGGCCAACACGATCGGAACCGGCGTCGCAGACGACAAGGTGATCTATAAATTCGTCCCGGATATGATCCGTTTTTACCTTTCCGAGGATCCCATGATCGCGAGCGTAGACACCTTCCTCGCTTCGAATGAAAAAGAACGCAGTCACATCCTCGCCAATCTCGAAAACCTGGTGGTGAAATCGGCCAACGAGGCGGGTGGATACGGCATGTTGATCGGCCCGCACGCCAGCAAAGCGGAGATAGAGGATTTTCGGGACAAGATCGAAGCGAACCCGCGGAATTTCATCGCCCAACCCCCCATCTCGTTGTCACGGCATCCCACGATCACGGAGGAAGGGGTCCAGGGGAGACACGTCGATCTGCGGCCCTACATTCTCTGCGGGAAGAAGATTAGCGTGCTTCCGGGAGGCCTGACGAGGGTTGCCCTTCGAAAAGGATCCCTCGTGGTCAATTCCTCGCAGGGCGGGGGTAGCAAGGACACCTGGGTATTGTACGGAGATTCCTGATATGTTGTCGCGAGTTGCAGAATCACTCTACTGGATCGGTCGATACATCGAACGGGCGGACAACATCGCGCGCCTTCTCGATGTGAACCTCAACATTCTGACGGATTTCAAGGACCTGAACGACTCCCGGCTCACCGAGCACTGGGAACCGATCATTCGGAGCACGGGCGATTGGGATCTCTTCCGGTCCCTGGGGTACCAGCCGACGTCGCGCGCCGCTACGGATTTTCTGACGTTTGACCGGGAGAATCCGAACTCCATCATCAATTGTCTGGTGGCGGCCAGGCAGAACGCCCGCATCATTCGCGACCAGATCCCCACCGAGGTTTTTGAAGCCGTCAACGACGCCTACCACAATTTGCGGGATTCCAGCTCGAACGCCGTATGGCGGCAGGGTCCCTACGAATTCTATCGTCACATCCAGAATTTCTCCCAGCTCTTCCAGGGGATGGTCGAGTCGATCGTCGTCCGGGGTCCCGGGTCCTATTTTATGGAGACGGGGAAGTTTCTGGAACGGGCGGACAAGACCACCCGCATTCTCGATATCAAGTATCACATTCTACTGCCGAACGTTCAAGATGTCGGTGGGGTGGTCGATACCGCCCAATGGACCGCGGTCCTTCGGTCTTGCTCTGCTTTTGAGGCATACCATCGCAATTTCGTTACCAACGTGGACCCGGCTCTGGTGACGGAGTTTCTTGTCTTCTCGGTGAAGTTTCCCCGTGCGGTCCGCTTTTCTCTCAATCGGGTCGGCCATATCCTCGCGCTCATCTCCGGCAAAGGAGACGAACGTTTTGCCAACGAAGCCGAGCGCGAATGCGGGCGCTTATACGGCGATCTGACCTATCTATCCGTGCAGGATATCTTCGACCAGGGGCTCCATGAATACCTCGATTACCTTCAGGGTCGATTGAACAAGGTGGGTACGGCCATCCAGGAAACTTTCTTCGGACGGTCCCGCTAGTCCTTTTTCGAAATCTCGAAAATCGCGTACCCGGCCCGCCACGACGAAGCGAGGCGGCAACGGCTTTTCCAGTTTCCCCGGAGATAGACCGATCGCCGGATCCGCAGGTCGGCTCTCCGCACGAAGGCCTCCAATTCGCCGATCGACAGGTGGTTGGTCAGCGGCGAATCCTCCCAGTTGAGAGGATAAACATCGTTCTTCGCCCCTCGCCCCCGTAGCAGGAACTGAAAGCGGTTGTTCCAGAACCCGCGATTGATGGTTCCGACGAGGACCGAACGACCGATCCGCAAAGCCCGACGGATCACCGCTCCCGGCTCGCTGATCATTTCCAGCGTCCGCGAGAAAATGACGTAATCGAAAGAATCGTCGTCGAACTCGGAAAGGATCGGGGAAATATCCCCCTGGATCACATTCACCCGCCGGCGAATGCAGGACGCGACCTTCGAGGGATCGGAATCCACCCCGATCGCCCGGACCCTCTTGTTTTCCTGCAGCTCCTTGAGGAACACGCCCCGTCCGCAACCGAGGTCGAGAACGCTGCTTCCCTCCTCGATCCAATTCGCCATGATCTCGAAGTCGATCTGTCTTCGTTTGTTCGTCCTCCGTAGAAAGGGGCTCGGTTTGGGTGCGTTGCTCATCGATCAGCGAAAAAGTTGCGGACGCAAAGGTCCAGATCCGGTGCATCGATCAGGAAGGAGTCATGGCCGAATTTCATATCCACTTCGGCGTAGGAAGCGTTCTTGCCGGCCCTTAGAAGCGCCGTCACGATCTCGCGGTTCTCGGCGGGAGGAAACAGCCAATCCGAAGTAAACCCCACGACCAGCACCCTTGCTTCGAGAGGCTGGACGGTCGTCTCGATGGAGCCGGCCTCGCCGTAAAGGTCGAACCGGTCCAAGGCTTTGGTGAAGTAGATGTAGGTGATCGGATCGAAACGGGAAACGAAAGACTGGCCCTGATACCTGAGATAACTCTCGACCTCGAAGTCCAGATCCTCGAAACGATTTCCCCCTTCCCTCTCATTCGGCGCCCGACCGAATTTTTCCTCCATCCCCTCATTTGAAAGATAGGTGATGTGAGCCATCATGCGGGCCACGGCGAGGCCCACTTCCGGGCCTTCTCCTTCGGCGTAGTTTCCGTTGTTCCACCGGGAATCCTGAAGGATCGCGGTTCTTCCCACGGCGTTGAAGGCGATCGCCTGGGCGTTCTGCCGGGGTGTGGTTGCCAGAGCCAGCACCGAATCCACCCGAGCCGGGAAATCGATGGCCCATTGAAGCGCCTGCATACCCCCCATACTTCCCCCGACCACCGCCGCCAACTTGTCGATGCCAAGGTGGGTCACCAGCAAGCCCTGAGCCTTCACGAGGTCACGGATCGTTGGAACGGGAAAGCCGAGACGATAGGGTTTGCCGGTCTCCGGATTGGTGCAGGACGGACCGGTGGAACCCTGACAACCCCCCAGGCAATTGCTGCAGATCACAAAGAACCGGTTGGTATCGATCGGTTTACCCGGCCCGATCATCCGATTCCACCACCCGGGCTTCCGGTCGTTTAGCGAATAGACGCCCGCACAATGGTGGTCGCCGCTCAGGGCATGGCAGATCAGAACCGCGTTCGACCGCTCAGCGTTCAGAGTGCCGTAGGTTTCGTAGCGCAGGCGAAAGCCGGGAATCGCCTCACCCGACTCGAACCGGAAGGAATCCCGGTAAACGAAATCCTCGTGAGAAACGATCCCCACTTCTCCCTCCGAAATCTTGTCGGAGGCAGTCGCTGTGGCATCATTCATACTTGCCGAAAGATGGGTAAGCGCGCAGCGGCATTCAATCACCTTTTCGGTTCCGGTCATTCACAATTTGGGCGGGCGGTCACACCGGAAAAGGGTTCGGAGGCGAACGGTTGCTCTCCCCTCCCATCGGCCAGCAGATGGGTATCGCACACCCGAAACAAGTCGTTCTCGTCCCGGACTCGACGAATGTCGTGCAGAAAAGCCCCGGCCGGGTCCACGCCTTCACCGACAAAAACCAGGTAACGCTTGAGGTGGGCGACCAGAAAACGGGGCTCCACTCCCGGGCGAACCTTTGCGCGATACAGGCGAGCGATATAGTCCCGGACGTCACCCAACGTAGGCTCGAAGGGAGGAAGCCCCGCGGACAATTCGCGGATCTGCCGGAAGATCCAGGGATTTCGGATCGCAGACCGTCCGATCATGGCACCGGCGCACCCGGTTCGGGCCAGGATCTCCAGCGCTTTGGGGGCGGAAGTCAGATTGCCGTTGGCAAAGACCGGACAGTCAAGCCGGCGCACTGCTTTCTTCATACTCTCGTAGTCTACTTCGCCGCGGTACATTTGTTTTACCGTGCGACCGTGGACCGTCAGAAAGTCCACTCGATTCCGAAGAACGGACTCGACGCAGGCGTCGAAAGGTTTTTCGTCGTCGAAACCGAGCCGACATTTCACCGAGAAAAGACCGTCAAGACTTTCCCGCAGACGCCGAATGATCTCGTCGAAAAGCCAGGGATCGCGCAAAAGCCCTCCTCCCGCATTACGCCTGTAAATCTTTGGAGCCGGACAGCCCAGATTCAGATCGATACCGGCTGACGGATAGCCCGCCAACTCCTTCGACCAGTCTACCAACGCTTCTGGATCGGATCCCAGTATTTGGGCGAAGACGGGTCGCCCGGTCCGATTCTGAAGGAGAGTTCGAAGAATCTCCGGATCGGGCCTGGTGGAGGAGTGTGCGGCAAAGTATTCCGTGAAAAAATAGTCGGGCGGACCGATTTCCGCCAATACATGCAGGAAAGCATGGTCCGTGACATTCTGCATGGGTGCCAAGGCCGTTAGGGGAGTCGAAGGATCGATCTGTTCGGGAAGACGGTGGATTCTTCCAACAAATCGGAGAATTCGAAAAAGGTCGAACCCAACCCGCATGGTTCGCAGCCCGCCGAACCGTAAAGGGCTAGGTGCCGCCAGGGTCCCTCGATTTTCTAAATCGGAAGCGATGAACGGCAAACAGACTCTGGGAACCGGAATCTCCTTCACGAACGGATCGGTCGCAACCCGGAAGAACCGAGGGAAGAAGAGATTGAAGCTGACTCCGAACAAACTCCCGTGACCCGAGGATCTTTCCTTCCGAAAAATACCGGATGCGCGCTCCCATCAACGTCCCCTGTCCCAGGGAGCCCTGCTGCTCCCGGACCTTGCGATGCCGCCCGGCGGCAATTGGTTTCCCTCCCCGGTCGGTTTCCGTCACCCCCTTTCCGAAGAGAATCATCCGGTAGTTTTTCAGAGGATCCCGACCCTCGACCAACGCGGAGATTCCATTTCTGGCCCGACCGGAAGTGGCGAGAGCCTCTCCGTAGCCCGAGAAACGATAGTCCTTCGGATCGGACACCAGACCCGCCCGGACGGGGTTCAGATCGATATAGGCGGCCACCGTCCGGAGAGCCCAGGGGGAGTTCTCGACCAGGACGCTCTTGAAACGGTCGGCCCAGAGAGGCCCGTACCGCCTGCGGGTCCGATTATACCAGACCGAAAACCTCAGTTTCAGGGTCTTCATGAATTCGGAAACGTCCCCCATCCGCCGAAGCAGGATTCTTCTCATTCGGGCACCCTCCCTCGTTCCCATCTTCAGCTCGTGGGCGAGACGGTCGGGAGCCATCAACTGGTGCTTCGTGGGCTTCGGATAAAGGGACCGGAAACGCCGCACAATTTCCTCGTCCGGCAGATCCGCCTCTACGGGAACCACGCGGACGAGAATATGGAAATGGTTGTGCATGAGACAGTAAGTTAAAATCTCGACCCCCGAAAACTCGGCCACCTGCCACATCATTTTACGGAATCGCTCTTTTTCCAAAGACTTGAAAAGCGATTCCCCGTTCACCGTCCGGCTCATACAATGATAAACCGCACTCTCTCCCCTAATCTTCAGCCGCCTTCGTCTCATTTCGGTTACTGATATTCGAGAACCTACGGTCGTGGCAATAATTTTGTTTCTGTCCCTTTTTTGCCAAGACGGTTCTTGCCTGTATGGGGAGGGAATGATTTTTTGCGGTTATCCAATGAAGCAACGGACTATCTTGCGTGAGTCCTCGGTCAGCGGGAAGTCGCTGCATACCGGGGAAGAAGTGACACTGACACTGAAACCCGCCCCCGAGGACGCAGGGATCGTTTTTCGTCGCACGGATCTTTACGGAAAACCGGAGATCAAGGCGGATATTTCGCTCGTAACCGAATTGGTGCGGAGCACGACGCTGTCCTCCGGCCATGCTAAGGTCCATACGGTCGAGCACATTCTCAGCGCGCTTAGCGGTTGCGGGGTCGACAATGTCATCATCGAGATGAACGCTAGCGAGCCCCCTATCCTCGACGGGTCGGCGAAACACTTCGTCAATCTTATTCAGAAAGCGGAGCCGATCGAACAAAAGAAGAATCGAAAGGACTTCAGCCTGAAGGAGCCTCTATCCATTTCCGAAGGCAACCGGTCCATCATCGCCCTCCCCTCGGATACACTGAAAATTACCTGTACGTCCTCGGATGATCGCGGCATTCACACGCAGCATCTCACGCTCGAAATCGATCCCGACGTCTATATGGCCCAGATTGCCTCCGCCCGCACGTTTACCATCTACGAGGACATCGAAGAATTGCTGAAACTCGGGAAGATCCAAGGCGGTAGTCTGGACAGCGCCATCGTCATCAAGGGAGACAAGATCCTCGCCAAAGAGCCGCTTCGATTCAAAGACGAGTTCGTCCGCCACAAGATCCTCGATATTCTCGGCGATATTTCGCTCCTGGGGTGCTCGCTGAAGGCCCATATCGTCGCAGTTCGCCCGGGGCATGCTTTGAACGCCTCCCTCACGAGAGAACTGGCGAAACGAATGAAGGAAGGCTCCGGCAAGAAATCAACGAAGACGGTTTCTTCGGCCGCAACTCCTTCCATCCTTCCCGACGAAAAAGCACTGGATATCCGGAGAATCCTCGACACGATCCCCCATCGCTACCCTTTCGTGATGATCGACCGGGTTCTCGAAATCGTCTCCGACGACGAGCTGGTTGCCGTCAAAAACGTGACGATCAACGAACCGTTTTTCCAGGGGCATTTCCCCGGGAGGCCCGTCATGCCCGGCGTATTGCAGATCGAGGCCATGGCTCAGGCGGCCGGGATTCTCATGCTTCGCCAAACCAGCGCCGAAAACCGAATCGCCTTTTTCATGAGCTGCGACAAGGTGAAATTCCGCAATGCCGTGGAGCCGGGCGACCAAGTCCTCATCAAGGTACGCCTGATCAAACGCAGAGGCGACAAACTCGCCGTCGCGTCTGGAGAGTGCAAGGTCGGGGATAAGGTCGTGTCCTCCGCAGAACTCATGTTCACCATTGTCGAAGCGGGGGAGGCCCATTGAGGTGACGACGACAATCCACCCGACCGCAATCGTTGAGGATGGAGCCGAGATCGGCGAGGGATGCGAAATCGGAGCCTTCGCCTTTATCGGCGGAGAGGTGGCCCTGGGGGATCATTGCAAGATCCATCATCATGCCACTGTCGAAGGATTCACGACAACGGGAAGCGAAAACGAAGTTTTTCCCTACGCTTTGGTCGGGGGCAAAACCCATGATTTGAAGTTCAAGGGCGGACGACCGGGTCTGAAAATCGGCAACCGGAACGTTTTCCGGGAGTATACTACGATTCATCCGGCAACCAACGACGGGGAGTTCACGAGTCTTGGCGACTACAACACGATTCTCGCCTACAGCCATGTCGCTCACGACTGCCAGATCGGCGACCATCTCATCATGAGCAGCCATTCGGCCTTCGGAGGACATGTCGTGTGCGGCGACCGCGTCAATATCGGATGGGGAGCGGGCGTCCACCAGTTCTGCCACATCGGCACACTCGCCATGATCGGAGCGGCTTCCAAGGTCGTTCAAGACGTCCCTCCCTTTGTCATCGCCGACGGCAACCCGTCGGTGTGCAGGACTGTCAACCGTGTGGGTTTGGAACGCGCCAGCTATACCGCGGAAGATATTTCCCTCGCCCACAGGGTTTTTAAAATTCTGTTTCGCGAAGGACTCAACCGGGGCCAATCCCTGGAAAAACTTCGTTCGGACAAGGAAGCAAATCATCGGGTCATCCAACAGATGCTCGCTTTTTTCACCTCGAGCCGTCGCGGGGTTAAATGAGATCGATCATCAACCTGCCCGACGGTCGCGGCGCGTTTCCTCCATTTCCTGGTGACTGAAGAACCAATCTTCCAGGGTTTCATGAATTCCCTCCAGACCCGACCGCAACCACTTCAGCTCCCGGGCAATTTTTCGCAAGGTCGTCGCATGGACTTTCGCCGAACCGTCGCCGAAATCGAGGTGGACCATGCGGGCGGGAAACACATCCTCAATGGGAAAGCCCTCCACGCGTTCGATCATTTTTCCGATTCTTCGCTTCAGGGGTCCGCATGGTCTCCGTCTTGAACTTCTCTCCAGCGCGCTCAAGGACCCTTGTATGCGATATAAATTAAAGAGAAAGGAACCGGGGAGTTCCGCCTTCCTCCAGATCAGCCGAATCACGCGATCCAGGTAGGCCCGGGACCGATATTCCCGGCGATACGCGTCCAGACACCCCATCAAACGCAAGAGCGCCGTCAGGTCCGTATCATCTTCCAGATGCCTCTCCTGAAGCGAGATCCGGCTCGGCAGGATCGACTCCAACAAGATCGTCGTCCCGATCGCCCATTCGAGCGAACCGCCGATCACCCAAAACCGATAAACCGCATCATGGGAAAGGGTCCTCTCCAAGACCCCGTTCAAACGCGCGTGCTCCCGGGAGACCACGACGCAGGCCCGATGGGCGTTTCTCTCATCCGCGGGCACGGCTCCTTCCGCAAATCTCTCGAACTCGTCCCATAACTGACAAAACACTTCGGTCACCTCCGGAGGCACCCATTCCTGAATCAGGTCCAAATTCCGCCGGGCCGCCGAAAGACCCGACGCCACCGAGGACGGATCCGTTCGCAGGCCGACGAAGTCTTTGAAAAGATCCGGAAACGAGGACGGCTTCTCCTCGAAAGCCAGGATAGGGTTGAAATGAGCCGCCGACGCGACACCCCGCCACAGCGGCCAGTAATATTCTTCGTCCGCAGGCGCCAATTCCGTGCGCCGGATGCTCTCCAACAAGCCCGCCTGGTGAGCCGCATTCCGGGCCCGCTCAAGATAGCGGGCCATCCAGTAAATCGCCTCGGCCACCCGGCTCGGCGCCGTCAATACGGACGGAGCCAACTCCTTCTCCAGATCGTCGCTCCCTGGCTGAATGCTCCGTCCGAGGGTAGCGTCCATCACCCAGGTATCCTTCATCCCGCCGATAAATTCGGTCGATCCGGAGAAAGCCGGCTTCCAGGACAGACCTCCAGGAAGGACAACGGGTCTGTGGCCAAGGATCCCGAAAACTCGCAGAAAGTAAGGTGCTCCCACCACTCCCGAATCACTCCAACATTCCAGATCCTCCGTTGAGGGTTTCAACCGGGCTACCGTCCACTCCGGAGGGCCCTCAAGCAAAGGGGGACGCACATCGTCGCCGGGGATCTCGCCGAGCGGTCGGGCCGAAAGCATTACCCGCGGAGGAGCTACGTGGGTAAACAGGTATTGCTCTTTCCGGTCCGAAACCCATTCAGCCTGATCGCGATCATAACAATGGAAGGTTTCCACCGTCGGTAATATGGGCATCTCCCCCAGATAAAATCGGATGATTGCGTCGCTAAAGGGCAGAATCGAGCGGTCGTCCGCCACCTCCGCCCCCAGCACGTTCACGACCCGAACCGTTCCTTCCCGGACGCAATGCACCAAGCCGGGCACGCCCCGATCCTGGTTTTCGGGAAACGACACGGGATCCACCGCATTGGTCTCCACTTTTCGCAAAATGACGTCGATGGGCTCGAGGCCCGCGATGGTTTTCAAAAACACCCTTCCCTCCCGGACGATCAAATCCGCCGGTCTCACCGAAACGATCCCCATGTGGCGGGCGAGAAACGAGTCGTCGAAATGGGGACGAACGGTATCACCCCGCGTCAGGAGAACAATCCTCCGGCCCGTTCCGCCTTTCAAGGCTTCCACCAAATCACCGCCGAAGCCCGCCACCGGGACCACGTCCCGGTCGGTAAAAACCTCGGGAAACCCCTGCGCCAACATGCGGCGGTTCTGGATGACATGGGAGATCCCTGCGGGGAACGAGAAATGGTTTTCGAACACCGTCCAGTCTCCACGCCGATTCCGGAAGAGGTCCACGGCACCACAAAGCAGACCCGGATTCTCCGACCCATGCAAACCCACCAGCTGACGATGATAGCCAGGCATCGCCAACAATACCTCGGTCGGCAGGATCCCTTCCTCCACGATCCGCCTTCGGTCGTAAACATCCTTCACAAACCTGCTGAACGCGCTCATCCGTTGGATGATACCGGACCGAATCAGCTTCCAGTCGGATTCTCCGAGAACCCGCGGGAACGGATCGAGATCCCATCCGGTTGTATCCGTCCGGTCTCCGTCGAGCGAAAAGTGGTGCCGAATCTCCGACGACAGCCGTCGAATCCCTTTTCCCCGCTCCTCGATCAATTCCCGGGGAAAGGCCGAAGCGCCCGCCGACCGATTCAGCTGACGGCTTCCCTCACTCAACTTCCAGCCTCATTGGTATCCCGGCAACATCCGTCGCAGCCCGCTCTCATCAGGACCTCCCAATGAACGGCTTCCAGGACTCGCGGGAGCCACTGCGGTGCAAAACCGAGAGAAACGGTCGATGTTTCGGCCTTACCGGCTGCTGACGCAGCGAAAAACCAGCCTGGTGCGGAAGTCGGTTCGCCTTTCGACTGTTACAATCCACGCAGGAAGTGACCAGATTCTCCCAGCTCGTCCGACCTCCCCGATCCCGTGGAATCACATGATCCAGATTCAATTTCGATTCCGGAAAAACTTTACCGCAATACTGGCACCGATACTGGTCCCGCTCGAAAACATTCCGGCGATTCAACTTCGTATCCTGCACCGGAACCTTGTCGAAGGTCCGCAGGAGAAGGATCTGGGGAATCCGGAGGTTCAGCCGGATCGACCGGATGGAGGGCTCGCCCTTTATTGGCGGATGCTCCATGGAGCGCGTGACCCAGTCTCCTGCGGAGAGGATTTCATAATTTCCGGAGTTCGGATGAATCACCTGCGCATTGTCCTGAAAAAGCAGCGACACCGCCCGCCGCACACCGACGATGTTCACCGGCTGCCATACCCGGTTGAGAACAAGAACCCGGAACGCACTTTCATTGGAATGCATTTCGGAACCGTTCATATTGGAAAAACAAAAAAGAATGTCGCCCCCTCGATTGCAACCGGGAAATCAGCTTTCAGCCGAAACAAACCCGGAACAAAAACCGTGCGGAGACACTCTCATAAGCGTTTGACAACCGGGTTCCACCCGTCCAACCTCGGGACTTTCCCAATCATGAAGAAATCCCTCATTCTCCCCTTGCTACTTGCAACCGCCACGACGGGCTTCGGCCAACTTTACTTCGGAGCCGGCGGCGCTTACTTCTTCCCGGAGGCCGATACCTCGACCTCCAACGCCTTTACCGGTGGGGACATGGACCCGGAAGACGGTTTCGGCGGGATCGCAAATGTCGGCTATAAAATCCCCTCGAACGGCTGGCACTTCGAATTCGAGTTCCAGTATTACAAGCCCGACTCCGAAGCGTCCGTGACGGCATCCGGCGCGCAATCGGCCGCCATCACGGGAACCAACCTGGGAACCGGCCAGTACAACATCAAGACGGATGCGGACAACTACGCTTTCCTCGGCAACGTCTATTACAACTTCCTCGCGACGATGGAAACCAACTGGGGAATCTACATGGGGGGAGGACTGGGTGCGATCAACCTGGTACGCGACGTAACCGTGACCGGGCCCGGCGGCTCCGTAGAGGATGACAACAACAAATGGCTCTTCACCTACCAGTTCCTCGCCGGCATCTCCTACCAACCCATAGAGAACATCCGATTTGATTTCGCCTACCGTTACACGATCCCGGAGGACGCCAACTTCACCGTCTTCAACCGAAACGTAGGCGTGGACGATTACGAATACGAGTCGATCGAGCTTTCCGCCTCGTTCACGTTCTGAGGGGGGTTATCGATCCGGGCGGGCTCCTCGCCTACCGCGACGGAGGCCTTTACTGTGAGGCGGGAGGCTTTCACATCGATCCCCTTCGCCCGTCCCGGAGGGCCCTGATCACCCACGCCCACAGCGACCACGCCCGGGCCGGTTCGAAGGCCTACCTGTGTTCCCGCAACGGGAGGGACATTCTCGCCGAAAGGATCGGGGCCGAGGCTCCGGTTGAATCCCTGGATTTCGGCGAGAAGCGGAAAATCGGCGACGTCGAGGTTTCCTTTCATCCGGCCGGCCATTTACTCGGATCCGCCCAGATCCGGATCGAACGGAGGGGCTATGTCTGCGTGGTGACCGGGGACTACAAGCGCCAGGCCGACCGTTCCTGCGAGGCGTTCGAGCCCTTGCGGTGTCACAGTCTTATCACCGAGTGCACCTTCGGATTGCCCGTGTTTCGATGGCCCGACACCGAGAAGGTCGCGCGGGAAATCAACGGCTGGTGGAGAACGAATCGCGACCGGGGGATCACCTCCGTCCTCTTCGCCTACGCGCTGGGGAAGGCCCAGCGGATTCTATCCCTGGTCGACGGGTCGATCGGCCCCATCGGCGTTCACGGAGCCGTCGCCCGGTTCTCCCCCCACTACGAATCAGCGGGCATCTCTCTCGCCGAACACCGGAAGGTTACGGACGAGAACCGCACCACCTTCGAAAACAAGGGCCTGATCATCGCGCCGGGTTCAACTGCCGGATCTCCCTGGATTCGAAAATTCGGAACCGTTTCGACCGCATTCGCCTCCGGCTGGATGCTGATTCGCGGGCACCGCAGGCGACGACCCGTCGACCGGGGATTCGTCCTATCCGACCACGTCGACTGGCCCGAACTGCACCGGACGGTGAGGGAAACCCAGGCCACCTTTGTAGGAGCCATGCACGGTTACACCGATGCGTTCGTTCGTTCTCTTCGGGAATCGGGCCTGCAGGCCTCCGGCATCCAGGGATTTCAGGAACGTTCGGAAGTCGAAGAGGAGGGCTGATTTCCCCCTTTTTACGGATCGTCCCGCACCCCAGGGGCCATTCATCTGCCTGAAGGCTCCTATATTATACCCCTGTTCTATTTTATTTGACAAGATGGAGGGGCCGTGGAATCTGCACGAGCGAAAGCGCAGAAAGGTTGTGGGTAATACCGTTTGAATCCTTCCCGGGATTCGTTCATGCGGGCCTCACCTGCCGAACATCAGTTCGAGCGCACGCTCCACATCGGCTCCGGGAACCCAGCGGTCTCCGTCCTTTTCGACCAAATCCTTGCAGGAGGGGAAAGCGCGCTCCGCATCCATTCCGATAACCGTCACGCCGGAATCCACCCCGCCAGCCGATTGCGGCGGAACCGTCCGCAACCGGATCGGCACGCCGTAAGCGTTGAAATCCACATCCCACCCGGCGAAGGGCTCGTCGACGGACCCCTCGACCAAGCCCGGGCTCCTTCTCGCCAGATCGGGGACGGAATCATCCGGAACGCGCACCCGGACCGCCACCGGCTCGCGCAACAGGAAGTCGCGCAACCCATCCACCTTCCCGTCCAGAGACAGGCGGTAGAATTCAAGCGGATCGACGCCCACGAGGTTCATCCCGTTCCAGCTGCCGTGGGTGTTCACGGAGCCGAAACCCTTTGCATCGTACCACCAGGCAAAATCATCCGTCAGCCGCAGTCCGATCTCGAAATGCAGATGGGCGCGACTTCGCGGTATCGTATAGCCGCCGGCGGTTGAACCCATGATCCCGAGCACCTCTCCCTCGCCGACCCGTTTCCCCGGCACGATTCCCGCAGCCACCGAAGCGAGATGGGAGTAAAGCGTGTAAAACCGCACCTCCTCGTAGTCATGCGCGAGAACCACGTAAATGCCGTAGGAAGAGTTTCCGGCAATCTTGTTCACGTGGACGACCTCCCCAGGCATTGCGGCAAAGATGGGATCCGTCGCCCGGCCGCGGCGGTCCCTTTCGACCGCCTTTAAATCGACTCCTTCATGAAACCGCTTCCCCCCATTGCGCGTACAACCGTATAACCCCGACTCGATCCGCCCGGAGGCGGTGGGCTGTATGTAATCCTCCAGAGGTTCCCCGTCGATAAAGGCATGGTTCGGCGTCGGCCATACCAGAGGGATGCGGTCCCGCGCGACAGCCGGAGCCAGCAGCCCCATCCCTCCGACGAGGATGACCGTGGCGCGGAACCAGCCGAACACTCCACTTGCAAGTCGCATTACTACTCGGAGGCGAGGGCCCCTCTCCTACCGCTGCCTGCGACGAACCTCGACCAAGGTTCGATTCATCTCGGTCACCAATTCCGGCAAGGCTTCGTCGGGAACTTCCAAAAACGTATAAATGATCCCGTTCTCGATCGGGCCATCGATCATCCTGGCACCGATGGGAGTCTCGTTGTCGAAGAAGACGAATCGGTATCCGATATTATCGACGGATATCCGGACAAGCTTCCGCCCCCCGGAAGGCGTGAGGCGGTAGCGGACGGCCAGCCCCCGGTCGACCCGGACCATCTCTATCCGGATGATTTCGGTTGGATCGAATACCGGTTCCTCGAAAATCCGGAGTTCCGTTCCGCTGACCGGCAGGGCGATCTGCGGGTTCGTCTGGCCGGGATAGGAAGTCGACGCCTCCAGAAAAATCGTCGGAACATGCGCGTTCTCGATATCGGTCGACCTGCATCCGGAAAAGAAAACGCACCCGAACAGGGAGACGCAGGCAAGAATGGGAAAAGTCTTCATAAGAGAATCAGCGGTCGGACCCATTGGGCCTCCGCTCCCGTAAAAAGGCAAGGGTAGAGAAGAGATTCAAACCAATACCAGATCCAATTGCTCCTCGATCTTCCGCACCAGACCGGCTCCGACCTCGGCCGGGAAAATCCGATATTCCCGATCCCTCCTTGCATGACGGTAAAGCTGGGAACCGTCCGGCGACAAGCGCCCCAAAGGCCTGAGGATCCGCTTTCTCTCCAAGTGGAGGGCCAGCAGAAATTTCAAAGCGGACCGGACCGCCTCCGCCTCGGATTCGTCCGCCGGATCGTCGCCGTCCGCCGCGGGCGGGTCCTCCCCTTCAATCAGCTGCACAAAGAGTTCTTCGACCGTCTCCACGGCCTCGCGCTCGACCGCCTGCTCCGCCTCATTGGATCGAAACACCCTCACCCACTGCGCGACCGGTCGCCGACCGCCGAGATCGATTTCCTCCTCGAGGGAAAAATCCAAACGTTCCAGCCCCGACTCGTCGGATAGACAAAGCACCGAACGGACGGATTGCCCGTCCGAAAACGGCGTTTCCGAGGAAGAAGAGCGTCTCAGCCCTCCCTGAAGATTCCATTCCTGCATTCCCGCTTGTAGTTTACCGACAACCTGGCAGACGAGGAAAATCCATCTTTATCCGTGACCCGACGAACCCTCTCCGTCTACAACAGATCATCATGCCCAAAGAATTGATCGTGATCGGAGATGTCCACGGATGCGCCGCCGAATTGGAGGATCTTCTCGGCGTCCTCTCGCCCGGCAGCGACGACTCCGTCCTTCTGCTGGGCGATCTGATCAACCGGGGGCCCGAAAGTCACCGCGCCGTTCGCATTGCCCGGGAGAACGGCCTCAACTGCCTCATGGGAAACCACGAGTTGAGGCTGCAGACCTATCGGAAACGGCGCGACCCCTCCATCCTCAAGTCCTACGATTACGAAACCCTTCAGAGCCTTCACTCCGAGGATTGGGACTATTTCGAAAAATTACTCCCCTTCTACGAAACGGAGGATTCCCGCTTCGTCTGCGTTCACGGAGGATTCCGTCCGGGCCGACCGTGGAGAACCCAGTCGGTCCGCGACGTGTGCGAGGCGAAATGGATCCCTCCCCATGAAATTCCTCCGGAACAGCGGCGTGGAAAAAATTCCATCCATTGGTCGGAGCTTTGGGAAGGCCCGCCCACCGTGATCTACGGCCACACCCCCGACCCGGAGATCCGCTACGCTTCCCACACCCTCTGTATCGACACCGCCTGCGTCTATGGAGGATATCTCACCGCCTGTCGTCTGCCGGGCATGGACATCGTCCAGGTAAAGGCCCGGAAGGCTTATATCTGAAAGCAAGATCAGGCCACCCGCTCGGCGACGAGGTCCGGGGTGTTCGGGCGCTTCGGCGCCAGACGGTAAGCGCCCTTCAGGAACTCCAGGGCTGCTTCCGAATTCCCCTCGTCGTTGTAATGGATCATCATGAGGGGCTCGCCCTGCTTCATCTGGGTGCCCACCTTCTTGATCTCGGAGATGCCGACGGCCGGATCCAGGCTTCCGTTCTTGCGCTGGGCCAGCATCCGCACGCCGCGGGCGATCATTCCCGCATTGATCGTGTGAACGTAGCCGCGTTTCGGCGAAGGTAGCTTTTTGCAGAACTTCGCGGTCGGAAGCTTGTCGGGATCGTCGATCATCTTCGTGTCCCCGCCCTGGGCCGCGACCATCTCCTTGAACTTCTCCAGGGCGGAACCGTCCTGGAGATGACGCTGGACCGTCTGCTTGGCCGAGAGAGTGGATCCGGCCACACCGGAAAGACGAACGACCTCCATCCCCAGCTTCAGGACCATCTCCTTCAAATCCTCGGGCCCCTCGCCCTTCAACAATTCGATCGCTTCGCGAATCTCGAGGGCCGTCCCGACCGAATCCCCGAGGGGCTGGTTCATATCGGTTACCAACGCCACGCAACGCCGTTTCATGGAGCGTCCCACCCGGGTGATCGACCGCGCCAACTGCTTGGCCTGCTCGAGGTCCGGGATGAACGAACCGTTCCCGTATTTCACGTCCACGACCAGGCTCTCCGCCCCGGCGGCCAGCTTCCGGCTCAAAACGCTCGCGGTGATCAACGGCAGGCTGGGAATGCTTCCGCACTTCTGCCGCAGGGCGAAAAGAGTGGAATCGGTCGGAGCGATATCCTTGTCCTGTTCGATGATTGCACAACCGATCTTGTTCAGCTGGTCGACGAAATCGCCGAGATCCATCTTCTTCTTGAAACCTTTGATCGCGGAAAGTTTCTGGAGCGTGCTGATCTCCAACTCCTCGTCCACTCCGTTGATCGTGGGCATGACCACGCCACAAGCCGCCGCCAATGGGGCCAACACGATGCTGGTCTTGTCCCCCACTCCCCCGGTCGAGAACTTGTCGATCTTCGGACGGCTGAGTTTGGTCAGGTCGATCATCTCCCCGGAGAGCATCATCTCTTCCGCGAAGGTCGCCGTCTCCTGCGCCGACATCCCCTGGAAATAAACGGCCATCAACAAGGCCGCCAGCTGGGAGTCGGGAATCTCCTTGTCCAGAACGGAATCCACGATATAGCGGATTTCTTCCTCGGAAAACTCGCTCCCATCACGTTTTTTTTCGATGAGAGCCGAGTAACTGGGCTTTACAAATTTTCGAGGCGAAACGATTTTCTTTCTCATTCAGTAAAAACTTTCTTCTAAATTGCTGGCGGATCGAATCCGTAAAGCCTAGTAGATTAGCAAATTACAAACCTCTTTGTCCAGTCAAAAAATGAAATTCCCGTTCGATCTCCAAACCTCCATCTCCGAAGTGCTCCGTGAATGTTCCCGCAATGCGCCCGAGTTTCCAAAAGACTTCGATCCGATGGTCCGGCCTGCGGATCCGAAGTTCGGTGATTTCCAGGCCAACGGCGCTCTGCCGACCGCAAAAAAACTGAAACAAAATCCCCGCGAATTGGCCGCCAAACTGGCCGAACTCGCGACCGCCCATCCGTTTTTCTCCCCGGACCGTTTTTCCATCGAAGTCGCCGGCCCCGGCTTCCTGAACCTGACCCTCTCGCCCGCCTTCCTGACCGGGTGGACCCGCACGTTTTCGGATCCCGCGACCCTGTCGCAGGGAGTCCGCCACCTATTCAGCGGCAAAAAGGTGGTCGTCGACTTCAGCTCGCCCAACACCGCCAAGCAAATGCACGTCGGCCACATCCGCTCGACCGTGATCGGCGAAGCGATCGCCCGCCTGCTCGCCTTCTGCGGGGCCGACGTCCTCCGCGACAACCACATCGGCGACTGGGGCACCCAATTCGGCATCCTCCTGCTCGCCTACAAACGGCACGGCTTCGATTTCGACACCGATCCCGCCGAGGCCCTCGCCGCTCTCGAAGACCTTTACCGCAAGGGGAACCGCAGCGTGGAGGAAGACCCCTCCGCCCGCGAAGAGGCCCGGGCGGAACTCGTCGAGTTGCAGAACGGGGATCCCGCCCGCACCGAGGTTTGGCGGAAGATCAACGCCATTTCGGAGGCCGCCTTCGACGAACTCTACCGGAGACTCGGAGTCGACTTCGACCTGACCCTGGGAGAGAGTTTCTTCCGCGACAAGGTCGACGCCGTTTACCGGGGACTCGAAACGGAGGGCATCGCCGCAGAAAGCCAGGGCGCCCTCGTGGTCTTCCACCCGGAACACCCGCGCTTCAAGGAACAACCCTTTATCATCCGGAAGTCGGACGGGGCGAGCAATTACGCCACCACCGATCTCGCCACCGTCCTCTACCGCTGCGAGGAACTCGGTGCCGACGAGATCGTCTACGTCACGGACGGCCGGCAACGCGACCACTTCGAGCAATTGTTCCTGACCGTCGAAAAATGGTTCTCCGCCACCGGCCGACCCGTTCCGGAACTGCGGCACGTCTGGTTCGGCACCATCCTCGGCGAAGGCGGCAAAGCCATCAAGACCCGCACCGGTGGCAGCGTCAAACTCCGCGACCTGCTCGACGAGGGCGTGGAGCGCGCCCGGGTCATCGTGGAAGAAAAGAATCCCGACCTCCCCTCCGAACAGAAGGCGGCCATCGCGGAAACGGTGGGCATAGCGGCCATCCGCTACGCAGACCTCATGCAAAACCGCACCCACGACTACGTCTTTTCCTGGGACAAGATGCTCAGTTTCGACGGCAATACGGCACCCTACCTCCTCTATGCCGTCGCCCGGATGCACGCGATCTTCCGAAAGGCGGGCCTTCGCCCGGGCGAGGGAGAACACGACGCCGATTCCTTGACCACGCCGGAAGAGATCCAGCTCGCCCGCCAACTCGTTCTCTTCCCCGTCGCCCTGGCCCAGGCCACCCAGGACCTCCGCCCCCACTTCCTCTGCACCTACCTCTACGACCTTGCAAACGCCTTCAGCGGCTTCTACAGCGCCAACCGGGTAATGACCGACGACCCCGCCGAACGGGCCCGCCGCCTCACTCTCTGTTCCCGCACCCTTCTCTTTCTGGAGACGGGTCTCCGACTCCTCGGGATCGAACCCCTCGAGCAGATGTGAAGATCCCGTCCGCCGTGGCGGTCGCCCATTTCCTCGCGCTGGACACGGTCGCCGCCGTCGTCTTCTGGAGTCTTCTGGCCGGACGACTCTGCGGCTACTCTCCGCAGCCGCTGCCGGTGCTCCTGACCGCTTCCGGCGTCTGGCTGGTCTACACCGCAGACCGCTGGCTCGACTCCTTCCCCGACAGCCGGGAGCCCGATCCCGGCCCCCGTCACGCCTTCGCCGGCAGGCACCGGAAGAGCATCCTTTTCTGGTGGATCTTCGTTTTCCTGGTCTCCCTGACCATCGGCGCCTTCACCCTGTCTTCGGTAGAACTGATCGTCGGAGCCGTATTGACCACCCTGGCACTTGGATACCTCTACTTCGCCCAACGACGACCGATGGCGCAAGCGGCGTCGAGGCCCGTTGTTTCCCAAGCCGCCGCCGTCGCCATCCTCGTAGCCCTGGCCGCCTGCCTCTTTCCCTTGCTGCGAGGTTTGGAACCTCCACACCACCGCCTTCAGGTCCTCCTCGGGACGGCCCTCCTCTTTCTACCCCAAACCCTCGCCACCCGGTTCTGGGAAAAAGGCCGAAAGCTTCCCCTCTTCCTCCCCGCCAGCCTTCTCGGCCTCGGGGCTATCACTGGAATCGCAGTGGAGCAATGGAGCCCGGCCCTCGCGGCCACCGCCACCGGTATCGGTCTTCTCGCTCTCGACCGCCTCCCCGTAAACGACAAAGTCTCCCTCGCCGACTGGACACTGGCTCTCGGCGGATTCACCGGCTGGGCCTGCATGA
>CAZBLJ010000008.1:0-26939 GCA_964492605.1 uncultured Puniceicoccaceae bacterium
CCGGGGACGAAAAGCGGTTGCGAGGGCGGTGCTTGCGAATCGGGGCTATGTCTGTCAACAAGTTCAGGGTGTCCTCGAAATCATTGGCCGTTCTCCTCCTCCGCCTCGGCGGTGTGCTTCTGCTGCTGGGCGGATTGTTTACGCTTGCGGCGGATGTCTTCGCTTCGTGGGGGAAGGTCGGTCTCGTGTACTGGAGGACGTTTCTGACAACCGTGGTGGTGCCGCCGATTCTCGGTTCCCTCCTCGGTTTGATCCTGATTCTCTTTTCGAGGCCGCTGGGGTCACTCCTGGCGAAGGGCCTGGAGGATTCGGGAACGGGTCCGCGGGATCGATCGTCCGATTCTCCCCCGAAGGCCCATTTCCGCACGGGGGATCGAGCCCGGCGCAAAGGCTCTCCCGGCGACGAATGACGCGTCGGCGGGCAGCCGGATGCGCGGTCATCGTGCTTTCCGTTTTCGGGCTCTGGGGCTGTGCTGGCGAACCTTCCGAGCTGGAGCGCCCTTCGGATGCGGAGGATGTTCTGTTGGAAGAATTGGCGCTCGCCCTGAATCCGGAGGTTCCCGGTTTGCAGCCGTTTTTCGGTTTCATGGAGCTGGGCGATTTCGAGAAGGCGCAGGATTCCCTCCTCCGGTATTTCCGGGATCGGCCCGTTCCGGAGGAGGCGTTGCCCGAACCGCTTCCGGTGGAACTGCCGATTCTGGTCTCGGCGTTGGATGCCTGGCGAGGCACATTCTCGTTCCAGGGGGTGCGAGGTCGTGCCGCAGAACCGGACGGACCGATCGACTGGACGGCCCGGGGACCGAAGGACGATGCGGAATGGGCCTGGTTTCTTCACCGGCACTATTTTCTCCGGGAGATGCTGGTTCTCTACGAAGAGCAGGGGCACGAGGAGTTCGTCCGGCGGATCAGGGATTACCTTCTGGACTGGTTCTGGCGATATCCTGCTCCGAATAAACGTAGTTTCTCCCCGTCCTGGCGGGCATTGGAAGCCGCCCGCCGTATCACCGAAGCCTGGCTTCCGCTCTACGATCGCCTGCGGAGCGATCCCGCATTCGGAGATGAGGCGGTTCTCGCAATTCTGGCCGGCGCCGCCCGACATGCGGATTATCTGAAAGAGCACCATCACTTCGGGGGGAACCATCTCGTGACCGAAATGATGGCCCTGGCCACCATCGCTGCGGTTTGGCCGGAGTTCCGGAACGCACCGGAGTGGATGGATTATGCGGTTGCAAAGGGAGTCGCGGAAATGGATGCGCAGGTATATCCGGACGGGGCCCACAAAGAACTGGCGAATCATTACCAGTGGATTGCCGGACGTTCCTTCCAGAAACTGTACGAAGTGGTTGCGGTGGCGGATCGAGACGAGGCGCGTCGGATTCTCCGTCCTCGTATGGAATCCATGTGGGATTACTATGCGAAGGTTACCCGACCGGACGGAACGGGTCCTTTGAACAATGATTCGGACCTCGAGCCGAATGCCGAACAGATCCAACCGTTGGCGGAATACTTCGACCGACCGGACTGGATCTGGATCGCGACGGGAGGCTCGCGGGGGGAGATGCCTGCGGGATCTCCCTCCCAATGGTTCCCCTGGGCGCGCCATGCCGTTTTGCGGAGTGATTGGAGCCCGACGGCGGACTGGATTTTCTTCGACGGGGGGGCGTTCGGGACCGACCATTACCAGGAGGACCGGCTTCATCTCTCGGCGGCGCTGGGAGGACGGAACATCCTGGTGGACTCCGGTCGCTATGTGTATCGCGACGATGCCTGGTCGCGGTTCTTCCGCGGGCCTCTGGCGCACAATGTCCCCACCTTCGACCGATACCGTCGCGTGCTCCCGGACGGAGAGGCGAATCATCCGGCCGAACCGGGCCTGCGGGAGGTGGATGGACTGGTTCTCGCCTCGGGAACGATTCCCCTGGCCGACGGTTCGGCCTGGAGCGGCAGCCATTCCCGCGCCGTGGTCCTCGGGGACGGGTTTGTGTGGATCGTGGACCGGGTGGAAACGGCGCGCCCGGACCGGGTCACTTTTCGCTGGCGGTTTGCGCCGGATCTTGCGGTTGGAGAGGGGTCGGGATCGGTTGGGCGGACCTGGCCGATTCGCGACGGGGAAAGCGGATCACGCTTCGCATCCTGGAGCCTTCGAGCGGAGGTCCCGCTGGCGTTCGAGACCATCCGGGGACGCGGTTTGCCGAAGATCCAGGGCTGGTATTCCCCGGAGTTCAACCGGCGGGAGGCGAACACGGTTCTTGAGGTAACGGCTCCGGTGGCGGGCACGGACTATTTTTCATGGTTGTTGGTGGACGGGGAATTCGCGGAGGGATTAATGCACCGGACGGAAGCGGGAGCTGTTTTTCTGGAAGACACCCGAGGCGGGTCGAATCGGACCTGGCGACTGGAATGGCCGCCGACCGGAGAGGAACCGCCGACGCTGACCCGGTCTGAGTAGGGCTCGACGGGCCGGGGCAGGCCGGTTACGAACGCCAGCGGCGGCCACATCCTCGCTCTCCATCAATGAAATCGATGTGGCCCGGATGCATGAAATACCACTTGTCGAGGGAAGACTGGATTTCATACGGTAGGGCAGCGTGTCGGTAAATAGGCTCAGGATCCTCCTCGCCGGTGCTGGTGCACACGGCATGGCGACCTACGCCCGCAATCTGTTGCCGGGGCTTCGGGACGAAGGACGGATCGAGCCTGTGGGCGTCGTCGAGCCCGATGTCACCCGCAGGAGGGAGGCGCTCGCAGTACTTGGCTTGGGCGAACCCGCAGGATTCGCCGAAATGGAAACGGCGCTTGACTCCGTAGAACCCGACGTGCTCGTCGTCGCCTCGCCCTTCAAACACCACGAATCCGCCTGCCTTGCCGCCGCCTCGCGAGATATCCACCTCTTCATCGAAAAGCCCGTCGCGCACGATCTCGCCGCCTGCTGCCGAATCGAGCACGCCTGCCGCGAAGCGGGCATCAAGGCCGCCGTCAACATGAGCGCGGCCTTCGAACCCGAGAAGCTGGCCTTCGGGCGTGCGCTGGAAGCCGGTAAGGTCGGAAATGTCGATTACCTGTTCGCCCGAATGTCCTGGGATCATGGCGATAAAGCTAACCTGCGGCGCAACGCCCCGCACCCCTACCTGACCGAGGGCGGCGTCCATGCCCTGGAGATGCTCCTGCGCTACGCCGGCGGCACGCCCACCCGGGTTTACAACATGGCATGGCCCTCTGCCCACAGCGTCTTCACCGGGTTTGCCAGCACACTTGTCTCGTTCGAGATGGACAACGGGGTGCGCTGCGCGCTCGAAGGTTCGTGGACAGTCCAGGCCGGTATCAGCACTTGGCGCGACGAATACATCCGCGCCGACGGCAGCAAAGGCTCACTTCTGCTCGACTGTCGGGAGCTGTCTGCATTAAGGGGCCGGCGCAGTTCTCCCGAAGGCCTACAAAGCGAACGGATCGACTACGATCGCAGTCAAGACCCGGCCGGCGGCACCGGCGTGCTCTTCCGCGCCTTTCTCGACTGGCTCGAAGGCCGCACGGCAGCCCATCCCACCGAAATCGGCGGCAACCTCCGCACCATGGCGCTCCTTTATGCCGCCAACACTTCCGCCGAGCGCCGCGAGGCCATCGACATCCCGGCCTTTCTTGCGGAGGCCCAGGCAAACTGAAATCCTGACTCCTTTGGATTCCACCCATCCGGGACTCACCCGCCCTGCGGCGTCGGCAACCTTGCCGATTGGTTGTATCTCTCGAACAAATACTCGGCCCACTGCCGTCCGGGTGCCCGCACTTCGGCCCCTTCGAACACATTTCCTTCGAGAACCCGGGCACCGAACGAGCGGCCCTGGACTTCTCCGCCACCGACCAACACGCCGGATATCTGCGATCCGATCGAGTCCAGGGCCAAAAAGAAAGCGGGCTGGAAATCAGCCCGTCGCGCGTCCATCTGGACGACTACGAAATCCCCCCCTTCGTTCACCCAAATGATCTCGCCGATCCGGACATTCGGATTGAACCGTAAATCGCCCTGCGATCCGGCCACCTCCGCCGCCTGTCCTTCGGCACTCTTGTTTCCGCTGCCCGCGCACCCCGCCAGCAGTACGCACCCCGCCAGCAGAAGCGGTATCATCACGCGTCCGGGGAGAGCATTCCTGCGGGAGCGATTCATTCTTCCCGGCCCTGGTTATCGCTGCCCACCAGGAATTCGCTGCTCCCGACCCCTTCCTGGCCCTGGTCGGAATCGAAGAAGCCGTGCAACTGGCGAATACGGGTGGGGTGGCGCATTTTTCGCAGGGCTTTGGCCTCGATCTGCCGGATCCGCTCGCGCGTGACCTGGAACTGGCGTCCCACTTCTTCCAGCGTGCGGCTGTATCCGTCCACCAAACCAAACCGCAGCGAAAGCACTTTCTTCTCGCGCTCGCTGAGACTGTCCAACACGTCGACGATCTTCTCGCGCAGAAGCGAGTAAGCGGTCTGGTCGTAGGGATTCTCGGCGGTCTTGTCCTCGATGAAGTCACCGAAGTTGGTGTCGTCCGAGTCTCCCACGGGGCTTTGCAAGCTCACCGGTTGCTGGGCCATTTTCAGGATCTGGGCGACCTTTTCGATCGGAAGATTCATCTCGGAGGCGACCTCCTCGGGGGTGGGTTCGTGCCCCAAATCCTGGAGGAGCACTTTCTGCACCTGCAAGACCTTGTTCAAGGTCTCGATCATGTGGACCGGAATCCGGATGGTCCGGGCCTGGTCGGCGATGGAGCGGGTGATCGCCTGCCGGATCCACCAGGTCGCATAGGTGGAAAACTTGTACCCGCGGCGGTATTCGAACTTCTCGACCGCCTTCATGAGGCCCATGTTGCCTTCCTGGATCAGGTCGAGGAAGGAAAGCCCCCGGTTCGTGTATTTCTTGGCGATGCTGATGACCAGGCGGAGGTTGGCCTCCACCATTTCCGTCTTCGCCTTGTGGGCTTCGCGCACCGCCTTGCGAACGCCCGAGATCTCCGTGACGAGGTCGCGGGCCTCGATCCGCCGCTCCCGGGAAATTTCCTCGAGCCGCGCTTCGACCTTTTCCGCATCGACGCTCTTTCGGCGGCGAACGCTGGACTTTTCCGCAATCTCCAGGCTTTCGACGAGGGCCTCGGCCTCCCGAACGGCCGGCTCGATATCCTTCAGGAACTCCTCGAACACCTTCAGTTTGAAGCAAAACTTCCGGTGAAGAGGCTTCAACTCGGCAAGGTATTTCTTGAAACGGGTCCGGGCTCGCTTGCAGTTGGCCGGGCTGGAACCGTCGAAAGAATCGATCCAGGCGCGATCCATCTTCGCCTCGAGGTTCTCCGCCTTTTCGATCCAGGTCGGCAAGCCCTTGAAATAACTTTCCCGACTCTCGATCCGCTTGTCCAGAACCACCTGGTCGAAGCGCTCCTCGCGGGAGAGCAATCTCCTGGCAATCCCCAACTGGAAGGCATTGGAAAGACCCGTTGAAAAGAGGAGTTCCTGCGCCTTCTGTTCGGCGACCTCGATCCGCTTGGAAATCGCCACCTCCTGTTCGCGCGTCAAAAGCGGAACCTGCCCCATCTGCTTCAAATACATCCGGACCGGGTCGTCGAGGATGTCGTATTGGGAATCCCGCGCCTCGGCGCTCTCGTCCTTCTCCTGGCGCTCCTTGAAGCGTTCCACCTCTTCGTTGTCCAGAATCTCGATCTCCAGGTTCGCCAGAATCTGGATCACGTTGTCGATGTCTTCCGGATTGTTCAGGCTCTCGGGCAGCCCTTCGTTCAGGTTCTTGTAGGTCAGGTATCCCTGGCTGCGACCCTTGCTGATCAATTGGCGGATCCGGTCGTTCAGCTCGGTCTTTTCCTCGACCGGTTCTTTTGCCGCTTTCGCATCGCCCTTCTTCTTGCCCGCCGCTTTGGTTGCGGTTTTCGGAGCGGATTCGGACGGCTTCTTTTTGGCCGGCTTCTTCGCACCGGGTTTCGCCGCAGACGGCTTCTTCGGGGCCGCCGCTTTCTTAACGGCCTTTTTCGCAGGGCTCTTTTTCGCGGTCGATTTCCTGGCCACTGTCTTGCTCGTGGTCTTCTTTTTGGTTGTCGGCTTCTTGCTGGAGGTCTTGGTAGGCATTTAGGAAACTCTCAAAAGATCGGGCGGTTGTTGGTGGAGGGAGCGAAGTTCGCGGCGGCGGCGCTGAAATTCACGCAATTGCGGATCGCCGGCCGGCACGGTGTTCATTTCCGTTACAAGGCGTGATATTTCTCGGGACGCAAACTCGCGGACAAGCTCGCGAAGGGCCTGCGATGCCATGGACCACGGGTCTTCGATCTCGGCTTCCCGCACGAGAAGACGGGCGAGAAACGACTGCTCTTCCGAAGATTCGCAATGGTCACGAAATTCGTCGACGGACTCGAAAGAACCCTCGCAGATTTCCGCAGCCATGCGGCGAAGCAGGGCGGCTGCGGTTGTATTGTTTGTAATCCATTCACAGATAGAGAGTTGCGACAAAGATTCACGGATGTCCGGAAAATGCAAAAGGAGGTAGAGTAGGACCTCTTCGTTCCCTGTCAACCGAAGATCCGAAGCAGGCGCTTCCGACTCGCGCCTCACGGATTGGCGACCCGAGGCGTTTCGACGATAATCCCCTCTCAGGGCTTCCGGATCGAAACGCAAATGACGGGCCGCCTGATCCAGATATTCCTCCCGTAAAACTTCCGAGCCCACGTGGCGGAGAAGGTCGAATATCTCCCCGCAGGCCCGTGCGCGGGCCGGGGCGTCCATGGCACCCGGCTCCGGCGCGACCACCCGCAGCGCGAAGGACATCGGCGACTCGGCCTGATCCCGCAGCTCGCGCAATGCCGCCGCCCCTTTCGTTTTCAACAGGTCGTCCGGATCGGAACCGGTCGGCAGTGCCGCGAACCTCAGGTCCACCCCGGCCTCAAAGGCGAGGGGCAACAGCTTGAAGGCCGCCGCCCGACCCGCCCGGTCCCCGTCGAGCAGGACGTCCGCCCCTTCGGAGAAACGCCGCAACAGTCCCATCTGCTCGGCGCCGGCCGCCGTCCCCTGGAGAGCCACCGCCTCGGCGAATCCCGCCTCCCAGCACCGCAGGACGTCCAGCTGCCCCTCGACCAACAGCAGTCTCCCTCCCCCGCGAACCGCCTTCCCCGCCCGGTCGAGGCCGAAAACGATGCGCCGCTTCTGAAAGAGGGGCGTCTCGGGAGAATTCACGTATTTCGCTTCCCGGGTCTTGTCGTCTTCCGGCGTCAACGGCGTGACCCGGGCCGTAAAAGCGACCACCCTCCCCTGCACGTCGCGGATCGGAATCATCAGGCGGCCGCGGAACCTCGGAAAAAAACGCCCCTGGGAATGCCGGCGCTCGTAAAACAGGCCCGCCGCATCCAGCACCTCGTCCTCGATTCCCCGGTCACCGAGAAAACTCGCCAGGGCCGACGGATCGACCGGTGCAAAGCCGACACCCGCCCCGTCCGCCGTCTCGTCCGTAAACCCGCGCTCCTCCGCCCAATAGGAACGGATGCGTTCGCCCTCCTCCGTGTCAGCGCGAAAGGCGGTGTGAAAAAAGGAGGCGGCCTGCTCGTTTGCTTCGAACAAGCGCTTCCGCAGGGAGACTTCCTGGCGCGAGGGCCCTCCCCGGTCATACTCCACCTGAATCCCGAATTTCTCGGCCAGAAACTCGATCGCCTCCGTGAAGGTGAAACTTTCCAGCTTCCGCACGAAGCCGATCACATCGCCCGACTCCTGGGTACTGAAACAGTAGAAGGCGTTCTTTTCCGGATTCACGAAAAAGGAGGGCGTGTTCTCGTCCGTGAACGGGCTCAGCCCGCGGTACTCCCTGCCCGCCTTCTTCAAGGTCGTATAACGGGCGGCCACTTCGACGAGGTTGGCGCGACGGCGCACTTCGTCGATCGTTTGACGCGAGGGGAGCGGCATCAGGGTAAGGCGTTCAATTCCCGTCGGGCGGTCGCGACCTCCGGGTGGGTGGGGGCCATTTCGAGAAACTTCCGATAGAAATAGGCCGCGTTCGCCGGATTCCGGCCCGGCTGCGCGTAGGCTCTCGCCATCGACAAAACGATGTCCGGGCTGTTCGGAATTTCCTCGTAGGCCTTTTCCAATTCCTCCATGAACCGCGTTTGAGAGCGGGACTGCTGGATCACATCCAGGTAAGTGAGGGTGAACTGCAAGCTGTCCGGTTCGCGGCGGAGGGCCTCCAGAATCGCGATCTCCGCGGTCTCCGGATCGCCCGATTGCAACGAGGCCCGGGAAAGACCGGCCCAGATCTCCGGATTATCGCCCTCCGTTCGCACCGCCCGCCAATACAGACGAGTCGCCTCTTCCGCATCTCCCGCGTCCAAAGCCTCTTCCGCAAGTTCCGCCGCCGTCGGCGGAGGGGGTGGTGGCGGTGGGGGCTGCGGTGGCGGTGGCGGCGGCGGCGGGGGTTCCTCCTTGGTCGCGGTCGCACCGGCCAGTTTTCCTTCCGCCGAAGTCACTTCGTCCCCGCCGTCCGCAACCGCCGGTTCACCGCTTTCCGAACCCTCGTCCGCCACGGCTTCCCCCGCTTGGCCGGTCGCCTCCTCTTCGGCCTCGGTCTCCTCCTCCGCCGCGGTTTCTTCGGCTTCGTTCTCCGCCGCTTCGAGGCGGGCGAGTTCTTCCGCTATGGCATCCTGGGTGACCCTCCACATTTTTACCTGCTCCCGGGCCGTGGCGAGTGCACTCGCTTCCACCGCGCCGGGAAATTCTTCGTCGAGGATGTCGATCAATTCCTCGGCCCGCGCGAATTCCTCGGCCCGATAGGCCACCGTCAACCGCCCCAGGAGGGCCGGCAACCGACTCTCGGGAGCTTCTTCCGCAGCCGTGCGGAAATACACGTCGGCCTGGGCCGGATTCCCGGCGACGAGGTACAACCGCCCCATTTCCGCCGCATACTCCGGATTACGGGACGGACCGTCCTGACGCTCGGCCCGCAGGTGGGCGCTCAAGGCCGACTGCACGCGGTTCTCCCGCGCCAACAAATCGGCGGAAAACCTCCACGCCTCCGCATCGTCCGGAAAATATTCGAGATACTCGTTCACTGCGGCCAACGCCTTGGCGGACTCGCCCTCGTCGGCGAACAATTTCGCCGCATCAAACAAAAGCTCGGCGTACTCGGGGTCCTCGTTCGCCGCCCGCTCGTAGAACAACCCCGCAAAAAAGGCGTTCCCGCTCTCCTCCTGCGCCTCCCCGATGACCGTGAGAATCTCCGCCCGTTCCGGGTATTGCTCGGCCAGGGGATTCAACAAATCGAGCGCCCGATCGTATTCGCCCGCCTCCACCAGGGCCCGGGCTTCGGCCATTTGCTCCTGGTAACGCGCCTCGGGATCCGAGCAGCCGACAAATGCCCCCAGCAGAAAAACCAGGAGCCATCCAACCAGCATACAACGAATCCGGACAACCATTCTCTTCCTACCGTGTCGGTGCAGGGCCCGGTTTGCAAGCATTCGGAATTCAACTCCATTCCTCAGTGCATCGCCCCCGGGTTTCTGCTAGTTTCCTTCCCATCCATGATCCGGCTCCTCACAGCGACCCTCCTCTTTCCCTTCGCCTCCGCCCTGCACGGGAATGACGCGGACCCGGGGGCGGATACCGCCGAACCGCTCTTCCTCTACACCGGCGTGCACCGGAAACACATCGACTATTCGGTGGCCGTCCCCGCTCTGATCGAAGCCTGGGAACGGTCGAACGCCCCCCTGAAACCCGGACCGACCGGACGCGTCGTGTTTAAAGTCTATACAAACTCCGGCCTCGGTTTACGGACGCCGCCGGACCTCGTGCGGGCTCTGGCATCCGCGCTTGAGGAAAGAGGGTTCAAACGGGAGAACCTGATCATCGCCGACCTCGACGAACGAAGACTACGCCAGTCCGGATACCTCCCGGCGATCAGCAAGGGGGGAAGCACCTTCGAGGGCATGCCGGTCCGCGCGCTGAACGAACCGGAGCAATTCCGGGAGAACTGGTATTACGACAGCCCGCTGCCCCCCGACTCGCTCCTCGACGCAAACGAACAAACCCTCCGCCAACGGGAACTGCTCGAAGGCGACGAGGACCGGAAAAGTTTCCTGCCCTCCCTCCTCCTGTTCGACCTGGACTTCTGGATCAACCTGCCCGTGGCGGTCGAACATCCCGTTCTCGGACTCAGCGGCGCGACGGCCAACGCCGGGCTCTGGGCCGTGAGCAACCAATCCCGCTTCTTCGCGCGACCGATCAGCGCTGCCAGCTCGGCGGTCGAGATCGCCTCCATTCCGGAGCTGCTCAGAACCTGGAAATTTTCCATCCTCTCCCTGGAAGCCTTCCAGATGATCGGCGGGCCCCGCTTCAACTCGCTCTACACGACCGGCAAGCCCGAACTTCTCCTGAGCGGCGACCCGCTCCTGCTCGACCGCTACGCCCTCGCCGCCGTCAACGCCGCCCGCCTCGAGCGCGGCTTCGACCCCGTCCGCCCCGAACCCCTCTTCTTCCGCTACGGCGAAAGCCTCGACCTCGGAAACTCCAACCTCCACCGCGATCGGGTCCAGGTGGTCGATCCGTGAGTGAAAGCTGGCGGAGACGGCACTGCATACGGGATCTCTCCCAGCCTCTGAAATGCAAAGGTCACCGGCTCATGACATCCGCGCCGGATCCCGCCTTCTGAATCAAGCCTCACCCCCCGCCGTCCAGCGAGAGCAGACCGCGGTACAGGTCCGGGCGGCGGTCGCGGAAAAAGCCCCAGTTCGCCCGATCCTTCCTCAGCCGGGCACGACTGAACCGATGCACCGCCACCCCGTCCCCTTCCCGCGGAAGTTCCTCGACGATCTCCCCCCAGGGATCGGCAATGAAGGATGATCCGTAGAAGGTTATGCCTTCGGTCGGGCCCTTCTCGAAGCCGTAGCGGTTGCTCGCCGCCACGGGAATTAGATTCGCCCCCGCGTGACCCTGCATGACGCGGCGCCAATGGTTCCGCGAATCGGTCTCCGGCTCTTCGGGTTCCGACCCGATCGCCGTCGGATACAAGAGGCATTCCGCACCCCGCAGGGTCAGCAACCGCGCCGCTTCCGGGAACCACTGGTCCCAGCAAACCGCCGCTCCGATCACACCCCGGGAGGTGTGAAAGACCCGCAAGCCGGTATCTCCGGGGTTGAAGTAAAACTTCTCCTCGTATCCCGGGCCGTCGGGAATGTGGCTTTTCCGATAGACGCCGAGGCAACCGGCTCGTCCGTCGAAGACCGCCAGGCTGTTGAAGTAGCTCTGGTTGGCCCGCTCGAAAAAGCTGTAGGGCAGCACGACTTCCAATTCTTCCGCCAGGGCGGCGAACCGCTTGAAGCCGGTCCCCTCGCCCGCCGGCTCCGCCCGAGCGAACCATTCCGGGTCTTCTCTCTGGCAAAAATAGGGCGTTTCCAAAAGCTCCGGCGTCAAAATCACGCCCGCTCCTTTCTCCCGTCCCTCGCGGATCAATTCTTCGGCCCGGTCGAGATTAACCGTCGGGTTTCCCCGATCGGCCATTTGTACCACTCCGATGGAAAGGGCATCCGGATCAGTCATGGATCGGATCGTAAGGGAGCGGGGAGGAATTCTCGTCCGCCTCCTCCGCGGGTGAGGGTTCTTCCGCAACTCCGGGGTCCAGTAAGCGGATGGAGTGAGTGATACGCGTCATCACCCCGCCACTCTCGAGATCTTCCAGCCGCTTCACCGATGAATACCGCGGATCCACCTGGGAGAAGACCAGCAGGCCCAATTCTCCCGCGTCCGGCAGAAACAGGGTGAAGCGGGCAAACATCCGGATTCCCTCGGGATCCGCAAAACTCGCCAGGCAGATGAAGGCCTCCCGCCCTCCGATGTTCGTCAGAAAAGGCTCGGCCACGCGCAAGTCGTCCCAGCCGTTCAGATACTCCTCTTCCACCTTCCGGCGCAGTTTGCCGGCGATCCTCCAGAGCCGCTCGTTCCCGTTGTCCGAGGGGAGGAGAAACGGAAACACTCTCAGATTCTCGGCAAGCTGCATTTCCTCCGCCGCCAGACTGAGCTTCAATACCTCCGGAACGCCTTCACTCCGGTATTCGATGAACAGGTTGTCCGTTTCCCGCGGAACCGAAAAAGAGAAGCGGGGAACATCCGACCGTATTCCCTGGGCGGCCAGAAACGCGTCGTCCACCCGCAGTCGGCGGCCTTCCGGAGTCCGCACCGTCAACGACCTCGTTTCCACGTCGCTCCCATTCTCCATCGGTTCGGCCCCCGATAGAGTCCCCATCGCAAAAAGGGCCGAGTTTCCCGGCACCGCCACGGAGTCGAGGGAGGCCGGCCAATCCACCTCCAGGAACGCCCGTTGGAAATAATCCCACTTCCCGCGGAGAAGGGAGCGGGAATACCGCGCATCGGGCCCCGTACTTCGATGGATAAAGCGGTAAGCCATCAGGCCGGGCGCCTCTTCCGTATCCGCATACAGCAGGTATTCGAGGCGGACCTCGCTTTCGCCGGGTGTGGAAACCAGAAAGGCCACGCCGGCGCGATCTTCGGTCGGCCCCGGCAGAATCCGGTAGGTGGCATCCGTATACCGATCACGCAGACGATCCAGAAACACCATCACCACCCGTCGCGGCTGCCGCAGCTCGGGATAGTGGTGAATCTCGATCCGCTGTTCCCAATCCCTTTCCGTCGCACCGTGGGGAAGATAGGTCTGCACCTCTTTCCCCTCCGCGCTTCGTTCGCCGGAGAGCAGGAAATCTTTCCCTCCGAGGAAAATCTCATCGGCACTCGCCGCCACCAGCAAAGGGGGCAAACAGAAGATCAGGGTCATCAGGCGAAGGCTCATTCTCCCACCACTTTGGCGAAAAGACCGGCGAAACGAAACCGTAAAAATCTTCTTCAAACAATTCGATCTAAGCCAGGGACCTTTCATCTGGCTCGCGGCAGGTCGAATTCCAACAGAACCTCCGCCTCGTGACCGTCCGGAGGCGAAGTCGGTTCAGGCTGAGCTAAATGGAGGAAATTTTAGACCTGGTTTATATTTCTTGACACGGAGGAGATCCTCAACGTTTTCGGCACTATCGGGAGCAACATTTTAGACCTGGTCTATTTTCTTTGACAGATGAAAGGCCCTCGCCGGCTCGTTCGAAGGAGAAAACTTTCAAACGTTCCGTCCGGGAACCGGAATGGCCAGGGTCCTACCGGCAGGCCCTCGCCGAAACATGCGACCTTCCCTATCCGCAGTTCGGCAAGGTTCTCAGCCGCGAGTCGGCCATGATCCGCTACCTGGATCTCGACCGGAATTCGAAGAATCGACCCAACGAGAATTTTGCTCGCGAACTCTTCGCGTTGTTCCTTTGCCTGAAACGGTAAGGCACGGCCTCCCGCCTTGCCCCGGTGACCGCCTTCGTCAAAACGCGTAGGTCACCCCGAGGGAGAAGCTGCTGCCGCTGAAGTCGATCTTATCGCCTTCGGCATAACCGCCCCCGGCGCTGTCCACCTTGGGCTCGAGGAAGTTGTAGCGCCATTCGAAGAAGAGGAGCCAGTCCCCGAGAGCCGCCTCGATCCCCGCACTGCCGAAATAGCCCGCTTCGTCATCGAGCGAAAACCCTTTCTCGCCCGAAAACTGGTAGTACCCCCCGCCGGCTCCGGCGAAGAACTTGATGACGGGCAGCGGGAACCGAAGCATCAAAGCGGCTTCGGCCGGGATCATATCCACATCCGGATCACTGAAGGAGAAATAACCGATCCGGGCATCTCCCCCCAGGAAGCCGAGAAGTTGACCCCGCGCCACCACGCCGCCTCCATGGCCTTCTTTCAAATCCGACGGTTTCCACCAGGAGCCGTAGCCACCGAGTTCGAGTCCGGCGAAAGCGGAGGCACGGAAGGGAAGAAAGGCGAATGAAGCCAGAAGGAGAAGAGGGAAAAACTTTTTCATGGCCGGACCCTGCCAAGTCCGTTCCCGTTCGGCAACGCTAAACCGAAGAGGAGGTCTGCTGATGAAAAGTCAATTCATCCTTCTCCGGATCCTTGTCGATTTGGATCATCTCCCCCGGCTTGATCTGTCCGCCGAGAATCGCTTCGGCCAGGCCATCCTCAATATGTCTCTCGATCGCCCGGCGAAGGGGTCGGGCCCCGTATTTTTCGTCGTAGCCTTCTTCCAGAAGGAAATCGCGGGCGGCATCGGTCAACTCGAAGTTGAGTTCCCTTTCCGAGAGGCGGGACGCCACGGTCTTCAGTTCCAGATCGACGATTTGCCTCATGTGGGAGCGGTCGAGCGGTCGGAAGATGATCAACTCGTTCAAGCGGTTCAGAAACTCCGGTTTGAAGAGCCTCTTCGTCTCGTCGACGATCCGGTCCTTGGCCTTGTCGAAATCGGCGGCGGTGTCTTCCGAGCCGAATCCCATCGAGGAATTCTTCTGGAGGATATCGGCTCCCACGTTGGAGGTCATGATGAGGATAGTGTTTCGGAAATCGACTCTCCGCCCCAAGCTGTCCGTCAAACGACCCTCTTCGAGAACCTGTAGAAGCAACTGGACCACGTCGGGATGCGCCTTCTCGATCTCATCGAGCAGGATGACCGAGTACGGCTGCCGGCGGATCGCTTCGGTCAATTGCCCGCCTTCCTCGTATCCGACATAGCCGGGAGGAGAACCGATCAGACGGGATACGGAAAACTTCTCCATATATTCGGACATGTCGACCTGGATGATCGAGTCGGAGGTACCGAACATGGACTCGGCCAGGGTCTTCGCCAGATGGGTCTTTCCGACGCCCGTCGGCCCGAGGAACATGAACGATCCGATCGGTCGCCGCGGGTCCTTCAGGTCGGCCCGCGAACGGCGCAGAGCCCGGGCGATGGAAAGGGTGGCATCGTCCTGCCCGATGACCTGAGCCTGCAGATCTTTTTCCAGGTGAAGGAGCTTGGCGCTGTCCTTTTCTTCCATGCGGCCGAGCGGAATTCCGGTCCAATCGGAAACCACGTGGAGAATATCGTCCTCGCCGACGCTGATCTTCTGCTCTTCGCGGCTTTTCTTCCAATTTTCCAATCCGTCTTCCCGCTCCTTCCGGAGACGCTTTTCCTCATCCCTGAAACGGGCGGCGTCTTCGAAATTCTGCTGGCTGATCGCTTCCTCTTTCTTCGCGCAGACCGAGTCGATCCGTTCGGAGATCTCTTCGATTTCCGGAGGACGGGCGAGCGAATTGATGCGGGCTCTCGCACCGGATTCGTCGATCACGTCGATGGCTTTGTCGGGCAGAAACCTTCCCGTGATGTAGCGGTCGGACAACTTGGTCGCGGACTCGATCGCTTCATCGGTAAACTGCACCTTGTGGTGCTCTTCGTACTTCGGACGGATTCCCTTGAGGATTTCGATGGAATCTTCCAGAGAGGGCGGATTCACCTTCACGGACTGGAACCGGCGGTCCAGAGCACTGTCTTTCTCGATGTATTTCCGGTATTCCGCAAGGGTGGTCGCACCGATGCATTGAAGCTCGCCGCGGCTCAGCGACGGTTTGAAAATGTTGGAGGCGTCCATGGCCCCCTCGGCCGCGCCGGCACCTACGATGGTGTGAAGCTCGTCGATGAACAGGATGATGTTTCCGCATTTGCGGATCTCGTCCATGACCGCCTTGATCCGCTCTTCAAATTGCCCGCGGTATTTGGTCCCGGCGACCATCAGGGCGAGATCCAGGGTGATGACCCGTTTGTCGAGAATGATTTCCGGAACCACTCCGGAGGCGATCTCCTGGGCCAGGCCTTCGACGATCGCGGTCTTCCCTACCCCCGCTTCTCCGATGAGAACGGGGTTGTTCTTCGTGCGGCGGCACAGGATCTGGATGACCCGACGGATCTCCTTTTCCCGACCGATCACCGGATCCAGCTCGTTTTTCTTCGCCATCTCGGTGAGATCGCGTCCGAAGGATTTCAACGCGGGGGTCTTCACCTCCTTGCGCTCTTCCTGCCGACCACCTGCGCCGACTCCGGCCGTTTCTCCGCCGCCTGCGGAAGCCTCGGGATTTTCGCTGAAATTGGGATCCAGCTCGATCAGGATCTCGTTCCGGCACCGTTCGATATCGACGTCAAGCGAGCGAAGCACTCTCGCGGCGACACCATCGCCCTCCCGCAGAAGGCCGAGCAAAATGTGCTCGGTGCCCACGTAACTGTGGTTCAGCGCCTTGGCTTCCTTGTTGGCAAGGGCCAACACTTGCTTGACACGCGGAGTATAGGGAATGTTCCCGGTGGGCTTCGTCTCCGGTCCGGTGCCCACCTGCTTTTCGACGGCTCCCCTCACCGTATCGAGGCTTAACCCGAGCTTCTGCAATACATTCACGGCCACCCCCTGCCCGAGATTGATCAATCCCAGCAACAGATGCTCCGTTCCGACGTAGGTATGGTGAAAGCGGTCCGCCTCTTTCCGTGCCAGAGCCAGGACCTGCTGGGCCCGCGGTGTGAAATTATTCATGGGTTCCATTCTAGTAGATTGTTATTGCTGTCTTCAAGATGAGTCAACGAGAGGGGGACCATTTGTCACTCCGGGTCATGATGACGCCGCTTCGAAATCCGGCTCGCTTACGGTCTCGATCTCGCGGCGAACCATGGATGCACGAAGCGCATCCCGCGCGGACGGATCGATCTCCGACTCCGCAAGATATTGGACATGAGCCGGTTGCGCTTCTATAAAGAGGCGATCCACCTTGCAACGCGCCTCCTTCGGAAACAGTCCAAGATCCGCTCCCAGACGTATCAACGACAACAAACTCATGCCTTCTCCGGAGCTTAAAAGATGCCCGTTCCCTAGAATTCCGTAGGCTCTGCCGATTCGGTCGAGGATCCGGTTGCGATCCGCCTGCAGCAGGCGGGCGCGGGCATTCTCTTCCTGAACCCTCACCGTCTTCAACACGTTCGCCAGGCGCTTGAGGATCGCCCCTTCGGATTCTCCCAGGGTCTGTTGGTTGGATATCTGGAAAATGCTGCCCGAGGCGTCGGAGCCCTCCCCGAGCCAGCCCCGCACGACGAGACCGATCTGGTTCACCGCGCGGATCACCTTCTCCATGTTCTTGGTCATGACCAGTCCGGGAAGGTGCATCATCACCGATGCACGCAGACCGGTTCCCACATTCGACGGACACGCCGTGAGGAATCCCAGCTCCTCGGAGTAGGCATAATCCAAACGCTCTTCCAGCAGGTCGTCCAACCGGTCGATCACTCCCCAAACCTTATCGAGATGAAACCCCGCCAACATCGACTGAATCCGAAGGTGATCTTCTTCGTTGATCATCACGGCACAGGACTGGTCCTCGTTGATCACGACGCCCGACCCCGCCTCGTTCTCGACCAGCTCCCGGGATACGAGATGTCGCTCGACCAGGATCTTCCTTTCCAACTCACTCAACTCGTCGATGCGAAGAGTCGTCGCACCCCGCATCGGATCGACGCCGCAAACGGCATCGTGGCACAAGTCGAACACCTTTGCCCGCGCCTCGGGATCCGAGTGATTCGGAAAGGTGAGGCCGGCGAGATTCCGGGCCAGACGAATCCGCGTCATCAGGATGATGGGGATCGAGGTCGTATGCCGGTGGGTCAGCTCCGAATCGGCTTTGAGGATGGGCTCAATTTTTAAATTCACTGGATTTCTCCTTTCCGAGATTTCGCAGGCGGTCCCGCAGCATGGCGGCATCTTCGAAGCGCTCTTCCCTCACGGCGGACTCGAGTTCACGCCGCAGGTTCTCTTTCTCCAAAAAGGTTTCGCGGCGTTCCACCCCGCAGACCGGCACCTTTCCCTGGTGGGCCGGACCGGGTTGCATCTTTCTCAGGACATCGTGCACGATCGGACCAAAGGCATCGTAGCACTCCGGACAACCGAACCGGCCCGACCCGCGAAACGAGGCGTCATCGCACCCGCAATTCGGGCACACGTGTTTCTCACCGTCTTCCCGGTGGGCACCGACGACATTCTCCGCCAGCTTCGCAAACGGTTCCAGGTCGAAATCCGCAGCCATTCCCTCCTTGTGCGGGCAGGTATCGCACAGGTCCACTTTTTTGATCTCACCTCCGACGATCTGGGTCAGGTGAATCGTCGCCGGCTTGCCGCATTGGGCGCATTGTTTTGGCTTGGCCATAAACTACAACTGAACGAGTTTCCCGCCGGGGTCAAACCGACGAATCGACGGCACGCCACCGCTCCGAAAATGCACCCAGGTGGTGACAGATGCCCCGTTGCGACCGGCTTTATGCAAAGAACACTCGACCGAGGAGGCAACCAACCGGAGACCCGGGGATCCGACCGTTTCCCCGGCCCGACAAAATCTTGCGAAGCCTTCGCCCGGGGCCAACCTCCACGCAAACAAAGGCAAAGCCGAAGGGAACGGCGGTCTCCGCCGCGGACCGCGTCGAGCCGTGGGTTCGAATCAAATCCGGGTGCCGTCCGTCGTCACATGCTCCTTGAACTTTTCGAGGAGGGCCTGCGTCTTCGCCCCCGGAGTGCCGTCGCCGATCATGCGTTGATCGACCTCGACCACGGGCACGACTTCGGCGGCCGTGCCCGAGACGAAACACTCGTCGGCCACCCAGATGTCGTACCGGGTCAAATTCTTTTTCTCCACCGTCATGCCGACTTCAGCCGCCAGCGAGAGAACCGCATCGCGGGTGATCCCCCGCAGACTCCCCGCCGCCGTGTGCGGGGTCACCAGGGTGTTGCCCTGGATGATGAACACGTTGTCGCCGCTGCATTCGGCGACGTAGCCGTTCTCGTTCAGCATCAGCGCCTCGAGATACCCGACGGACTGCGCCTCGATCTTCGCCAGGATATTGTTCAAATAGTTCAGCGATTTCACCATCGGCGGCAACGAAGCCGGCCCGAGCCTGCGCGTCGGGACCGTTACGATCTTCAAGCCCTCTTCGTAAAACCGCGCAGGGAACAACTCGATGGTATCGGCAATGATGATCAGCCCGGACGGACCGCACCCCCGCGGCGACAAACCCAGCGACCCGACGCCGCGGGTCACGATCAAACGGATGTAGCCGTCCCTCAGGCCGTTGATCCGACAGGCCTCGCAGACGAGTTCGGTAAGACGCTCGCGCGTTGCCGGCATCTCCAACAGCAAGGCTTTCGCCGACTGTTCCAAGCGGACCAGGTGCTCCTCCAGTTTGAAAATGTTGCCCGCATACAACCGGATCCCCTCGAAAATCCCGTCTCCGTAGAGGAATCCATGGTCGAAAACGGAGACCTTGGCATCCTCCTTCTCGACGAATTCTCCGTTCAAATAAACCTTCATGCTTTTGCGATATGGGCGAGAGGAGCAGACGTGTCCACTCCGAAAGCACCGAGTAGCCTTTCTAATTTTTAGAAAAAGGCCGGATTATAGCCTCACCTGTATCGGGAATATGCCATTGCACTTCCTTACGGGGTGCATAACGGTTCGAAATACGTACGAACCAAACCTATTAGGAAAAAAGATGAGTCCCTTCGGCTTCCTTCGCACATCGCTCGCAAAAAAATATGTCATGGCCCTGACAGGCATCGTCCTCGTCGGGTTTGTTCTCGGGCATATGCTCGGTAACTTGCAGGCCTTCGGCCCCCCGGAGGCCATCAATGCCTACGCTTATTTTCTCCATCAGGTCCTGCCGTGGGAATTTCTGTGGCTGGTCCGCATCGTTCTGCTCGCCGCCGTGGTTCTTCACATCGTCGCGGCGGTGCTCCTGGTCATCGAAAACAGGCGCGCCCGTCCCGATGGCTACGAAAGACAGCAGTATATGCAGGCGTCCTTCGCAGCCCGCACCATGAAGTATTCCGGCCTCATCGTGCTCGCCTTCATCATTTTCCACATCCTGCACTTCACCGTCCAAAACATCGACCCGGCATATAAGAACCTCCGCTTCGATCTGGACGGCAAAAACACCCAGGATGTGTACGCCATGCTCATTTACGGCTTTTCAAACGTTTGGGTCGCCGGTTTCTACATTGTCGCCATGGCCCTCCTCTGCTGGCACCTCAGCCACGGGGTCTCCAGCATGTTCCAGTCGCTGGGTTTCCGGAACGAGATTTGGAGAAAACGCCTCAACCGTTTTGCAGTCGCCTACGGACTCGTCATCTTCTTCGGTTTCATCTCCATCCCCGTCGCTTCCCTCGTTTCCTGGTACGGCGGGTCGGACGTCCTCTACGCCAGCCAGGTAAGGGAAGCGACCGAGACCTGGGAGGGAGACGAACCGATCTACGTAAGCTATCCGGAGTCGAAGGGACACTGAGCCACCGGTTTCAACAGGAGAACAATACCATGGACTTGAACGCAAAAATTCCAGAAGGACCGCTCGCCGAGAAGTGGACCAACCACAAAACCAAAATCAAACTCGTCAATCCCGCGAACCGGCGGAAGTACCACGTGGTCATCGTAGGCTCCGGACTGGCGGGCGCTTCCGCCGCGGCATCCATGGCCGAAATGGGATACAACGTGAGTTGCTTCTGTTATCAGGACAGCCCCAGGCGCGCCCACTCGATCGCCGCCCAGGGAGGCATCAACGCGGCGAAAAACTACCAAAACGACGGCGACAGCGTCTACCGCCTCTTCTACGACACCATCAAGGGAGGCGACTACCGGTCCCGCGAGGCGAACGTCTACCGCCTCGCCGAGGTATCGGGCAACATCATCGACCAGTGCGCGGCCCAGGGCGTCCCCTTCGCCCGCGAATACGGAGGGCTCCTGGCCAACCGTTCCTTCGGGGGCGCGCAGGTCAGCCGGACCTTCTACGCCCGCGGGCAGACGGGGCAGCAGCTCTTGCTCGGCGCTTACCAACAGCTGAGCCACCAGATCGGGCTCGGGCAGGTGAAGATGTACAACCGCCACGAAATGCTCGACCTCGTTATGGTCGACGGCCACGCCAAGGGCATCATCACCCGCAATCTCGTCAACGGGAAGATCGAACGCTTCGCCGGCGACTGCGTCGTCCTCGCCACCGGCGGCTACGGCAACGCGTTTTTCCTCTCCACCAACGCCCAGGGCTGTAACGTGACGGCCGCCTACCGCGCCTATCGCCGCGGAGCCGGCTTTGCGAATCCATCCTACACGCAGATCCACCCGACTTGCATTCCGGTGCACGGGGACCAGCAGTCCAAACTGACCCTGATGTCGGAATCCCTCCGGAACGACGGCCGGGTCTGGGTGCCGAAGAGCGCCGACACCGCGAAACAGATCCGGGAAGGAAAACTCCACCCGGGAGACGTGCCGGAGGACGACCGGGACTACTACCTGGAAAGAAAGTATCCCTCCTTCGGAAACCTGGCGCCGCGCGATATTTCCTCACGGGCCGCCAAGGAAGCTTGCGACGAAGGACGCGGGATCGCCACCACGGGCCTCGGCGTTTTCCTCGACTTTCGGGACGCGATCGAGCGCTACGGCAAGGAAACGATCGCCGAACGCTACGGAAACCTCTTCGACATGTACAACCGGATCACCGGCGACGATCCCTACACCACGCCGATGATGATTTATCCGGCCGTCCACTACACGATGGGAGGGCTCTGGGTGGACTACAATCTCGAGAGCAATCTCCCGGGGCTCTTCGTGGCGGGCGAGGCGAACTTCTCCGACCACGGCGCCAATCGCCTCGGTGCCTCCGCACTCATGCAGGGACTGGCCGACGGTTACTTCGTGCTCCCTTATACGGTCGGCGATTACTTGGGACGCCAGGGCCTGGCCTCCGCCGGCAAGGTCCGCACCGATGCACCCGAATTCGATCAAGTCGAGAAGGAGGTTCGCGAACGGATCGACAAACTCCTCTCCATCCAGGGCAACGAAAGCCCCCGCTCCTTCCACAAAAGGCTCGGAGAGATCACATGGTCGCAGTGCGGCATGGCCCGCAGCAAGGAAGGTTTGGAGAAAGCCATCAAGGACATCCAGGCCCTCCGTGAGGAATTCTGGAGCAACCTGAAAGTGGTTGGCTCGGAGGACCAGATCAACCAGGAGCTGGAACGGGCCGGTCGGGTGGCCGACTTCATCGATTTCAGCGAAATGATGTGCCGCGACGCTTTGATGCGGGAGGAATCCTGCGGCGGTCACTTCCGCGTGGAGCACCAATACACGGAAGAAGACGAGATCGTCAAAAACGGCTTTCTCTCGGCCGGTGAAGCCAAGCGGAACGACGATGAGTTCGGTTTCGTCGGGGTCTGGAAATTTGAAGGAGACGGGGTCCCCCCTTCCCTTCACAAGGAAGACCTGAATTACGAAGAGGTTTCGTTCACGACAAGGAGTTACAAATAGTTTCGGATATGGAGGAAAAATCGATGAATCTTCACCTGAAAGTTTGGAGACAAAGGAACCGGGACACACCGGGTGGTTTCGAGAAATACGAGCTGAAGGCAGTGTCCGAGGACTCTTCTTTCCTCGAAATGCTCGACATCCTGAACGAGGAGCTGGTCGAAAAGGGCGAGGATCCGGTGGCCTTCGACCATGACTGCCGCGAAGGCATTTGCGGAACCTGTTCCATGGTGATCAACGGTCAGGCCCACGGCCCCGAGAAAGCGACCACCGCCTGCCAGTTGCACATGCGGCACTTCAACGACGGCGACACCATCACCATCGAGCCTTGGAGAGCCAAGGCCTTTCCGGTGCAGAAAGACCTCGTGGTCGACCGGTCGAGTTTTGACGACATCATCCGCGCCGGAGGTTTCATCACCGCCCGGACCGGAAGCGCCCCCGATGCAAACGAAATCCCGGTCCCCAAGGAGACCGCCGACAAATCGATGGACGCCGCCGCCTGCATCGGGTGCGGAGCCTGCGTGGCGGCCTGCCCGAACGGTTCCGCGATGCTCTTTGCCGGTGCAAAAGTGACCCACCTGAATTCCCTGCCGCAAGGACGCGCCGAGCGCGACCGCCGTGCTCTCGCCGTCGTTCACGCAATGGACGAAGCCGGCTTCGGGAACTGCACCAACTACGGCGAATGCCAGGAAGCCTGTCCGAAGGAAATCAAGCTCGATGTGATCGCGAAGATGAACCGCGACTACGCCGCCGCTTCGGTCCGCAGCTTTTTCTCGAAGGCCGGGTAGACGCTCCCGCAAAATCCGCAGGGCCGCCAAAGGCCTTCGCGGATTATCTGCGCAGTCGCTCCCAGAGATATAAGAAAGAGTCGGAGAAGTCCCCCGGGCTATCGGCAACCCACTGATCCACTTCCGCGGGCTGTGCCCACCGCCCTTCGGAGATTTCCTCCGGATCGAGTGTCAGCTCGCCCTCGAATCCCGTGACGGTATACACCCGGACGAATTCGTTTCCGGTCTGCGGGACGGCTTTCACCCGATCCAGCTCGGTCAACTCGACCTCCGCGCCCGGCACCCCGATCTCCTCCTCCAGCTCACGCCGGGCCGCTTCCTCGTAATCTTCTCCCGCATCGACATGGCCCGAGCAGGAACTCACCCACTTCAGGGGTGCCGTATCCTTCCGCTCCGACCGGCGCTGCAAAAACATCCGCCCGTCACCCCGGAAAACGAAAACATGAACCGCCCGGTGCAGCAACTTGCGGCGATGAACCTCCTGCCGGGTTTCGCGACCGATCACCCGATCGGCCTCGTCGACGACGTCGAACCACTCAGCAGACGAGTTCGCCATAGTCGTCCATTCCTCCAGTCGACTCGAGCGGCAAGCCTTTGGCAACCGTGGCCACCGCGTCGTGGGAGTGAAGCGATTCGAGATGGGAGCACGAAACCGCAAAAGCCCGGATTCCCTCGTGCTCGTCCAGCGCCGCATAAAACAAACGCACCGCATCCTCGACGAACTTCTGGTAAGCACCGTTCAATTCGGCGAAGGCTTGCTCGTCGGAACGGCGCACCATCACCTGGGTCTCCGTAGCCAGGGCGTCCCGGCAGAGACCGACCAATCCGAAAATATCGACCGACTCGTCTCCGGTCGGAACCACGCGAACGCGCGCACGGCTTCGCTGGGAATGCGGTATCGAGTAAACCCCGCGTTGCTCGCGGGCGTGTTCCGAAAGATCCGAGGAACACGGGCAAGCGGAGGAATAGATGAACCCGATCTGCAGCATCCGCCGGAAATCACCGTTCGCGCAGAGGCGCCCCTCCAGCACGCAGTCGTAATACTGGTACCCCTCCAGACCGCTTCGCAGGCTTTTCTGAAGACTTGGCAACGAAAAGGACAGACGCAAGCGCCCCGAATCCGCGTCCAGACGGTCCAAATACGCCTCCAAGATACGGCGAATCAGGCTGAAGGACACGACCTCCTCCTTGAATTCGTAAAACACCCGCATGATCCGGGACATGTTGATCCCCTTGCGGTCGGCCGAAAGACTCACCCCGCCGAAGACGGCGACCTCCACGGTAAAAAGCGAGCCGTCCTCCAGGCGGACTTTCATCGGTAATCGGAAATTCGAAGAGCCCACCTCCTGGATGGGGACGCGGGCTCCGAGAATCTCGGTGGCCCGTTGGTTCTGCGTATCGGGCAGATCGCCGAAGCCTCCCTCCGTGCGAACCGCGTTATATTCGGGAGATTGGCCCGTTATCGGCTTCTCGCCGGTTGATGTTAGATGATCGGTGGACATGAAACAATCGGATAAATCCAGGAAAACCGACGATTATGTCACGGAAACCTCCTATGACAAACGGTAAAAAACATTTGCTGCCAACGGATCGGACGGGTTGTGTCGATTGGATGGAAGGTCGTTTCCACATTCTCGGCTCAAGCAGTTCCGGAAATTGCGCGTTTCTGGACACCGGGAAGACCCGTCTTCTCATCGATGCGGGCTTTTCGGGCCGCAAAACCGCTGCGATGCTCAAAGAGATCGGGGTCGACCCGGAGGAACTCGACGGGGTCTTCATCACCCATGAACACCATGACCACGCATCCGGCATCCGCGGCCTCTCCCGTTTCCGGCAGCTCCCCTTTTTCGCGAATCGCGATACGGCTCGGGGCTTGCAACAAAAACTGGACCGGAAGGTACCGTGGAAAGTCTTCGAGACGGGGCGGCCCTTCGTGTTCCGCGACCTCGAAATCAAACCGGTCACGATTCCCCACGATGCCTACGATCCCGTTTGTTTTCTGCTCTCCTGGGGCGAGGACGACCTTTTCTCGCCTCGGAGAAATCTCGCCTGGGTCAACGACCTGGGCCACGTCCCACCCGCACTCGAACCGGTCCTCGAGATCGCCGACACCCTCGTTATCGAAGCCAATTACGACGAAGATCTTCTCGAGAAAGACAGCAAACGCCCGTGGTCCCTCAAACAGCGAATCCGAAGCCGCCACGGACACCTGTCGAACACCGAGACCTTGGCCGCCCTCAAGAAAATTCAAAATCCCCGCTGGCAGAGGATTTTCCTCTCCCACCTCAGCCGGGAGTGCAACGACGCCCACTTGGTCGAAGACACTTTCGGTCCTTTCTGCGAATCACTGAAACGAAAAGTCGAACTGTCCGTCCTTTCGGTTTTCGGAGGCCCCGTCTGCAAACTTTGACGTCTCCTTCACATGAACATTCGCAACACCAAAATCATCTTCACCGTCGGTCCCTCCACCGATTCTCCCGGCCAACTGAGGGCTCTTATCCGCGAGGGGGTCGATATCTGCCGCATCAACATGGCTCACGCCGACCGGGATTCGGTGCGGGAGATCGCCCGCAAAGTCCGTGAAGCGGGCGAGGCCGAGAATCGCCGGATCGCGCTGATGATCGATATCAAGGGCCCGGAAATCCGCACCGGAGACCTCCCCGAACCCCTCGAACTCGAAAAAGGCGATTTGATCGATTTCGCATGTGCGGACGACGCCGAACCGCAGGAGGGGGTTCCCTTGGTAAACGTGAATTACCCCGGTTTGATCAACGATGTGAGGAAGAACAGCACCATCCTCGTCGACAATGGCCTCATCCGCTTCACCGTCATCGACAAAACCGCAAGCCGACTCTCCTGCAAGGTGGAGATTCCGGGAAAACTGGGCAATCGGCGGCACATCAACCTGCCCGGCACCCATGTGAGCCTCCCCTGCCTGACTCATAAGGATATGGGCGACATCGAGACCGGCCTGGAAGTCAACGCGGAATATTTCGCCCAATCTTTCGTTCGGCAACCGGAAGACGTGGAAGAGTTCCGCCGGATTCTCGCCGAGAAGGAGAGCACCTCCCGCATCATCGCCAAAATCGAAGACCAGCAAGCCATCAGCAACCTGGACGAGATCATTCTGGCCTCGGACGGTTTGATGATCGCACGCGGCGATCTCGGCATCGAATGTCCCTACGAAGATCTTCCCGTCATCCAACAACGTGCGGTTTCCACCTGTATCCGTCTTCGCAAGCCCGCCATCGTGGCGACGCACATGCTCGAATCGATGATCGAAAATCCGGTGCCCACCCGCGCGGAGGTTTCCGACATCACCCACGCGGTGGCCCAAAAAACGGACGCGATCATGCTCTCGGGCGAGACGACGATCGGGAAATACCCCCTCGGTTGCGTCCGCGTTTTTAAACGGATCGCCGATACCACCGAGAGACTGGAGAACAACCACCGGCGAACGGCGGTCACTCTTCGAAACCCGAAAAACAAGTTGCTTCGCTCGGCCGGTCTGCTTGCGGAGGATATAGATGGAGCCTGCGTCATAGTGTTTACCCGGGCCGGAAATCTGCCGCAAACCCTCTCATCGCTTCGGCTGGTCGACACCCCCATTTTCGCCTTCACGGATCAGCCCATCCTCGAAACGCAGATGCGCCTTCTTCGGGGTGTGGAACCCTTCTTGATCGAATTCGCCGAAGATCGCGAAAACACGATCCAGACCGCATTCAAGACCCTGGTATCCAAAGGCTACGTGGAAGAAGGAACCTGGAGTGTGATCATCACCACGGTTCTCCGACGGAAGCGGTTGATCGACGGCCTGCAAATGCGGGCGATCGAGCCGAGGGAATAGCGGACCGACTCCACCCGTCGTAGCGGAACGGCACCACCCCAGGGGCCTTTCATCTGGCTCGCAGTGGGTCGAATTCCCAAAAGGAACTCCGG
>CAZBLJ010000009.1:0-8719 GCA_964492605.1 uncultured Puniceicoccaceae bacterium
GGGCAAAATTCCTGAACAAACTCCTGTTTTCTGCCAGATGAAAGGCCCCTGGCGGTTTACCGCTTCGCCTTCTTTAAGATGACCTTCGCGGTGTTGTGTCCGGAGGCACCCCAGACTCCCCCGCCGGGATGGGTGCTGGCTCCTGTGAGATAAAGGCCGTCTATGGCGGACATCCGGTAGCGGGAGAGTTCCGGCAGGGGCCGGAAGAAAAACATCTGGTCCAAACTCATTTCCAGATGCATCACGTTTCCCCGGTGATGACCGTGCAATCGCTCGATTTCGAGTGGGGTCTGGATGTAACGGTCCAAAACCTTGTCCGAGGTTCCCGGAGCATAGCGGTCGACGGCACCGAGAAGTTTGTCCGCCTCCCGATCGGCGATCTCGTCCCACTTCTCTCCGTTCCGCAATTCGTAGGGATGATACTGTCCCCAAACGAAGAGGACGTGCTTCCCTTCCGGTGCGAGGGTCGGATCAAGCGACGAAAAAGTCATGGCCAGGGGCACCGGGTTCGTCGGAGGGTGCCCGCGCACGAAGTCGCCGTAGGCATCCTCGATCTCCTCCCGGGAGGAACAAAGTAGTTGGAGGCCGTGGTGGCAGTCACCCACACCGTTCGTCAACGGCTCTCCCGGATATTCCGGCAGACCGCTCATGGCGCAACGCACAATCATGCCGAATCCGTTGCCGATCCTCAACCTGGCGACTCCCTTTCGAATCCGGGGCGGAAGCGGTACATCCGAGAGGAGGCTTTCGACGGTCGTTTTGATATGACAGGCCGCAACGACCACCTTGGCGCCGAACCTTTCCCCGTCCGCCAGCTCTACTCCCCTCGCCTTTTTCCCGGAGGGGTCGGTCAGGACCCGAGCCACCGGCGCATCTTCCCGGACCACTCCGCCATCCGCCAGAATCCTCTGCTTGAGCGCCTGGGTCAGCGCCCCGCTACCCCCCTTGGCCCGTTTCATCCCGCTTTGGTGATACATCGCCTGCCAACCGGCAAAATTCCCGCTGGCAATCTCACCCGGAGGCGGACCCGACTGCGCCGCCATCCAAAGAATGGCCGATTTCAGCTGCTCCGACTCGAAGGTCTCGTCGACCAACTGCCCGTACGGTCCGAAAATCTTCCGAAGCATCTCGATCCGGCCGCAGCCCTTGATGGAGCGCCCGAAGAAAGCCTTGAACAATTTCCAGGGACTCGGTTCTCCCAGAAAAGCCTTGAGCGCCCCCTCGTTGATCGACTGCCACGCATCCGTGAAGATGCGGTAGCTCTCCGCGTCCGCCGGACTGATTGCGGCAATGCTTTCGCAGGTTTTGTCGATGTCTTTATAGAATCGGATCGCCGGTCCGTCACCGCCCCTGACCGGAGCGTAGCCCCAAGGATCCATTTCCAGATACTCGAGTCCGAACTTCGACAGTTCCAGGTCGCCGAGAACCGGAGTCTGGTGAATCATGATGTGGGCGGAACTGCCGACATCGATCCGATAACCGGGAATCCGGTCTTCCTCCGTGCAGACCGCCCCGCCGATGATCGGTCGCCGTTCGAAAACAGCCACCTTCCAGCCCGCGCGACTCAGATAAGCCGCCGTGATCAACCCATTGTGCCCTCCGCCAACGATGATCGCATCAAATTCGCTGCTCATGAAATCAACCTTCGCCAAGAGGATCCATCAAGGCGAGAGTGCCGGAGCGAGTGGAGATTCACTCAACCAGCGGATTCCAGCGCCGCGAGAGCATCTGCGGCCTGGGACTTCGGACTCGCCTTGAGATCTCTCCAAACCACCTTTCCGTCGACCACAAGGAACGACTGCCGCGAGGCTAACCCCATGAACCGCATGGGCACTCCGAAGGCTTCCGTCAACTGGTGGTCGGAATCGGCGACCAAGACAAATGGCAGCGAATATTTCTCTTTGAACGCCGCCTGGGCGCGCACGTCGTCGCCGCTGACTCCCACCACTTGAAGTCCTTTCCCGGTCAACTCCTCGAAGGAATCCCTCAGGTTGCAGGCCTGTGCGGTGCATCCGGGCGTGTCGGACTTCGGATAAAAATAGACCAGCGTGGGGCCGGCGGCGTAGATATCCGCCAAATCGATCTCCTCACCCTCGCTATTGGTCACGGTGAGGGCCGGAGCTTCCGCCCCGACTTCGAGAGGTTCTGCGTCCGATGAAAAAAGTCCAAACATGAGAGAAAGAATCAGGGTGAGAATCAGGCGTTTCGAATTCATGAAGACTGAGATAAACAGAGTTTCGGCGAAAATGCAAACCGAGCCAGATGAGAAGCCCGGGCTCTTTTTCGTAACCCCGCTCGTAGCCGGTCTCGATTCCGATCACGAGCCGCATGTCGCGTTCTCCGTGTTTTCCGATTGGGACTTTACGCCCCTGCTTCCGGTCGGAATGATGGAGGTTTCCCATGAAACGGTTCTGGCCCTATCTGAAAATGCTCCGTCCGGTGAAGTGGCACTTCTCCTGGGCGATCTTCTTCGGTATCCTCTACGGTCTTTCGAGTGGTTTCGGCCTGCCTTTCGTGACCGACCAGATCCTTCCCCGCATCTTCAATCAAGCGGAATACGCCCACATCTCCGAAGAGATCCGCAAGGAACTCACTCCCGAGCAGCTCGAGACCATCACCGGGGAAGTCGATAAAGTTCTGACCCCCGAGCAGAGACAGGCGCTGGGGTGGGACGAGGAGTCCGCTTCCGGCTCCTGGGGCCTGATTCTTGCCGTCGCTTTCCTACCCTTTGCTTTCCTTGTTCGTGGAGTGAGCGGATTCGCCAACACGTACCTTATCCATTACTGCGGCGTCCGGGTCCTCGAACAAGTTCGGTGCCGTGTTTTCTCGAAACTGCAAATCCTGCCCCTCTCCTTTTTCCAGAAGCATAACAGCGGGGAATTGGTCAGCCGGGTCGTGGTCGACACCACCCAGCTTCAGAACGGTCTCGTGTTCGTGGCGAACGATCTGGTGAAGCAACCGGTGACCTTCATCGGGGCCATCGGTGCGTTGATTTTTCTGTCCTTCCGGGAGAATGATCTCGTTTTCTTCCTGCTCTGCCTGCTGACCATCCCGTTGGCGGTTCTCCCGATCCGTTTCGTCGGCAAAAAGATGTTGAAAAAGGCCCGGATGATGCAGACGGAGGCCGGAGACCTCACCGGCATCCTGAGCGAGAACCTGTCGGCACCGCGCGAGGTCAGGGCCTTCAATCTGCGGGAACGGGAGGAGAAACGGTTCTTCGATTCGGTTCGCAGCTATTTCGGCCACCAGATGAAGGTCGTAAAGTATGGCAACATTCTCTCGCCGACCATTGAAATCATCTCCGCCTTCGGGATCGCCATTGCGATCTACTATTCCGCCCGGCGGGGGGTGACGCTGGAGCAGGTGGTGCCCCTGGTGTTCGCCCTCTACATGTCTTACGAGCCGGTCAAAAAGCTGGGCCTGATCCACAGCCGCATCCGACAGGCGACCGCCTCTCTGGAACGGATCGAATACATTCTCGACGCGCCGGAGGATGTACCCGATCCCCCCCGGCCGCAGCCGCTCCGGGTAAGCGAGGGGAAGATCAGCTTCGACAACGTTTCCTTTGCCTACGAGACCGCCCCCACCCTGAGCGGGATCGACCTGACGATTCGGGGCGGCGAGGTCGTAGCGCTGGTCGGACCGAGCGGTGCGGGCAAGTCCACCTTCGCCAACCTTGTCAGCCGTTTCTACGATGTCGGCGAGGGAGCCGTTCGGATCGACGACACCGACATCCGCACGGTTGCCAAAAAGGATCTCTGCGAGAGCATCGCCCTGGTGTCTCAGGATCCCGTCCTCTTCAACGACACGGTGGTGGAGAACATCCGGATCGGTCGCCTGGACGCCACCCGCGAAGAAGTCGAGGAAGCGGCCCGAAACGCCTTCGCCCACGAGTTCATCACGGGCCTGGAACGCGGCTACGAAACCATCGTCGGCGAAAAGGGCACCCGCTTGTCCGGCGGCCAGAAACAACGCATCGCCCTGGCCCGCGCTTTCCTCCGGGACGCTCCCATCCTCATTCTCGACGAGGCGACCTCGGCGCTCGACACCGAGAGCGAGCAGAAGATCCAGAAAGCCCTCGAAAGACTCCTTCCGGGAAAGACCGCCCTGGTGATCGCCCATCGCTTCAGCACCATTCGCAGCGCCACCCGCGTTCTCGTCTTCAACGAGGGCCGCATCATCGCAGACGGCCCTCACGAACGGGTTTATGCGGAGAACGATCTGTATCGGGATCTCTACGACAAACAGGCGTAGGAACACAGGGGTCTTCCCCAGGGGCCTTTCATCTGGCTGAAAATGGTTCATTGCATAGGAACACTGTCCCACTTCGGACATCTCTCCGCCTAAAGAGCGGAGTTCCTTATGGAAATCCGCCCCACCGAAAGCCAGATGAAAGGCCCCTGGATCTCCCCTCCTCCCAAGAGGCGAACACTCCACTGGTACCCAAATATAAATTCCGTGAGATCCGGCCCTACTTTGCCGCTTTGGGCTTCACTCCCGTCGCCAGGAGGGTCTCGAAGCCGGGCTCCTGCTCTTCTTTGGCCACCGGCGTCACTTGTACGGAGCGGAAACCGGCCTCCCTCATCCAGCCGTAGAGGTCGTTTTCGGAGAATCCCAGCCATTTGTCGGCATACAATTCACGGGCCTTTTCGAACTGGTGTTGGGCGAGGTCCAGAATCGCGACCCTGCCACCGGGTTTGAGAATTCGGAAGGCCTCGAGCACCGCCCGGGCGGGCTTCTCCGCATGGTGGAGCGCCTGGCTCAGCAAAGCCAGATCCACCGCCTCGTTCTCCAGCGGAACATCCTCGATGTCTCCCTGCTTGTAATGAAGATTGTTGAGTCCGTTCTTTTCCGCCAACTCCGAACCGACCTCGACCATGCGCCGGGATCGATCAATGCAGTAAACCGCCTCGGCGTTTCGGGCCAGCAACTGGGAGATCATCCCCTCTCCCGCGCCGAGATCGGCAACCTTGATCCGGGGACTTAACAGCAGCAGGAAGTGACCCAGGGCCTGCCAGGACCGGCCCGGACAATAGCTCCTCCCCAGCCGCCCCGCCACCAGATTGAAGTATCGCTCCGCAACCTGTTTCCGCCGTTTGAGAATCCGCGACAAGTTGCGCCGGTCTTCGCCAAAGGACCTCTCCTGGGCCGCCACGGCGAGAGCGGAGTCCACCAGGTTGGCGATTTCTTCGGAAAGCTCCGGATTGATTCCGTAGAAGGTGTGCTTCCCTTCCCGGCGATCCACGACAAGACCGCCCTGCCGCAAGAGACCCAGGTGCGAGGAGATGCGGGACTGGCCCATGCCGAGGATCTCCTGCAGCTCGGCGACGGACACCTCCTCATGGCGCACGACCGCCAGAATCCGGGCGCGGGTCGGCTCGGAGAGAAGTCTCAGAACCTCCCAACCACCGGACATCTCAAAAAAGTCGAGGGCGCGATACCGACTACCAGGACTGGTCGACCCAACGCCCGATCGACTCGAGGGTCCATCCCTCGCGGACACCGTCGATCTCCGTCTCGACCTTGTCACCCACCTTCTTCGAAAGCAGCATCTGCCCGAGAGGCGTCAGGTAGGAAAGAATGTTACGGTCGGGATCGCTGTCCCAGGCCCCGAGGATGGCATGCTTCCGCACCTGCCCCGACGAGGCTTCCTTGAGTTCGACGACCGATCCGATTCCCACGCTGTCCGTGGAGACTTCGGAAAAGTCGGTGACTCTCGCGCGGGCGAGATCTTTTTCCAGTTCGGCCTTGCGGGCCAGGAGCGTATCCTGATCCTGCCGGGCCATTTTGTATTCGGCGTTCTCGCGCAGGTCTCCGTGCTCCTTGGCGGTTTCGATGGCCTGCTTGTTCTCCGGAATCTTCGTGCTGACGAGTTCCTCGTATTCTTTCTTCGCCGCATCGAAGCTCTCCTGCGACACCGTGAGAGCGGAATCGGTCGCCGGCTCCTCGTCGGTCCCCGCCTCGCGTTCCAGCAGGCTCTGGATGCTGGGATATTTCCGGATAAAGCGAACCAGGAGCGATTTCTTCGTAAGATCGTCGAATCCCTGGTTCAACAACAGCGTCTGGGCCAGATCGCGGGCCGTCTCGGCGGTGCCGCGGTCCAGTAGCAGCGGGATCAGCTCCTTGTCGTCGCTAAGCGCATCGGCAAGCGGAATTCTGCGGGAGGAGGCGTTTTGCAGCGACTCGAGATCGATCGCGTAGAACACCGCGTTCAGCAGGCGCGGGCTCAACAGGCCGTCGATCAACTCGGAATATTTCTGCAATTTGCGATTCTTGATGATCCAGTGCAGGATCGGGCCGCGCATGGTTTGCTCGTTCAACCACCGCTCGAAGCATTCCCTGACCCGCTCCTCCTTGTTCCGCTCGTACAGGAAAGCGATGCATTCGCTGGTAAACTTGCCCTCACTATGGCGGAGCAGGCGGACGATGATCTCCTCCCATTTGTCCGGGTAAGTTCGCGTGAGAAGGTCGAGGAAGCGCTGGTAGTAAGCGGCGGGAAGCTCGTCGACCAGCTTCTCCAGATTGTCGACGGATTCCTCGACGATGGAAAAGGAGGTCGGCTCGAGAGCTTCTACGTCCTGATCCGTCGAATCGTCCCGGGCGAGATCGTTACGCACCCATACTCCGTGGAGTCGGTCGGCCTGGGTCAACAGTTTGGTGTCCCGGATCGCCTGGGTCAGGGTCTCGAGGATACTGGGCAAATGGTCCTTCAGCTCGTCCTTGTCTTTGGACAATGCGTAGAGCTTCTCGGCCAGAAGGATTTTCTGCTTGGCCTTCTTGGTCGCGAAAAACTCCTCCAGAATTTCCTCTTCCGGAGTGATTTCCTCTTCACGAAGAACGAAGGGGTCGGTCTTCTTGCCCGGAACCGCCACCTTGGGCTCGCGGACGAGTTCTTTTTTGGCGTCGGTCCACCACTTTTTGCGCTTGCGGTCCGAATCGATAAGATACCCGAGCTGACGCTCGATCTCGATTGCGGTCGCCTGTTTTTCCGGTCGGGTCGCGAGAATCGCCATCACCACGCCCACGCGATCCTTGTCGACCATCCGCTGCACCTCCTCCGGCTCCGTGCGCTTGCGCACCAGAATGTCGTCGGGAGAGAGCACCTCCAGCTTGTCCACGCAAAAGGCGGGATCCATCGCATGGCCCTCTTTGCCCTCCTCGAAGTCAATAATGAGCTTATTCGAGTCGGCGTCATACGCTTGAATTCTGCCGAAGCCCCAGCTCCGGTGAATACAGTAGGCACCGGGCTGCATCGCCTCGAGTTTGTCGCGGGCAGCCTCGAGTTTCGCGTTCCCCGCGACCAATTGATCGATCTTCTCTGAATCCATAAGGAAATGTGGCAAATAAGCCTTCTTTAATGATGTGAAACGTACCATGGTGCGGAGATGAGTTCGGATGACAACAGTTTTTCCCGCAGCGGACAGAAGCTCGCTCTTCGATGGATGGAGCGTTCCCTCGCCCATCCCGCCAAGGCCTCCGAGATCCGGGCTTCCCCCTCCGAAAGCTTCGGCGCGGAAACCCGGCGGGCGCAGCGCCTTCATTCGGACGCCCTGCGCCATCTGCGCCTCTACCGCCACCTGATCGACCGCCATGCCCGCAAGGAGCCGCCCCTTCCCCTTCTGGCCGTCCTCCTGCTGGCCTTGGCCGAAATCTCTTCTTCCCGGGACACCGCCGCACCCGCCGTCGTCGACTCCTGGACCGGGATCGCCCGAAACAGAGGCGGGAAGAAGTCAGCCGGCTTTGCGAACGCGGTTCTGCGGAAACTGGTACCGGAACTGGAGGAAGCTCGCTCCGGGAAAAGTCGCCTCCCGGCGGGAATTCTCTTCTCCCATCCGGACTGGCTCGTGGAACGCTGGACCCGGCAATGGGGTAGCGCCGACTGCCATCGCCTTCTCCAGTGGAATCAGCAGATCGCCTCCACCTACGCCGAGATGGCTCATCCGGTGCGGGAGGACCCGGCGGACGACAACCTCATTCCCTCCCGGTGGCCCGGATTCTTTCTGGTGCGCCGGCTCGACCGGAATATCGAGGAGAAGTTGCGGAGCGGGAGACTGACGATCCGCGATCCGGCCACCCGGATCGCCACCTCGACCGTCCTTCGATCCCATCCTGCGACCGTTCTCGATCTCTGCGCGAGCCCCGGCGGAAAATGTCGGGGCCTCTTGTCCTCGCCCCGTCCGCCCTCCGAGCTTGTCGCGGTCGACCTGCCGGATCGAATGGAGCGTCTCCGGGAAAACCTGGCACCTTGGGAGACATGTGCCACTCTGCGGGCGGCGGATCTCGAAACCGGGGATCGTCTGCCCGCCGAATGGATCGGCGCATTCGATGCGGTACTCCTGGATACCCCTTGCTCGAATACGGGCGTACTCCGGCGCAAGCCGGACGCGAAATGGCGCCTCCGGCCCGAGGACATTCGGCGGATGCCCAAACTCCAGTTCTCGCTTCTCGAACGTGCGGCGGCTTTCGTCCGACCCGGAGGATCCCTCGTGTACAGCACGTGCAGTCTGGAAGACGAAGAGAACGCCGGACTGGTGCGCAGATTTCTGGAATCGCCGACCGGACATGCCTTCTCCCTGCGATCCGCCGTACACGCCCTCCCCTTCAAAACCGGCCATGACGGGGCCGGGGTTTTCCGCCTGGACCGGTTTGGTTCTTCGTCCGTGCCGGGGGAGAAGCGGGGCCGTTCTCACGTCCGGGGCTAAAGGCGGGGCCGTCCTCA
>CAZBLJ010000009.1:8819-26329 GCA_964492605.1 uncultured Puniceicoccaceae bacterium
CTAAAGGCGGGGCCGTCCTCACGTCCGGCACTACGGGTTAGCGGGAAAGGCTGGGGCCGTCCTTACGTCCGGGACTACAAGTTAGCGGGGAGCCGTCCTTACGTCCGGGACTACGAGATAGCAGAGGCCGTCCTTACGTCCGGGACTAAAGGCGAGGCCGTCCTTACGTCCGGGACTACGGGTAGGCGGGCGGAGTGCTCCCACAGGAGAACAGGCGGCGGTGTCTAGTACCGGTCGTCCGTCCGGAAGATCGGCTCATCGCCTTCTTCCACCGCGCGGAGGTTTTCCTTTTTGATCCCTTCGCGGACCTGCTCGCCGTCTTCCTTTCCCTCGATTCCCATAAGGGCCGGATCGCGCTTGATGCCGTACTCCGGGCTATCTCCGCAGCCACAAAAAAGGAGTGCGGGTACCGCAAAAATCAGGAGCAATACTTTCGGCATCGTAATGGAAACGGTCTTACAAGGTTTCGATGATCTTGACGATCGGAAGGAAGAGAGCGATCACGATCACCCCGACGACCACCGCAAGGAACACGATCATGACCGGTTCGATGATGGAGGTAATGCTGTTCACGGTGTTGTCGACCTCTTCGTCGTAATTATCCGCGACCCGGTTCAGCATTTCGTCGAGTTCCCCCGTCTCTTCTCCGACCTCGACCATACTGGTCACCATCGAGGGAAACACCTTCTCGTTGCTCATCGGATTCGCAACGGATTCACCGTCGCGCACCTGGTCGTGAATCCGACCGATCGCACCGCTGAAGGACTTGTTGGAGACGATTTCCCGGGTAATGACGAGGGATTCCAGGATCGGCACTCCACTGGAGAGAAGCGTTCCGAAGGTCCGCGAAAAGCGGGCGATGTTCGATTTCACGATCAAATCCCCGAATTTCGGCACTTTGGACAACACGGAATCCACCACACTTTTCCCAGCGGGCGATTTGAGGAAGAAACTGCCCAGAACCACAAGCAGCAACAGACCAACGCCGAAATACAGGATATTCTCCACGACGAAGCGGCTGGAGTTGACCACCATCTGCGTCAGCACGGGAAGCGAGGCACCTTTCAACATCGTAGCGAAAATCTCCTCGAACTTCGGAACCACGAAGATCATGAGAAGAGCCACGATGGCGACCGCGACGAACACGACCACCGAGGGATAGACCATCGCCGCCTTCACTCTCTTCCGCAGGCGCAACGACTTCTCCATGAAGGTTGCGAGACGGTCGAGAACCGTTTCCAGCACTCCCCCGGCCTCACCGGCGCGCACCATATTGATATACAGTTTATCGAAGATCTTCGGGTGCTGCGCCATCCCGTCGGACAGGGAGTTCCCCGAGCGCACGTTTTCGGCAAGGCCTTCGATGATCGCGGCGAACTTGGCGTTCTTCTCCTGCCGTTCCATAACGTCGAGGGACCGAAGGAGCGGAACGCCGGAACGCAGGAGGGTGGCGAGCTGCCGGGTGAAGAGCGTAATCTCTTCGTTCTTGATCCGACCAAAAAGGCTACTTTTCTTTTTGGCGGCCTTTACGCCGCCACTGGCCCTGCGGCCTCCCCTGGACTCCTTCACTTCGGTAGGCATGAGCCCCATGTTCGTGAGTTCGCTCTGGGCGTCCTCGGCATTGGCGGCGGCAACCTTTCCGGTCCGCTCCTTGCCGTTTGCATCGATGGCTTTGTAGGAAAACTGGGGCATTTTTGTTACACGGTTTTTTCGGTCATTAGAACGAGGAATGGATAGGTCCAAAGTGAAAACGAATCAAGTGTATTTTAGGACCTCTTCGATCGTGGTATTCCCGTCGAATATCGAACGAAGCCCGTCATCCCGCAGACTCCTCATGCCCTGCTCGATCGCCTTTTGCTTGATCATCAGCGTGGGGGACCGCTTGTTGATCAATTCGCGCAGGGGATCGTTGACGATAATCATCTCGAACAGCCCGATTCGACCCGAATAACCGGTGTTATTGCAGTGGGAGCAGCCGGCACCGAAATAGAAGTTCTTGTCGGCCACTTCGAGGGGGTCGGCGCCCAGCATGTCGATCATTTCGCTGTCGGGCTCGTATTCCTGGATGCATTTCCGGCAAATGCGGCGCACGAGCCGCTGGGCCAGAACGGCTTCGAGCGACGATGAAATCAGGAACGGCTCCAGGCCCATATCCACCAGTCGCGTGACCGCTCCGGCGGAATCGTTCGTGTGGAGCGTACTCAGGACCACGTGTCCGGTCAACGAAGCCTGGACGGCGATCTGGGCGGTTTCCAGGTCGCGAATCTCCCCGACCATGATTTTGTCCGGGTCCTGCCGCAGGAAGGAACGGAGGGCCTTGGCAAAGCTGAGACCGACCTGGTGGTTGACGGCCACCTGCATGATCCCGTCGATTTCGTATTCCACCGGATCCTCGGCGGTCAAAATTTTCGTCTCGATCTTGTTGATTTCGCGAAGGGCACTGTAAAGCGTCGTGGTCTTCCCGCTTCCGGTCGGTCCGGTCACGATAAAGATCCCGTTCGGCAAACGCACCACCCGCCGGATGTTGTCCAGCACGTCCTCCGGAAGCGACAGGGATTCGAGATCCAGGTTGACGACCGATTTGTCCAGCACCCGCAGCACCACGCTTTCCCCAAACTGGGTCGGAAGGGTCGAAACCCGGAGATCCACCGGCCGACCGGCGATCGTCAACTTGATCCGCCCGTCCTGCGGGACCCGTTTCTCGGCAATGTTGAGATTCGCAATCACCTTCACCCGGGAAATCACGGGGATGGCCAGTTTTTTGGGAGGAGGCGACATTTCGTACAGCGCCCCGTCGATCCGGTAGCGGATGCGGAACTCCTTCTCGAAGGGCTCGAAATGGATGTCCGAGGCCTTGTCCTTGATGGCCTGCTGGAGAATCAGGTTCACGAACCGGATGATCGGCGTCTGGTTGGCGAGCTGGTTGAGATCGTCGTCGGACATTTCCTCGTCCGCTTCCCCGATCGAATCCTCGTCCAGCTCCCCCAGCAGATCGTCGATCGAGGAGTCTCCCTGACCATAGGTTTCGTACAACAACTCCTCGATTTTCGGAGGATCCCCGACGACGAGATTGATGTCCTTGTTCAGCGTAAACGTCAGGTCGTCGACGATGCTGAAGTTGAGGGGATCCATAGCCAGAAGATCCAGCGAAGTATCATCGAACCGGACCGGCACCACTCCATACATACGGGCCAGATTCGGGCGCACCTGTTTAGCCGTCTCCTCTTCCACCGAAGCCGGAACCTCGTCCATGTATTCGTGCCCGAGGTAATCGGCGAGGTTTTCCAACAGCTCCTTTTCCGAGAGGTAATCCGAATCGATCAAAACTCCGGCAAGGGCCTTGCCGGTGCCGCGCGTCTCCTCGAAGGCGGATTGAAGCTGTTCCGCCGGAACAAGCTCTCTTTCCTTCAGAAAATCGTAGATGGTATCGTTGTGATCTTCGAACATTGGACAGGGGTCAGAGGTTAAATCCGGATTCGGCGAGTTTCTCTCGCATGGTGTCGGGCTTTTGCGCCTTCATAAGAGCTTCTTGCGGTTCGATTCTGCCCTCGTTGACGAGAGCCCGCAGGTGGACGTCCAGCGAGATCATACCCAGTCTTCCGCCGGTCTGGATATCCGATTCGATGCGGAACGTCTTGTTCTCGCGGATCTGCTGGGCGATCGAGGTTGTCGTGACCATGACTTCCAGGCCGGCCACCCGACCGCCGCCGATTTTCTTGCAAAGCACCTGGGAGATCACCGAGACGATCGACGAGGCGAGCTGGGTGCGGATCTGGTCCTTCGTCGAAGCCGGAAAGGCGTCCACGATGCGATCCACCGTCCGGGCCGCTCCGGTAGTGTGAAGCGTCCCGAAGACCAGATGCCCCGTTTCGGCGGCCGTCACGGCCGCCTGAATCGTATCCAGGTCACGCATTTCACCGACGAGGATCACATCCGGATCCTGACGGAGCGCCGCACGGATCGCATCCGCGAAATTATCGACATCGTACCCCAGTTCGCGCTGCGTAAGAATGCAGTTTTTGTGCGGGTGGTAGTACTCGATCGGATCCTCGATGGTGACGATATGCCCCTCCCGGTTGCGGTTGATCCAATCGACCATCGAAGCGAGTGTGGTGGACTTGCCCGAACCGGTCGGCCCGGTCACCAGGATCAAGCCTCGGGGACGGTTGAGCAGTTCCACGACCTGCCGGGGAATGCCGATGTCCGACAGGCTGAAGATCTCCGAGGGGATCTGCCGCAGAACCATCCCCATACTCCCGCGCGCCCGGAATACGTTGACGCGGAACCGGCACTGGTCCTTGTAGGCGAAACCGAAATCCGCCTGGCCCACACTCTTGAGCTGCTGCTGAATCTCATCGGAGGCAACGGCCAGAACCAGTTGCTCCGTATCTTCCGGGCTCAGATCGGGTCCGTCCACCGGAGTCATTCCGCCGGAGGCCCGCAACGAAGGCGGCCTGCCCACATGGATATGCAGGTCCGAAGCTCCTTCGGAGACGGTCAGCTCCAGCAAATCGTCGAGGTGGTAGGACATCGGCTTATTCCGCAACTGCGACGGTGCTCTTCAAAACTTCCTCGCAGGTGGTCATTCCGGCCATGATTTTCCGGATGCCGTCCTCGCGCATGGTTCTCATTCCCAAGTCGCGGGCCTTCTTGCGCAACTCCACAAGCGTCCTCCCCTCGTAAATCATCTGGCCGATCTCATCGTTCACGACAAACATTTCAAACACGCCGAAGCGGCCCCGGTAACCGGTATTGCTGCAATAGGAGCAGCCTTCGCCTTTCATGAAAGTCGCCTCTTCCGTATCCTCGGAACGAATGCCGACGGCATCCAGCTCCTTTCTCTCCGGAGTATACTCCGTCTTGCATTTCGGGCAGACCCGTCGAACCAGCCTCTGGGCCATCGCCGCGCGGAGAGCCGCCGAAACCAGAAACGGCTTCACTCCGATATCGACCAGGCGGGTGATCGCACTCGGAGCGTCGTTCGTGTGGAGGGTGCTGAAAACCATATGGCCGGTCAGCGAAGCATTGATGGCGATTTCCGCCGTTTCCTTGTCCCGGATCTCCCCCACCATGATGATGTTCGGCGCCTGACGCAGCATCGAACGCAGCGCCGAGGAGAAATCCATCCCCACTTCCCGGCGCACCTGCACCTGATTGATCCCGGCCATCTCGTATTCGACCGGGTCCTCTACCGTAATGATCTTCCGGTCCGGCTGATTGATGTAGTTCAGCGCCGAATACAAGGTCGTCGACTTCCCCGATCCGGTCGGGCCGGTCACGAGAAAAACTCCGTCCGGCATGGCGATGATCCGTTCGAAGGTGCTCTGGTCGTCGCTGAAAAAACCGAGTTCGGGCAATCCCAGTTTCAGGCCCTCCTTATCCAGAATACGCATCACGATACTCTCCCCGAAAGCGGTCGGCAGGGACGAAACGCGAAGGTCGATCTCCTTGCCCTCGGCTTTCGCCGATATCCGCCCGTCCTGGGGAATCCGCTTCTCGGCGATACTGATGTTCGCCATCAGCTTGATCCGGGAAACAATCGAAGGTTGCAGTCGCTTCGGCGGCCCCTCGACCTCGTGGAGAACTCCGTCGATCCGGTACCTGACCCGGAACTCCTTCTCGAGCGGCTCGAGATGAATGTCGGACGACCTACGCTTGAGGGCCTCCGTGATCACCATCTGAACGTACCGGATAATCGGTCCGTCGTCGCCTCCGTCGCTTTCCAGCCCTTCAATGGCGAATCCCTCACCACCCGCGCCGATATCGCCGCCTCCTTCCTTCTCCAGGCTGGAAATAAAGGAAGCGACCTCGGAGGTATCCTCCTCTCCATAGTTCGACCGGATGGCTTCTTCGATCCCGTCCCGGGTTGCGATGAACGGGGTGACCGTCTTCCGGAGATACTGGGAAATGTTGTCGGTCACATCCACATCCAGCGGATCGCAAACGGCCAACTTCACCTCGGACTCGTCCACCTCAAGGGGGAACACCGTGTAGCGTCGGGCCATGGAGGCCGGAACTTTGCTCAGCACCTCCTCATCGACGCGGGTCTGGCTCAGGTCGACCAGCTCCATACCGAAGGAATCGGCCAGCACTTCCGCAATCTGTGCGGTGGTGACGTAGCCTCGCTCGATCAACAACTCCAGAGCCCGGGTGTTTTCGTCGTCGGGCTGGTCTTCCGAGGGGGAATCCCGCGCCTCATCGAGGGCGGCATTCATCTCTTCGTCTTTGATGATTTCTCGCTCAGCGAGCAGTTGGAGAACGTAGTCGTCGGCAGAGGTCACGGTCGCTTCAGGGTAAAGTTGTGTAGGTAATTTGGAAAAAGCCTGTTATAGCCGGATATGTGACCTGAAAACGGAAGCTCCGTCAACCCAAGGGTCACAGGATCTCACGGTATTTCTTCTCCTTGCAGAAAATTTACTTTTGACCCCGCAGATGTTTGACATGTTACGGCTTTAGCGCCCCAGCGTCATCAGAAACTCCGCATTGCTCCGGGTTTTCTTCAAGCGCTGGATCAACATTTCCATTGCCTCGATTGGAGGAACGCCCTTGGTCGCCCTCCGCAGCGAGTACACCTTCTGCATTTCATCCGGATGGTAGAGCAACTCCTCTTTCCGGGTTCCGCTCCGGTCCATCGCCAGTGCCGGGAACACCCGCTTGTCCACCAGGCCGCGGTCCAGATGGAGTTCCATGTTACCGGTTCCCTTGAATTCTTCGAAGATCACTTCATCCATCTTGCTGCCGGTCTCCACCAGAGCCGTTCCCATGATGGTGAGGCTGCCCCCGCCTTCGATGTTCCGGGCCGACCCGAAGAAGCGCTTGGGTTTCTGCAGTGCGTTGGCTTCGACCCCGCCGGACAGGATCTTTCCGCTGTTCGGCATCAAGGTGTTGTAGGCCCGCGCCAGGCGGGTGATCGAATCCAGAAGAATGACCACATCACGGCCCACTTCGACCATCCGCCGGGCTTTCTCGATCACCATTTCGGCCGCGTGAACATGGCTGCCTGCGGTCTCGTCGAAGGTAGAGCTGATCACTTCGCCGTTCACCCGTCTTCGGAAGTCGGTCACCTCCTCGGGGCGTTCGTCGATCAACAGGACGATCAGATGGGCCTCGGGATAGTTGACCTGCACGGAATGCGCCATCCCTTGCAGGAGAACCGTTTTCCCGGTCCGGGGCGGAGCCACGATCAGCCCGCGCTGCCCGAATCCGACCGGCGTGATCAGATCCACGACGCGCATGGAAAGATTGTTCTCCGCCTCGTCGCTCTCCAGAAGCATCCGGTCCAGCGGATAATAAGGAACCAACTCGGTGAACGGAACGATCTTCTCGAGTTCGGAGGCCGCCCCTCCCATGACCGAACCCACCTTGAGGGCCACCGGGCAGGATTCCGACTCGCGCGGCGCCTGAACGAGCACCTCGACCACATGCCCCCGCTGGAGTCCGTGGTGCTCGATCAAGGCCTCGCTCACAAAAGGACAGAGCGACTTCACGCGGTAGCTGTCCGCTTCGAAAACCACCATCCCGAATCCATCGTCGAAAACCTCGAGACACCCTTCCATCAGGATCGGGCTCTTCCGACTCTCGAAGTGCTTCAACATTTCACGGAGAATCAGCGGACGGGAGGGGGCGTTCTCCAGGTCCAGGTCCAGACGCTTTCCCCTCTCCCGAAGCTCCTGGAGGGGCGCTTCATACAAATCGTTGAACCGGATGGTCGGCTGCGATTCGTCGAACAACTTGTCGAAGGATTCTCCGAGCGCTTCGATATCCTGCAACAACTCGTCACTGGTGAGTTGTCCCATCTCCAGATAGGGGTCGACCTCCACCGGAACCCCTCCCGCATCGAAGGGGGCAAACCGGCGGACGCCGCCCCCGCCCTTGCCTTTGCGCGCCTTCTTGTTCCGGTTGGGTCGGTGACCGCCGCCTCCTTTCTGGTGAGGGTTGCCACCGCCCGGTTGACGCCCGCCGCGTTTGGAGCCCGGTCCTTTGGACCCGTCGCCGGAGGAGGGCCTCCCCGCTGACGGCGGACGAGGTTCGGCCGGTCCGTCCGCCCCGGAGTCTTTCGATTCGGACTCCCGGGACGGTTCGACCGGCGGTTCGGGTTGCCGGTCCGATTCCGGACCGGCAGGCTCCGCCGACTCATTCGCCGCCGGGGCGGACGCCTTCTTCCGGGCTGTTTTACGGGTCGCCTTGCGAGCCCGTTTGCGGGTGGCTTCGGGGGATTCGGCTGCGGGAGAATCCGTGGGATTCTCGTCGGATGGTTCTTCACTCATGGTCTAGTGGCTCGCACGGAGGCGCTGGGACAATCGAAATATTTGTTGTTCTAGAAACGGAACTGTTCCGTTGTTGGTGAGGACGAAATCCGCAAGCGAGTTTTTCACCCCGGCGGAAAATTGCCGACGTTTTCGCGCTTCAATATCCTCGTCGGAAAAACCCTTCGCTCGCAACCGACTCAGCTGTTGCGGCTCCGGACAATCGACAGAAACGACGAAATCAAAATGAGATGCAAGTTTTTTTTCGAAAAGCAGCGGGATCTCCACCACCAGGTCGTTGTGCGGGTCGTCCCGGAGAACGGCCAGCCAACGTTCCCGCACCAGCGGATGCAGAAACTCCTCCAGCCAGGCCAGCTCGTCGGGATCCGAAAAGACGATCCCGGCCACCTTCCTCCGATCGATTTCTCCGTTCTCCGAGAGAATTCGAGTACCCCAGCGCTCCCTCAACCGTTGTTTCTGCTGCGGCTTGTCCAGTTCCTTCCGTGCCAGATCATCCGTGCGCACCACGCGCCAGCCCTGCCGGGCCAGAAGCGACAGGACCGTCGACTTTCCCGAGCCGATGGTCCCCGTCAAACCCAGTCGAATCCCTTTCATCCTCCTTACCTTGACCGATGACGGTCCCGAACCCAAGGCAACAAATACACCGGGCGTTCCTTCCTTCCTACCGTTCCTTCGAATCGATCAGCGGCGTAAAGATGTACACATGGTCCGTCCCCGGACGAAATTCCCGGATCGCGAAGGTCCAGGTATTTCCGTCTTCCGAGAGAAGGTCGGGAGCCGGTTCCCCGACGGCCTTGGGCCAAATCTTCACGTCCTCAACCATCCGGTTGAAATGGATCCGGAAGGGAAGCTCGTCGAATTCGAAGTAGGAACCGTTACTGATGCCGAGTCGAAGACGGTTCCCCGGTAAAAACTCCTCCTCCAGCACGACGGAATTCCGGTCGGCCCGCCAGGAAACCATATCGCCCGGGGTCGCCACCCACAGTCGGTCGAGATCTCCGGAGGCGAACGACAGGGGATCCTCCATTTCCAGAAACCGGTCCGAGGTCATCAGCACGAAGCTACAATCGGTCGGTTCGACGGACTCCGGAAGAGTCATCGTGTACGGGGCCAGGGAGATCACCTCCGGCGGTTCCAGCGGGCCGAGAAGTCGGCGGGAAGCGTAGATTTCCGGGTATTCCCGAATCCCCTCGACCGGTGGGGCCAATAGATACGAAAAACCGGCCGCCAAAGCCCTCCGGGCGTCCCGGCGCGCCTGTCCCGATTCGAAACGCACGCCACGGATGGGCTTGCCCAGGAGGGACTCCATCCGCAGGCGCAAGTTCCGAAGCCAGTCCGCCGAAGGAATGCCCACCCGGGCCAGATATTCGGGTTCGAGGTGCAGGATCCACTCGATCCCCGGCAGATCGAAACCGGGGAGATCGGCCAGCTTCCGCGCCTCCGGCGGGGTAACCAGAAGACCGACCGGAAACCCTTGACCGGAAAGCCGCTCCAATAGTCGAACCGGCTTGCCCGCATCGACATCGATGATGATTCCCAGTGCCGCGGCGTAGTCTCCGGGCCATAGCGGCATGGTTACCTTGGGGCGATCGGAAAGCCATACCATGGTGTTCGTAAAGAGTTCGTGGAAGGCTCTCTCGAGGATTTCGTTTCCACTCGGGAAAGCGCCCAGACGAAATCCGGACCAGGCGACCCCGCCCTTCAAATACGGACCGATATTGAAAGCCGTTAGCGCCTCCACCCGATCTTCACTTGCCGCGAAATCGGTTGTGGCGATGCTTTGCATCCGGCGGCCGATCGGCCTGACCACCAGCACCTCGTTGTAAATGGGGACCTCGAGAATATAGCGCGGGGTCAACCGCAGGGAAACCGGCGACTCGCGGTTCAAAACGAGTTGGGCGGGACCGCGGGGAGATGGATTCGCGTTGCCCACAAAACGCGCACCGATGATATCCCCGAAAACCGGCTCATCCCTCCACCTTCCGTCTTCATACCGCGATCCCACGGCACCGGTCATGAATATCCTCCCTCCCTCCGCAAGATAGTCCTTGATCCGGGATGCCTCGTATTCACTCAAACAGGACGTGAAGGGGAAAATCACTACGTCGAATTCCCCGATTCGATCAATGCTGAGAAAATCCTCGTAGCCGAACCCCAACCGTCGGAGAAAAATTTCCCAGGTCTTCAGAATCTCCGCGTAGTCGAACCGCATTTCACGGAAGAATCTCCTCGTCGACGGGGAGTCGAAAACACCGACCCGCACATCGCTTCCCTCCACGGCGATCCCGGTCTCGCGCTCGATCAAGGGAGCCAGCGTCTCCGGGATCCGATCATTCGTCTCGATGATCAAATACCAATAGTTCCACAGGCAGAGGCCGACGATTCCCAGGGCGGCGAGAAGGATGCCGGGTAAGCCGTTTTGCTTCGGGATCTCCGGCCCGTTCTGGTTTGCGACGCTCACGGATTCGACGGGGGTCGGGAAACAGCGGGCGGCTCAGTATCGGTCTCCGGCTCCGTTTTCTGCTCCGCCCGTTTCTTCCGATTGATCGCCAGGGCGTAGGCAACGAAGGCGAAGAGACAGGAAACGATCACACCGCCGAAGATCACGATCGACATGACGTTGATGAACCCGCGCAAATCGAAGGGAATCATGCGGGGGCCTCCTTCGTTTCGACCTTCCCTCCTCCGGAACCGGTCCGATCCAGCTTGCCCCATCCCATTTGCACCCGGAACACCTCCTCGAGCGATGAAAGTAATTTGCAGACATCCATGATAACCAGAAACGAAAGACGGTAGAACACGATATGGGCGACCAGCCGGGCGTCTTCCCGCTCGCTGGCGATGCACAGGAGCGCCAGAGCCATATCGAGCATGGTGAAGTGGATCCACCAGAAAACCAGATAGGTCACCAGCCCGAACTCCAGAATCAGGTAGAACACACACAAATGGGCCAGCAGGTTGGCTACCGGCCAGATGACACCTTCGAAAAACATATTCGAGAGAACGAACAGTCCCCTCAGACCGTAGCCTCCCCGGAAGCCGCGCCGGTGTTTCCGGAGGGATTGCAGTACTCCGCGGGTCCAGCGATACCGTTGCTTGATGAACGGCAGCAGCTTTTCCGGTGCCTCCGTCCGGACGACGGAGTTGATCTCATCGACAATCCGCCATCCCCTCGCCAACAGACGAAGGCTCAGATCGCAGTCTTCGGCGAAGGTGTCGTCCGTGTAGAGACCCACCTCCTCGATCGCTCTCCGCCGAAAAAGCCCGAAAGGACCCGGGACGATTCCCACGCAACCGAACAGACCGAAAATCCGCCGCATCAGGTTCTGGCCGATGATGTACTCCAGAGCCTGCAGCTTGGTGATCAACTTATGGCGGTTCAAAACCTTCACATTGCCCGCGACGGCCCCGACGCGGGGGTCCCTCATATGCCGGACGGCGTAGGCGAGCGAGTCCGGATCCAGTCGGCTGTCCGCATCGACGCAGAGAAGCAGGTCGCCCCTTGCGACGCTGATTCCGTGGTTGAGCGCGTTCCCCTTGCCTCCGTTTGCGATCCGATGCACCTGGACGCGGCCCCGGCGGTCCTCCCCGGCAACCTCGCGGGCCCGCTCGGTCGTCCGGTCCGCGGAACCGTCGTCAACCACGACGATCTCGAAAGCGGAATAGTCGAGACGGAGATGGGACCGCACCGCTTCCGCGATCACTTTCTCTTCGTTGTAAGCCGGAACGATGATGGATACGAACGGATCCGTAAATCCTCCCTTGTTCCGGCGCTTTTCATCTTTTTTGAGACGTCGCCGGTACAGCACCAGGTGGATCATCGCAAAGACCGAGAAGAAAAGGACCCGGAGAATCAGCAGGGCGACGAAAACAAGAACGAAACCGAAAGCGCCCGTCGCCAACCATTTCGACCATTCATGATCCGTCCGTTCGACCAATAGCCAAACCGCCAGGGCGCAGGCCAGCAGAAACAGGATGCCCGCACAGATCACCGAGATTCGGAGGAGTCTCCCGTTCATCTCTAGAAAAGGATTTGAACCTCCGCGCGACCGCTGAAGGATCGGATATCGCCGTCCGGGAAGGTCGATTCTCCGTAATCCAGCCGGAGACTCGCCCGGGCGGAATCGGTTATCTGGTGATCCAGATATCCGCCGACCGCCAGATCGAACTCCCGCACCTGTTCGATCCAGAGAGCCGTACCCGTCAGTCCCCCGTCCGTCGATTCGTTAAACTCGTGGTCGTATCGACCCGTCACCCCGACTCCCCAATAATGGCTCGGCGAGAAATAGTTGGGCGAATCCTCGGAGTAATCCAGATAGAGGCCGGTAACTCCGAGTTTCAGAGAGTTTTCGTCCGATTCGAGCATTCGGTTGAGCATGGTTCCCCTCACTCTGGACCGGTAGTTTCCGTCATCGAACCAACCGGTTTCGCCGTATCCTTCCAACTGCCAACGCTCCCATACGTCCTCGCGCGGCGTCACGTAAATGGCCTGCGCGAAAAAATCGTTCGTTCTGACTCCGGCCAACAGCGCGCTCAGGTCGTAATGCTCGACCACCGCTTCCCGGCGGCGAAACCCGAAGGCGGCGGACAAATCGTCGGTCGAATACCCGAGCCCCAAACGGCCCAGGACCGTTCCCTCCACGTGATCGTAGAGAACCCCTCCGAGATTCACGAGGTAGGACCAGGAGGATGTGATCGGGCCGCTGACCGTTGCATTCAGTTCGTTCCCCACGACCTTTTCGCGGTTGTTCGACAGGTTCGGATTCTGCGTGGAAACCGGCTGCCGGTAGTAAAGAAACCGATACTGGGCATCGATCCTGTGCTCGATCGCGGAAAAGATGTTCCGTATTCCGACGTCCGCGTTCCAGTGATCGTAATCGGAAGACCAATCCCGGGTGAATCCCAATCCTCCGTAAAACTCGGGCACGAACAAGGAGTCGATCCACTCGATCCCGGCCAAAGCCCTCGGGTCGTCGGGATTGCGTTCAAGCGTTTTCTTATAGGATTCCAACGCTTCTTTGTACTCGCCCCCGAAACGCAGAATATCGCCCCGCATCGCCGCGACCTCGGCATCGGGACCGAAACTCTCCTCGATCCCGGCGAGGGTAGCCGCCGCGTCGGACAAGGACTCTTCCTCGAAGGTTTGATACTGCGCCAACTGGAGCCGCAGGTCCCGGTCGTTCGGCCGCAGCTCGACGGCCCGTTGCGTTTGATCGATCGCTTCCCGATTCCTGCCCTGCTCCGCCGCGATCGAGGCGATCTCCAGCCTCACATCGGCCTCCGGCGGCGTATCCGCCAGAAATCGGCGGAAGTACTCGGCTACGCGGAGATGCTCCTCGGTCGCACGGCCCTCGGCCTCCAGTCTCCGTATCATTTCCAGCCGTTCTTCGGTCATGGCCATCTCTTCGAAATGGGCTTCGTAGAGACGGATCGCCTCGTCCGGATCGCCGTCCATCCGTGCTATTCTGGCCCTCTCCAGCGCGCGGGTCCGCAGAAGGGTCAGGTAATACCCCTCCGCCGCCTCCTGGTTCCGGTTGTCCGCCCGCAACACCTCGGCATAGGCCGCCCGCGCCTCGGCGTAGCGCCCCTGATAGCGGTAGAGATTGGCGAGCCGGAACCGCGCATCCGGATCTTCCGGATACTCCTCGAGAAATTGTTCCAGCACCACCGTAGCTTCGGCCTGCCTTTCCGGATCGTACGAGAGCCATGCCGCCCGTTTGAGCAAAAGATCCCGCCGAAGATCCTCCTCCTCCGCAACGGCAAGAGCATTCTCCAATTCCGCGAAGGCCGCCTCCGTCTCCCCTTGATCGTAGAGCATTTGCGCCAACTCGTGGGCGGCCACGGCATTCCCCGGTTCCAGTTCCAGGTACTCCCGGTACTTCGGCTCCGCCGCTTCCGGTTGACCCGAGAATCGGTACAGACGGGCCGCTTGCAACACCCTCACCGGTTCGGTTTCCGCGTCACCTTCTTCAAGAAGTTCGAGACTTCGGTTGAAAATCCCGCGCGCTTCCGTGTCGGTCGGGTCTTCCTTCAGCACCGGAACGAGGGTATCCGCCGCTCCGAAGGGGTCATCGAGCTGCAAAAGGAGCCCGGCCAGTTCCATGCGGGCATCGCGGTCCTCCGGATTCTCCGCAACATAGGAGCGGTAAATCCGCACGCTCTCCAGGAAAATTTCGTTGCTTCGCAGTTCGCGCGCACGCTCCAGCAGCTCGTCGTCCGACCCCTGACCGAAAACCAACAAACCGACACTAAGAAATATGGGAAACCCGAAGATCCACAGGCTCCGCTGCAAACGAGAAATGATCATGCAAAAAGAAAGAGGCTCCAGACAATCGCGGAAACAACACCTAGACAAGTTTTTTACGGGCCCCGGAATTCCTGTTGCAAAACCGTTCCGGGCTCTCTAGGCATCTTCGGAAACATGACGCCAGCCAAAGATTCCAGCACACCCCCTTCCGGTGCCGCAGATCCGAAGGGATTCACTCTCATCGTATCCAACAAGATGGGAATTCATGCCCGCCCGGCTGCAATGATCGTCCGGATCGCGAACCGGTATGCCGGTGATGTCTGGGTGGAGAAGGACGGTGAAAAGGTGAACGGGAAAAGCATCATGGGCCTGATGATGCTGGCGGCCGGCCCGGGTTCGGAATTGAAATTCATCGCCGAGGGAGGCGACACCGCACTCCTCGAAAAGGAGTTGACGGAACTCTTCGATAAAAAATTCGAGGAGGGGTAGGCTCAGGGGCCTGTGTTGAGGTGCCTGCCAGCCGTGCACCCGCCCGAAAAAAAAGCGCCCCGCACCCGGACGGGCACGGAGCGCTGGCGCACAAAACAAACTAAACTGAAACCATGAAAAACTCGATGAAAGTTCGGTTTCGGGGAGTGAGACGACGCGATTCGCCGATTCGTTCAATGTGAAACCGGGAATTCCCTCCGATTTCGGAAAATTCACGAATTCGTAACACAACTCACCAGTCACTGTAGGCAACGCCGTCTACGCGCTCCGTGCCATCGGTCAGTTTCCCGGAAAACGGATGGTTTCTGAGGATGACGCCGTCAGAGTCGGTCCGGACTTCAAAAACCACCGGTGTGGCCGATCCGTCCGCCGCGAACCTGACCGAAAATCCATCGTAGCCCAGGTCCGCGATCCGGTCCTCCCGTCCTCGAACGAGAGAGATGTCCCGAATCTGCCCGGCCTCAAGCGACTCGATCCCCTCTCCGGTCCGCGAGTCCTCCAGCAGGAAATCTCCTGATTCCGGATCGAACCGCAAACGGACGCCCTCCTCCCGGATTTCCGCCAGAAAATGCCCCCTGCGAAAGGCTTCCTCCACGGTTTCCCGCCAATCGCGCCTCCCGAATGCCTCGGAGACATTGCCCCAGTCGGTGAGCAAAAAGCCGCTCATCAACCCGATCAAAGCGATCACCAGGAGGATCTCGAGGAGGGTGAACCCTTTCCGATAGCATCGGCAAGCCGTCTCGAACGGACGGCACGGTTTCGGCCTGCTGAAGCGGATTACCACCCCGCAATCCTCCCCGAAGCGGTCATGAAAAGCGAGAATGATTTCAAAAGGGTGCAATTTTGATTTTGATAATTTTCAGGGTCTCCAGATTCAGGTCTTCGCGCCGTAGAGACCTTGAGAAGCAAGGTCTACCCTGACCCCGTAGAGACCTTGAGAAGCAAGGTCTACCCCCCGACCAAACCGGAACCGCCCGATAGACGTGCCTTCGTCACGCCTCTACAAACGTGTCCAATCCTGATCGTAATCGATTTTACGCTGTGGTGTTCCGCGGCAGATTTTTCCGTGGCTGCAGCTCCCGCAGAAACTGTTCGCAGGGCAGGCACCGGATGCCGTTCCGGACGAAACGGTCCGCGCCTCGGTGGAGCAGGGTCCGCTCGGCCTGGGGGTAGTCGTCTCCGAAAGCCTGGAGCGGGCGCAAATCCGCGGGGCGCACCCGTGCGCTGTTCTTCACTTCATAGGCATGGATGCCCGAGGGGCCGTAAACGACAAAGTCGACTTCCACCCGCGACCGGGTTTGCCAGTAATAGAGCTGGTGTCCGTCGTCGGAATAATCGCACCAGGCCCGCAAGTGCTGGGCGACGAGGCCCTCCAGGGCTGCGCCTTCGATCTCCTCCGGGGCGTCCAGCGGACCTGCGGGGCGATTGGCACGGTAGGCACCGGTGTCGAAAAAATAGAACTTGGGATGCGCGGCCAGCTCGCGCTGCGCCCGCTTGGTAAAAACTTCGAGGCGGTAGCCGAGTAGCAGGTCCTCGAGGATTTCCAGATAGCCCTCGCAGGTCTTGCGCTTGACCTGGCACTCGCGGGCGACGTTGCTCAGATTGAGCACGGCGGCGTGTGAAAAGCTCATGGCTTCGAGGAAACGGGCAAATGCCCCCACATCGCGAACGAGGCCCTCCATCTGAACTTCTTCCCGCAGGTAAAGCCCGTTGTAGGAGCGCAAGGTGGCCCGCGGATCCTTGGCGCCCCATACGAGGGGGAGGAGTCCGTTTTCCAGCGCCTTGCCCAGCTCGAAGGCCGCCCCCAACTCCATGGCTATGTAGGGGTGGAGGGTGACGGCCAGCGCCCGACCGCCCAGCAAATTAACCCCCGCCCGCCGGAGCTTTCGGGCACTGGAACCGGTCAGGATGAACTGCTGGCCACCCTTGCGTTCGATGCGGGCGTGGATCACTTCCAGAAGTTCCGGGAGCTTCTGCACTTCGTCGACCACGATCTGCCGGTAGCCCCGGTTGCCCTCGAGCAGCTCTTCGAGCCGCTCGGGCCGGGCCGCCAGTTCACGGTGCACCGCCGGGTCGAGCAGATCGATGCGGAAGGCTTCGGGAAACCGGTGTCGCGCCCACGAGGTCTTGCCCGTGCCACGGGGTCCCAGGAGAAAAAAGTGGTCCGCCGGAGGTTCGAGAAATCGCTCTAGGTATTCCATTATGGGTCGCAAAATGGCGAAATTGATGCAAAGATGCAAGATTTGATCGTCGGTGTAGGCTCAGCGACCCTCGCACGGCAAGACGAAACGGGCGTCGCCGCCCGATAGACGTGACATTCGTCACGCCTTGCGAATTTCTCGCCGGTAGAGACCTTGAGAAGCAAGGTCTACCCTCCGGCCAGGCAGGCACCAATCATCAAAATGATTCCACCAGACGCTTGTAGAGGGCGAAATACCCCCAACGAAGGTCATGAGAAAACGCACCAAAAGTGCGACATTATTCTCGACGATCGTCGGGAATAATGT
>CAZBLJ010000010.1:0-15728 GCA_964492605.1 uncultured Puniceicoccaceae bacterium
GAAGAATCTCTACGCAGAGTATTACGGGAAGCGTATCCGCGAGCCGTGATACGCCTGGGAGGGAACGTTCTCGCGGGAGGGTATTTACTCCGAAGAAAGCTCCAGCGACTTGTTGATTTCTTCGTTCCGCCGGGCGATCTCACTTTGATACGTCTCCCTTTGATTCGAATAGGTGGGAATGTTCCGAACCAGATTGAGGAGCGTTTCCGCAACCCGGCTGTCGATATTGACGAAATCGTTGAGACTGATCCAGATCCGGTTCGTTTTCAAATTCCAGTTCAGGGTTACATCGGCGGGCCGTCGGATGAAGTCCGTCTGAATTCTCGAGAGCGGCCTTGATTGACTCAAGGCGGCTTCCGGGTTGCCCATCCACGGTTCCGCCAGGTCTTTGATATCCTCCTCGCTCAGGTTGAACTTTTCCGCCTTCGCCAGAAATTCCTCCAGCAGCTGGATCATCGTCTCCCGCGATTCCGAATTTCTCGTATAAAAGAGCAGGCCCGGATAACCCAATCCCCCTCCCTGGATGGTAGCCACCTCCCGCAAAACGAATTTTGATTGGCCGGGATCGTAGTAGGTCTCGTCGAAGATGCGCAGTTCGAGGTCGGCTGCGACCGAGTCCTTCCGGACCTCGGGTCGGATCACGAGTCGGGAACCGAGAGAATCGTTGTAATACTTTTCCGAGACGGAAAAATCCTCTTCGCTCTGCTGTCCGGACAGTAAGATTGCCGAGAGGAAAAATGCTGGAAGGAGTGTTCTCATGGGATTGGCCGTCGTTCCGATTACCTCCGGCTGATGGGGCCGAAATTAGGGGAGGATTTCCGACCGGAAGAATCCGTCTCCGATTTGCCGTCGCCGGAGTCGTCCGGAGCGGCTTCCCGTTCCTCGGCGTCGATCGAATCATCCACCTTCTTGCGAATCCGGAGGCGTTCGATGAGTTCTTCGCGAGCGGCTTCGTTTCTGGCTTCGCGGACGGCCTGTTGCAGCGCGGCTTCCTCCGGAGTCATTTGCCGGGCGCCAACCCCCTGGACCTCCCTGTCGGTGAGACCGAGCGAATTGAATCGGTCGATTCCGACCACGTCCATGTAGGTGTCCGTTTGCGGGTTCAGGAGGCTCGCCGTGATGAATATAATTTGGTTGGTGGTCTGGACGTCCGTCGATTCGGAGGAGAAGAGGCGTCCCAGGATGGGTATGTCTCCCAGGACCGGGACCTTGTTGGTATCCTTGGTATTCTGGTCTGTGATCAATCCGCCGATGGCCAGGGTCGAGCCGCTGCGCAGGAGCACCTCCGATTCCGTGGCTCTGCGGCGCACGACCGGGATCACGTTTCCGTCGATCGTTTGATTGGAGATAATGCTGTTCACTTGCGGGATCACGTTGAGGGAGATCAACTGCCCGCCCACCACGGTGGGGGTTACTTTGAGGGTCGTTCCCGGGCGGGGTTCGAGGGGTTCCGGTTCTCCCCGTGTCGTGACCCCTTCCGATGTCTCGACGGGCCCCGGTTTGTAGAAGTAATCGGTCAATTCGACGCTTGCCTGTTTTCCGTTGATCGCGACGACGTTCGGATTGGTGATCAGTTTGGCGTCACTCTCCTCCTCAAGAGCACTGAGAACGAGACGGAACTGGTCCGCCTGGAAAATTGCAGTATCGGTTCGGGCGGTGGTGGCGATGTTTTCGATGGCCCGTGAGAAAGAGGAGGAGCTTTGGGCCGAATTGGTGATGTCGCGGTTGAAAAGCGTGCCGTTGACGATGTCTCTCGTCTGCCCGAAACTGCTGTCGTTCCCCCTGGTGTCGATCGTGTTGGTTTCCGAATTATTAAAGGTATCGGAGATATCTTCCGTGGTAACAAAGCCGTTCGTATTGTTAATGTTGGATGAATTCGACGCGCCGGAAGAGCTATCGACGGTGCTGTCGAAATTCGTGCTTCGGCCACTCTCGTCCGTGCTGTTGAAAACATTATCGTTTTGAAAGTTCCGGGTGGTTACATCCGAAAAGGAGTTGGAGCGGCTGGTGTTGTTCAAAGTCGTGTCGCTCTGCGACCGCGAGCGGGACCAGTTGCGTGTGAAGGGTCCCGCCGAGACTCCCCAGCCGCGGAGGGAGGCCCAGTCGATTCCCAGGTTACGCTGATCCTGTCCGGTGATTTCCACGAATTTCGATTCGATGAGGATCTGTTTGAGGGGCTGGTCCAGCCGTTCGATCAAGGAAGAGATCTCGGGAAGGGCTGCGGGACGGGCGGTTACCATGAGAAGATTGTTGGCGTGGTCGGCCGCCACGCTTTGCACGCCGGTGACGACCGGTCTGACCGCGTCGGAAGCTTGCCGGAAAGACGGCACCGCCTGATTGGCCGTTTCCGTCGTGTCGTCTGGAGTCGGCATGATCCGGATGAGCAAATCGCCGGCGCTCGCGTACCGGAGATCGAAAATCCGGACGATGGGAGGCTCGTTCTGAAGATTTGCGATGAACTCGCTATCGACGATCTGAACGAGGTTGGGGCCCTGCCGATAAACCGTGTAGGTCAAAGGGGTTTGGTTTTCTCCTTCACCGGTCGAGATTTTCGGGAGCTTGACGACGCAGAGGTTCAAGGCCTGTTCGAAGGTCACTCCTTCGACCTCGAGGGAAATCGGAAGATTCTCGATCTCGGGCGGACTGACGACATTGACCACCGGGGTTTGGGTTTGACCGATAAGCGTCGCGACCTCCTGGAACGGCGTGCTGCTGACGTTGATGTTCAGGAGCCCGGTTTGGGGATCCAGAACGACCCGTGAATCGATTTGTCGGATCCCGATAATGCCGTCATCCTCGAACCATTGGTAATCGTTTTCATCGAGGATCGCGGTGAGGACCCTCTGCCAGGTCACGTTCGTTAAGGAGGCCGAGGTCGATCCCTCGAGTTCGGCGGGGACGACAATGTTCAGACCGACGGTTTCGGCCAGGGCCTGGACGGCCGTGCGGGTCGGTTCGTTGCGGAAGTTGACCGACACCAGACCCTGGTCGGAGATATTGATCGCTTGGTCGGCACCCACCCGCTTCACGCGGATGATGCCGTCGTCTCCCCGTTCCCATACGAACCCCGTATTTTCCAGAACCGTGTCGAACAGCACCGGCCAGGTCACTTGATTGAGGCGGATGGTGATGTTGTCCACGAGGGTATCGGGGATGACCACGCTGAGTTCGGCGGCATCCGCCACGTTTTGGAGTATCGTTCGAATGGGGGTATCCGTGTATCCGAGGTCGAATCGAACGAGATCCTCGTCGGAAGGCGCTTCGGGTGTCGCTTCCTCCGCGTTGGAGCCTTCATCCTCTTCGGTTTCGGGGGTGGGGGAGGCATCCGACTCTTGAGAATCGGAAACAGCGTTTTCCGTGGCGTCGGGGCTTGTCCCGGGTTCGGAGGGTTCGAGCGTTTCGTCGGCATCCGCTTCGATTTCCGCAGCAAGGGCTTCGCCGTCCGTGGCGGCTTCGAGATTCTCCTCGGCGGCAGCGGCGATTTCGTTGGCCGTCCGGGTGTTCTGCTCGGCGGCCGTTCGGGCCTCCCGGGCTCTGTCGATGGGGTTGCTGCTGCCGGACTCCTGCCCCGTTAAACCGGTTAGCGAAGCGAGAAAGCAAATAGAAAAGAGGGAAAGCAACGGTTTCATGGAGTGTTCGGAGGTGGATTCTGATTACGAGGACCGGCGCGACGCAGACCTTCGGAGGTATTGTTCGCCGGCACGAAGGTTTCAAGGTTTTCGTTGAGACGGATGGTGAAACCGCTCCGGGAAGGAGAAAGTATTTCGACCGAAACGGCCTGGCCGCCCAGGTCCGGCAATTCGATCGTGACCGTATCCCCCTCCTTGAGAAGGCCGAAGTCGCGGGTCGGGAAGAGGGAGCGGTCTCCGAAGCTCTGGTAGCCAAGGATGTTCTCCGAAAGGGTGGAGGCTACGCGGTCGAGAAGAACGTCGTCCTCGATTCCCTGGACGGCCTGCTCCGGTTCATCTTCCGCTACGGTTCGACCGAACACGAAGGGATCGGGCAGGAGCCGCAACTCGTTTCGTTCGGGAACCACATAGGCGAGATGCATCTCGAGCTTTTCGATGACCTCGACCCGCCTCTGTTCGGGGAAAACCAGAGCGGCGTCCAGCCGACCCGGGCCGGATAGCTGAAAAAGGACAAGCAACGTCGTGATGTTCCAAAGCAGACTTTTCTTACTCATCGGAATCTTCCTCCTCCTCCTCGGATTTTTCGGCTATGGCCTCAATGGTTAGCTCGATGGTTCGCTGATAGCCCGCCCCCTCGGGAAGCAGCGAGAGCGAAGTAACCCGGACCAGTTTCGCCCCGCCCCGGATCCGGTACGCCAATTCCAGGACCTCCGCGAATCCCCCTTGGGCCGAGATGGTAAACTCGACCGTATCGAAGTTCTTCATGCTCCAGGGTTTCCCACCCCCTCCGGGATCGCGTTGTTCGACGGACTGAATCTTCAAATCCTGCGTTTCGAATTGGTAGAAATACGCTTTGTTGACCGACGCATCTTCGGGGATGATCGTCCTTTCCAACAGACGATCGGTGATTCTATCGATTCGGTCGAGCTGTGATTCGAGATTGTCTCCGTTGCTGATGTTGCGCTGCATTTTTCGGACGTCGTCGTCCGCCTTTTCCCGGGCGGCCTCGAGTTCGGAGACCTTGGGAAAACGAAGGGCAATAAAGAGGCCGCACACCAAAGCGACCGCTCCGGCCGCAATCGCCAGGCGAAATTTGGGAACCCAGGGCGGGAGAGACAGATTCATTCCTCTTCCTCCTCCTTCGGTTCGAGGTCGACGTCGAGAGAGAATCCAAACGTGTTCAAGGCGGGATTACGCGGATTCGCGCCTTCCTCGATCGATACGTCCATGTCGGCCAAATAGGGAAGCTCTGTAAAGGAATCCTTGAAATCGACGACGACTTGCAAGGTTTGGGTCTGACCTCGAAAATTGAAGCGAAACACGCGGGCCAGATCTTCTTTGCTTCCGATGACGTCTTCCCGGTAGGCGATTTCGGTAAAGGCGATTTCGGCGGGGCGAATCCGGGCGATGTCGGCGAAAAATTTTGGAACGTCGAAGGGAGCGCTATAGAATTTTCCGATGTCGTCGGCGATCCGCTTTTTTTTCATGAATCGGGCATTGAGCCCGACGACCCGGCGGTTCTCGGCTTCCAGGGATTGCCGGACCTCCTCCAGGCTGTCGACCTGGTCGGTCAAACCGCCGATGGTCGCTTCGCGGTAGGCGAGCCAGACGAGAAGAACCAACGCGAGAGTCGCCGCGCCGATGTTGATCAGGAAATCCGTACGGACCGCTTTGATGTCCGGCAGATCCTCTGAGATCCGGAAGTCCGGATGCCAGGCGGGAAAATCGGCCTTTTTCTTTTTTTTCGGGGCCATCAGCTGCGTTGTGGCTCGAGATTGGCCATGTGGCATAGAAGGGGAAAGTAGGAGAATGGGTTCTTCCCGGAGTCTTCGGGAATTTTGATTCCCGATTCTTCGAGCCAGTGCCCGATTTCGGGAGACCAGACCTCCATCCCAAGCTCCGAAGCGAGCACTTCACCGATCCAACCGAGGTTGTCGGGCAATCCCGGGAGGATAATGTGGGTGATGGATTTTCCGGTTCGGACTTCGAACTGCCCGGTAAACGCCTGGATCTGGCTGGTGAGTCGACCGACAAGGGTCGCCCCCATGTCGCGGAAGTCGAAGGTTTCGGAAAACAGAACTTTTCTGGAGGAAAGAGCGTCTTGTAGACCGAGTTCGGTCCGGATGCGCTCTGTGATTCCGGAGATTCCGAAGTTGATGGAGTGGGAGAGGGCCAGGCCTCCAGCGTTGACCACGTAAACATAGGAACCGTGTTCGCCTACCTCGAGGACCAGCGTCGACGACTCGCTTCCTTCCTCGAGAATGACTCTTCTGGTTCCTTCATAAAGCGAAAGGGAGGCAAGACGCAACTGGGTGGGGTAGAGCCCGAAACCCAGGACTCTGGATTGTTCCTCCCGGATCGCGGTCTTGCCCGCCCCGGCAAAGACAAGTTCGCGGGAGAGACTCTCTTTCGGGTCATAATTTTTGCCCGATGTCGGGTAAAGTACGCGGAAACTCGTGTCTTTCGGCGTGCGGTTGAGGTCGTCGGCCAGAACCTTTTCGGCAAAGTCGTCGTTTCGCGTCCGCGCCGCATTTTCGACGGAGAACCGGTGCAGAAACCGGTCTCCCGGATAAACGGCGCAAACGGCCGGTCGAAAGGATGATTTATGCTCGCCCGCGAAGTTTTCGACTGCGCGGCGCGCCTCGTCCTCGGAGGCGACGGGAATCGCGTGAAAGGCTTCCACCTGGAGAGGGTTGACGGTACGGTCCGTTCGGGCGAGGCGAATCTGGTACGCCGAAACTTCTGCGAAGAGTCCTTTCGATTTCTTCTGAAACATCAAGTTGTTGTTGGGGAACCCATTGCGGAAAGGCAGGATTTCATAAATTTCGAAACGCGGCAATGCTAAACAAGGGAAAGCAGGCTTCTCCCGAAACCCATTTACATCATTTTTCCAGAACAATCCTCGGTTCGGAGCATGGAGGGCCGGAATCCCGACCAAAAGATGCGGATGCAGTCCGCAGATGTCATGACTCCCCCGCTCGAAATGGCCCCGCACCTCCGTGCGGGGCCGGGCTAATTGATATCGCCCAGGTAGCGGTTGGCATCCTCGGCATTTTCTTTGCGGATAAAGGGAATCGCTTCGCCGGGGAGAAAGCGCACCTTTTCCAGCCCGTCGATCTCGATCCACTCGATTCCGATTTGTTTCCGGTCGGTCTCCGAGCCTGCGGCAGGCTCCGCACCGTCCGGAATCGAGCACGAAAAAACCGCTTCAACCTGATGAAAATTCCGGTGGTTTCTCGAAAAGCGGTGGTTCCGTCCGATATACTCCCGGATGTAAAGCAACTTTCCGACATCGACCTCCAGATTGATTTCCTCCAAACACTCCCTCCGTAGCCCGGCGGCCATGGTTTCCCCGTTGTTTTGGCCGCCGCCCGGCAGAATGTAGAACACTCCGCTGCGGTCGCGCATTTTGATGGTCAGCAGACGGCCGTCCCGCAGAATAACGGCCCGGCAGGCGTGTCGAATCCATTTCATTCGGAGATCGCCTCCTTTTCGCCTGCGTTGAGTTCTCCGAGAAGTTTTACGACGTTTTCCTTGATCGCCAGCATGGCTTGAGGGGGCGAAACGTGGGGGATGTCGCTGACGTCCCAGAATTCGACCCGGTCCACGAAGGCACCGAAGCGCTCCTGGAGCATCGGCATGTGCTCGTCCCTCTTCAGGGCGACGATCCGGTCGGCCGTGTTGAAATCGGCTTCGGTGAGAGCCTGTTTGTCCTTGGCCACGAATTTCCGGTCGATACCGGCCAGCCGGAGCCCGTTCGAGGCGTGCGGGGACAATCCCGGAGGGGCCTCTTCGGGAATGATTCCCCGCGAGAACGCCGTCCAGGAGCTACGCTGCTTCTCCGCCAGGTGGTTGAAAACGGCCTCGGCGAATCTCGAGCGGTAATAGTTTGCCGTGCAAATGAACAGAAGTTTGGGCATCAAGGCTCTCCTCCTCCGGATAAATTTGGAATAATAATAAAAATAAATCTCATCTGGCTTGCGATTTCAAAAAGGTTGGGTCTGTTTTCCACTCTTCTCCACATTTTATGCCACTTTCCAAGCCAGAATCCACCAAAAGCGTCGATCAAACGTTGTCTGCGGCCGGGCTCCGACCCACTCGCCAGCGGAGGGTCGTCTACGAGGTGATCCGCGAAGAGTCGGATCATCCGACGGCGGAGATGGTGTACGAGCGCTCGCGGCAGAAGATGGCGGGTATTTCTCTGGCTACGGTTTACAACTGTCTGGAATCCTTTACGGCCCGGGGTTTGATTCGACAATTGCATTTTCAGAGACAGTCCTCCCGCTACTGTGCGGTCGAGGAGAAAAATCCTCATTTTGCCCACTTCCATTGCCGGAAGACGGGAAAGATTCTGGATATTGTCTTGTCCGACCGCGTGAAACAGCTCATTGAGAGCGAGTTGCCGAGCGGGTTAAACGCCGAACAGTTCGAAGTTTCAATCACCGGAAAAACCACCGGAGACGCGGAAGATTTCTCATCCTTCACACCACTTACCAAATCCGAATCATCATGAGCCAACTCGAAATCAAAAATCTGAATGCCGGAATCGAGGGTCAGACGATCCTTAACGATTTTTCGCTGAACGTGCCGAAAGGCGAGGTCCATGCCCTCATGGGACCCAACGGGACCGGGAAAAGTACGCTGGCCAAAGTTCTGGCCGGGCACGAGGATTACGAGGTGGAAAGCGGATCCGTCCTTATGGATGGCGAAGAGATTTTGGGGCAAGAAGCGGACGAGATCGCCCGGAAGGGTCTTTTCCTCGCCTTCCAGTATCCGTTGGAGATTCCCGGGGTTTCCATCGCAAATTTCATTCGCGCGGCGCTCCAGGCCAGGCTCGAGGAGGGCGGGTCGTTCGACGCCCCCGCCTACTACCGGAAGCTTTACGAAAAAATGGATATGCTGCAGATCGACCGCAAGTTCTCTTCCCGCTCCGTCAACGAAGGGTTCTCGGGAGGGGAAAAGAAGCGGTGCGAAATTCTTCAGATGTCGATGCTGGATCCCGCCTACTGCGTCATGGACGAGACGGACAGCGGGCTCGACATCGACGCCCTGAAGGTCGTGGCGAACGGCGTCAATCTCATGCGGGGGCCCGACCGGGGCATTCTCGTGATCACTCACTACCAGCGGCTTCTCGATTATATCGTGCCGGACCGGGTCCACGTGATGTACGGCGGCCGGATCGTCCGGAGCGGGGACAAGGAACTCGCTTTGGAGCTGGAGGCCAAGGGTTACGACTGGGTCCGCGAGGAACTCGCCGCCGCAGGCTGAAAACTGTAACGGAAACAACGAAAACGGGAGAAATTATGAGTCAGGCACAAGCAATCGATATCGACCGCGAAAAGGGGAATTTCAAATACGACGTATCCTACAAGTACGACGCCGGGGTGGGGCTGAACGAGCAGACCATCGATTACATTTCCCGGGCGAAAGGGGAGGAGGCGTGGATCAATGAATTCCGGAAAAAGGCGTTGAAAGTATTCAACCGCCTCCCCATGCCGACCCATTGGGCGAGCAAGGATCTGGAAAACATCGTTTTCGAGAAGATCCGCTATTACCTGTCCCAGGGGCAAATGCCCAGCCGTTCCTGGGACGATGTGCCCGATGAGGTGAAACAAACGTTCGAGCGTCTGGGGATCCCCGAGCAGGAGCGCAAGTTTCTCGCCGGCGTCGAGGCCCAGTTCGATAGCGAGGCGGCCTATTCGAGAATGAAAGGTGCGCTCGAAAAGGAAGGGGTCATCTTCGTCGGATCATCCGAAGGCCTGAAAGAGCATCCGGAGATCTTCCGGAAATTTTTCGGGAAGGTCATTCCGACCAACGACAACAAGTTCGCCGCCCTCAACAGCGCGGTGTTCAGCGGGGGGAGTTTCATTTACGTCCCCCCCGGCGTGAAGGTCAGCCAGCCCTTGCAGGCCTACTTCCGCATCAACGCGGAAAGCTTCGGGCAGTTCGAGCGCACGCTGATTATCGCCGACGAGGGTTCGGAGGTGACCTACATGGAGGGGTGCACGGCGCCGAAATTCGAGACGAGCACCCTGCACAGTGCGGTGGTGGAATTGGTCGCCCTGAAGGGTGCCAAGATCCAGTACATCACGGTCCAGAACTGGTCGAACAACGTCTTCAACCTGGTGACGAAACGGGGCTTGGCCGAGGAAGAGGCCGAGGTGAAGTGGATCGATTGCAACATCGGCTCCCGCCTGACGATGAAATACCCGGGTGTGATCCTCAACGGACGCAAGGCCCGCGGCGAGGTCATCTCCATCGCCCTGGCCAATGACGGCCAACACCAGGACACGGGGGCGAAGATGGTCCATCGCGCCGAGGAGACCACCAGCAACATCATCGCCAAGAGTATCTCCGTGGGCGAAGGACGGTCGACGTACCGGGGTCTCGTGCAGATGCCCCACGAGCTGAAAGGCTGCAAGAACAACACGGAGTGCGATGCCCTGTTGATCAACACCAACAGCCGCACGGACACCTATCCGGCTATCTCGGTGCAAGGGAATTCCAATTCGGTCCAGCACGAGGCGAGCGTCTCCAAGGTGAGCGCCGAGCAGATCTTTTACATGATGCAGCGCGGCCTTTCGGAAGGAGAGGCCATGAGCCTCGCGGTGAACGGGTTCGTCAACGACCTCGTGCGCGAGTTTCCCATGGAGTACAGCGTCGAGCTGAAGCGACTGATCGACATGGAAATGGAAGGTTCCGTGGGTTGATTCGACCCGGGAACGGCAAGGAAGCACGACGATACGATGACAACGGAAATTTTAGAGGAAACCGAAGCACGGGGGCTGGTTCAGTCTTCGTCGTTTGAAAGGCATCTGGCGGAATCGCCCCTGTCGGACCGATGGAAGCAGTGGAAACGGGAATGCTGGGAAACGTTTCAGGAGCTGCCCATGCCCCGCGCCCGGGACGAACACTGGCGGTTCGCCACGCGGATCAACTTCGACCTGGAGGCGTTCGCGCTTCCGTCGGCTGTGGGCGACGAAGAGGCGGCGGAGGCGATCAGCCGGTCGGATCTGGTGCGAAACCGGACGGCCCGGTTTGTGTTCGCGGATAACCGTCTTGTCCACCGGGAGGATGTTCCGGAGGAGTTTTCCCGGAAGGGAGTCGTGTTTCTTCCGTTGACCGAGGCGGTGCGGCAGAACGCCGATCTCGTTGAAAAATTTCTGTTTCAAGAATCGACCCATCTGGGATCGGATAAGTTTCATGCCCTGCACAACGCCTACTCGGAAGGGGGCTATCTCCTTTACGTGCCCGATAACGTCGAGATCGATCAGCCTTTTGTCACCTATCACTGGCAGGCCGCTCCGGGGGCGGCCCTGTTCCCGCACATTCTGGTAGTCGGCGGCAAGAACAGTCGGTTCACCGTGGTGGATGTGCAGGAATCGCTCCGCAGAGACCGGGAGTGCTTTGCCTGTGCGGTCGGCAATGTGTTTGCCGACGACGGGGCGAAGGTGTTTCGGAAGACCGTCCAGAATTTCAATTCCCGGGCCGTTTCCTTCCAGCTCGATACGAACAATGTCGGGAGGGATACGTCCGTCCGGGCCATCAACCTGAATCTCGGCAGCCAGCGGGCGCGTTTCGAGAACGAGGTGCGGATCAACGGTGCCGGATCCGACGTGAAGCTGTATTCCCTGACGGTGGCGGAAAACGATCAGGAATTCGACCAGCGGACCCTGCAGATCCACAACGCGCCGAATGCGGTTTCCGATCTGTTGTACAAGAATGCGTTGCTCGACCATAGCCGGACCATCTTTTCCGGACTGATCAAGGTGGCCGAAAACGCCCAGCAGACCGACGCCTACCAGACCAACCGAAATCTCTTGCTCAACGGCGAGGCCCAGGCGAACTCGCTTCCCGGCCTGGAAATCGAGGCGAACGACGTAAAGTGTTCCCACGGAGCGACGACCGGCCAGCTGGACGAAGAGGAGTTGTTTTACTTCCTGCAGAGGGGGATTCCGAAGCGGATCGCGCTGCAGTTGCTGGTCTTCGGGTTCTTCGAGGAGGTCATCGAGCAATTCGATAACGAGGAACTCGAGGAGAACCTCCGCGAATTGATTCGCGCCAAATTCGATAAAAAGCAACTCGACGCCGCCCGAAAGGAGTAGAAACTGACCGAGATGAACGACGAAACCGAGCGGACTCTTTCCCGTAACGTGAAAGCAACCCTGATTCCCCACGGGGAGTCGATGGAACTTCCCGAGGGATCAACCGTAACCATCACCCACCGGCTGGGGGGGAACTACACCGTGATGACCGAAAACGGGATGTTTCGGATCGGCGGAGAGGATGCGGACGCATTGGGAGAAGAGCCGGAAAAGCCCGATTTCGATTTGCCGCAGGAAGGGTATGAAGGGCCTCCGGATACCGAATCGATTTGGGGGCAGCTCAGAAAGGTCTTCGACCCCGAGATTCCGGTGAACATTGTCGATCTCGGGCTGGTGTACAGCCTGGAGGCGAAAGAGCGGGAAGAAGGGGGCTACAAAGTGTTTGTGGCGATGACCTTGACCGCCCCCGGCTGCGGGATGGGACCTTCCATCGCCGAGGACGCCCGTTCCAAAGTCGTGCAGGTGCCCGGAGTCGATGAAGCCCAGGTCGATATTGTCTGGGAACCGCCCTGGAATCAGGACATGATTTCGGAGACCGGCAAAATGGAATTGGGGCTGATCTAGCAGACCCCCGTTTCTTCTTTAAATCGAAAATCCTGCGGTATGGCCGTCACTCTCACGTCTCCCCGGAAGCGCCGGAGTTTTGCCCTCACGCTCCTGGCTTACGGGCTGTTCTTGCTGGCGATCGGCGTAGCCGGTTACGCCAACAATCCCGAAGGAGCGAAAACCGCCCTGATTTCGGGAGGTGTCTTCGGGGGCGTCCACCTCGTGTGGTCCTTTCTCTGGAACCGGTGGCAAGACATCGCCAGGTACGGGGCGGCCGTTACGTTGACGATGGTCCTGGTGGCTTCGTCGTGGAGGATGTGGGTCTCCTGGCAGGCTTACCTGGACGGCGACGACTCGAAACGGTTCGTTGCCCTATTGCTAACGGCCATGTTCCTGGGAACCCTCAGAGTCTTCCTGCGGTATCTGACGCTGCCAAAATCGCAGGCCGAAGAGGTCGCGGACTAGAAGCGGGAGAACGAGAACAAAGGAAGGTTTCCGGGGGTTCAGTTCTCTTTCGGGTGAACCAGGTCCCATAGGGTGCGGCAGCGTTGGAGCGTCAAGGCCAGCTGTTTCGGATTCAGGGCCTGTTTCGGGTCGTCGCCGATTCCCCGCTTGGGTTCGATGTGTGCTTCGAGTACCAAGCCGTCGGTCCCGTAGGCGATGGCGGCGAGAGAGGCCGCCGGAACGTAGGAGGCCCGGCCCGTCGAGTGGGAGGGGTCGCAGACGACCGGAGCCCAGGTCTTCTCCTTGAGCAACTGGGTGATCGATTCGTCCGGGTGATTCCGGTAGCCGTCGAGCTGGGGCATGGTGCCCCTGGGGCACAGAAGGATGCGCGGGTTGCCTTCGGCCGCGAGATACTCGGCAGCCGCGAGAAATTCGTCCGGATCGGCCATGTGGCGCCCCCGTTTCAGCAGGATCCAGGAGCGGGTTGGTGCCGAAAGCCGTCCGATGGCTTTGAGGAGCGAGTAATTGAGGGCGTTCCGGGTGCCGATCTGCAAAACGTCCACTTCGGCCTCAAGAGCGATTTTCAGTTGCTCCTCGTCCATGACCTCGACCACCAGCGGCAGGCCGGTCCTCTCCCTCGCTTTCAGGAGGATGTCCAGCGCGCTTCGGTCGCCCTGATAGGAATACGGCATGGTCCGCGGCTTCCACACGCCGCCCCGGAGCATCCGGGCGCCCGCCTCTTTGACTGCGTCGGCTGTTTCCAGGGTCAGGGTGGGCTCTTGCGGATCGACCGTGCAGGGGCCGGCGATGAAAAGCGGATCCTGCCCGATCCGCACGCCGGCGAGGCTGAGTTCCTGACGGGCGAGTTCCGACGTCCGGTCGAGGAGGCGGTAGGAGGATTCGATGTGGTCGACGCGGGCCACGTAGTCGAGCCCGATCAACCGGTTGAACATCAGCTCGTGCCGTTCGTCCCCCAGAATGGCGTAGACGCAGCGCTGGGCACCGGTAATCTCCTGGATGCGGCAGCCGAACTCCTGTACGATAGCGGTGACTTCGCGCAATTGCTCGGGAGAGAGACGGGTTTCCTTTGGGATGATCATGGGAATACCCCTAAGGGCCGGACGGATCGGGGCAATCGGAATCCTTTCGGTCAATGATTGATTGGGATTGAAACCCGCAAGTGCCATGGTGTTATCTCCTCCATCCTGAAATGTCCGCACATCGTCGCAGATCCTCTCCAAACCGAATCCATTGGCTGATCATCGGGTTTTTCTCGGTCCTCATCCTGGGCGGTTTTTATCTGCTGGCCGGCTTCGGGCCCAAACCGTCGGGCTCGAATGACGGGTCCGGGGGGCCGGATCCTGCCGTGACCGATCTCCTGGTGCAAAGTCGGGAGAAGGAAGCGCAGTTCGACGAACTGGTCCTCGAAGGCGTGGTGGACCGAAACGACATCGAGACTCTTCTGAGAGCGATCGAACTCCAGAAACGGTATATAGCCCGGTTGCCGGGGCGGGATTTTTCGGCGGACAGCCGCTTGGAAGACCTGGAGAGGAAGTTGAGCGACTATATGGGGGAGATCCAGGCCCGCGAGGCGGAACAGTTGGAAGCGGAGGCGGAGAGCTTGATGGAAACCGACTCGGCTGCGGCTCTGGGTCGCTATCGAGAGGCATTGGAAATCCGGGAAAACATCAGGGACCAGTATTACACCAGCTCCTACAACGACCCCGCCGTCCTGTCCCGCTTGAATCGGACGGTGCGTAAACTGTCGATGATGCCGCGCTACGAGGAATCGATCGAGCTGGAGGAGGAAGCGGAGCGTCTGGAGGAGCGGGGCGAGTTGACCGAGGCCGTCAAAAAGTATGCGGAAGCGGCGGAGTTGCAGGAAGAGATCAATCGGACCTCGCCGGGTCTCGCGATATCGAGACCTCTTCGGGCCAGCCGTTTGCGGGAGAAGGAAGCGTCGGTGTTGTCGGGACAGTTGAAGCGTCGGATCGACGAAATGCTTCGGGAAGGAAACGATCTGGTTTACAATGAGAAGTACGACGAGGCGGCTGCGGTATTCGCACGCGCCCGCGAGATTCAGCGGAACCTGAACCTGGAGTACGCGAAGAGTCCCTACGCGTCCCGGGCGCGCGAGGAGTACCTGCGGGAGCGACAGCAGAACGCTGCCGCGTTTTCGAGTTACCGGGATCTCGTCACCACCGAGAATCTTCTCAACAAGGCGCTTTTCGCGGGAAATTTCGATGAGGCGAAATTACTGATATCCCGCCTTTCCGATGACCTCAACCGGTTTGGGATTCGCTACTCGCAAAGTTCGCTTCCCATCGAGGGTTTGGTGGAAAAGGTCACCTATCTGAAGCGGAAGGAAAGGCTGCTGGAGCAGATCCACTCGGCGGTGAACCGCAGCCTGCTTGCCCTGCCCGGGACCGCCGGCGCGGAGATGTTGGCAACCGAAGTGCCCCAGTATCTTTACGAATCCGTCATGGATAAGAATCCCAGCCGGAACAAAGGCCCGGATTTACCGGTCGAGACGGTCTCGGGTTCGGAGGTGCGGCTTTTCATCGAGCGCATGGAGTGGATCCTGGCGCGTGTCGTGAGGCTGCCGACCATCGAAGAGTTCCGGTTGGTCGCAGAGCTTGAGATGGAAGAGGAGGGTCTGACCATCATCTCGGTCGAATCCGGGGATACGGAATCCCGGGAAGTCTCTACGGGCCGACCCGGATCCAACGGATACCACCACTTGCTGGGGAATGTTGCCGAATTGGTTCGGGACGGTCCGGAGGGCGGTAATCTTTCTCAAATCGGAGGAAACCTCCGGATGCTGGAGAGCGATATCCGGGAGTTGAATGCGGTATCGACGAGCCCGAACGAGAGAAACCGTATGGTCGGCTTCCGGTTTGTCGTGGAGGACCGGATGCTGCCGGGTTCCCTTCCCGAAGATCCGGACGTGTGATGCGATGTCGTCGGATCGACGAGTACCATTTCGCAGAGGTCGGCAAATCAG
>CAZBLJ010000010.1:15828-26183 GCA_964492605.1 uncultured Puniceicoccaceae bacterium
GGTCGACGTAAGGAGACCCCACAGATTCCCGGGGGCCGACCAAGGGAGGCTCCTGCCTCACGGAAGGGTTGGGTGGAAAGCCAATGACGGATCACGGCGAACTTCTGTCTTCGGGCGAGGATGCGTGGATTGTGTTGAACGGTATCCCGCATCTCGGGCCGGTGACCCTGCGGCGGTTGTTTGACCATTTCGGTCCCGATCCCGCAGTGATTCTGTCGGCACCGCGGAAGGAATTGCTGGCGGTCGAGGGAGTGGGGCCGAAGATCGTCGAGACCCTGCACCGCTGGCCCGATCATTTTGATCTCGAAAAGGAGAAGCGGTTGCTCGGTCGGCATCGGGCGGGATTCATCCGGCAAGTGGATGAAGACTATCCCGGGCCGCTCCGGGAGATCTACGATCCTCCGATCGGTCTCTACGCGTTGGGGGAACCGCGCTTCCGGGATCCGGCCGTGGCGCTGGTCGGATCGCGGCGGACCACCCTCTACGGGCTTCGGACCGCCAGGGCCTTTGCGTCCGCTCTGGCCCGGAGGGGGATTTGCGTCGTCAGCGGACTGGCCCGGGGAATCGATGCGGCGGCCCACGAAGGAGCGCTGGAGGTGGGCGGTCGAACGGTGGCGGTATTGGGAAACGGGTGCGACATCGTTTATCCGCCCGAGAACGTGGATCTTTTCCAGCAAATCCGCGAGAAGGGAACGATCTACAGCGAGTTTCCGTTCGGCTACCGGGCGAATCGCCAGACCTTTCCCATGCGCAACCGGATCGTGGCGGGCATGTGTCGGGCGATCATCGTCGTGGAGACGGATCTCTCGGGAGGAAGCCTGATTACGGCCCGGTTCGCCGGCGAGCAGGGCCGACAGGTAATGGCGGTGCCCGGGCGGATCGATCAGGCGACAAGCGCGGGCTGCCATCAATTGATTCGGGACGGAGCGACGCTGGTGACCTCGGTGGAGGACATTCTCGAGGAGCTGCGGCTGGAGGAATTGGTGCTGGACGACGGCCCGGGATCAGGTCCGGGCGATTCCGGAGACCGGGAGAGCGAAGGCCGATCCGAGGATCTTACCGCTGACGAGTCGACCATCCTCTCCTCCCTCGGCAATGGAGAGATCCTCTTTCCGGATCAAATCGCCTCCCGATCGGATCTCCCTCTCCCGACCGTCAGCTCGACGCTCATGCTCCTCGAATTGCGCCGCCTGGTTAAAAAGCGCTCGGATGGTCGGTTCGAGACGCGTGGTTGACCGGAGTCTTCGCGGCTGGCCGGGTGAAGCTGGAGGCAGCTTCTAGGTGATGCAAATGGGAGTTGGGAGTCCAGAGCGGGTGTCAACAAATATAGAACAGGTCTAAATTTAGCTCCAAAAACGACCTTTCTCTCCGGGCTACGACGGTCACAAGCCGGAGGTCTCCGGAACGGCCGTCGAAGCGAATCCATAAAGGTTCCTCCTTCCCCCAAAAGGCGAACGTTCCACTGGAAGCCAAATAATGATACCGCGGGAGGCGACGGGATTTGCAAAATCGCCGGAGCGGGTTTCCCTAACAGCATGAAGGATTCAAAAAATTGGATCGTCGGAGGAATGGTGGCGGTATTGTTGGCGGCCGGTGTCCTGTGGGCGGGAAATGAATTTATGAAGAGCCAAAACGAGAATTGTGATGACTCGGGTGCCTGCGCGGTGCCGACGGGGAACGAGGTGACCGGGCGGGCGGAAATGGTGAATCTTCCCGAGGCCGAATGGAAGAAGATCCTGACTCCGGAACAGTTCCGGATTTTGCGGGATCATGGAACCGAGCGCGCGTTTTCGCATCCGCTGAACGACGAGAAGCGCCCCGGTGTGTTTGTGTGTGCCGCCACCGGTGTTCCCCTTTTCACCAGCAAGGATAAGTTCGACTCCGGAACCGGATGGCCGAGTTTTACGAAACCGGCAACCGAAGAGACCGTCGGAGAAGAGGTGGACCTTTCCTACGGGATGCGTCGGGTCGAGGTGTATTGCCGTGCTTGCGGCGGCCATTTGGGGCACGTCTTCGAAGATGGTCCGGAGCCGACGGGGTTGCGGTATTGCATCAATGGGACCGCTCTCGAATTCGTGCCGGCGGAGTCCGCGCAAGAGGTGGACGATCAGGTGGCGAAGCAAATGGAGGCGGCGGAGGAGCGCATCCGCGAATTGCTGCCCGACCCCGGCAAAGCTTGAGGTGGACCCTCTGTGCGGAGTAACGGTCCGGTCGGTCGATGGTCGGCCAGGTCCTGTCCGAAAGGGGGGTTACCAGCTTCGCGGATCGAGATAGAGCCGCCATTTCATGTCGTCGACTTTGCCGTAGACTCTGAATTCGAAAACTTCTCCGACGGGGTTGAGCAGCATTCCGATCTGGGCGAGGATCGGGAATTTCACTTCACCCATCAGTTCCATCTTCGCGTCGAAATCGATTTCCTCCTCCTTCATTTTGTAGGAGCCGGAAGCTACGACCCGCGAGGTGGGACTGTAGAGGTGTAAATCGGTGAACTCGATGAGGCCCCGGTTCAGGAGGACTTCGGCGGTGGCGCGCCGGAACTCGAAGGATCCAAGGGTGAGGGGGAGCGGGAGTTCTTCGGAGATCCGCGAAAGGATTCCCAGTAACCGGACATTGGCCAGGTTGGGCGTCCGCAGGTCGAGACTTCCTTCGCCCAGAAGGCTTTTGGGATCCGACAGGTCTCCGGTGCATTCAAGGGTGAAATCAAGATTCCGCGAACGGTCCTTCTTGCTTTCCCGTTTCTCGGAAAAGCGTTCCTCCGTTGCTTCGGACAATTGGGGGATCGCATCCACGAAAGCAGCGGGGTCGCCGCCTTCGTAATCGAGTTTGAAGGAACCGGTTTCGGGGTTCCGTCGGCTCCAGCGGACGGAAGCCTTTCCGGTCCCGTCTCCGAGTCCGAACCGTATCGGTTCGACCATGACGGAGTCGTTCGAGTAGGTGGCTTCCAGAAAAAGGGATTCCAGCAGGATTCCATTGTACCGGAGGGGGTCGGTCGTATCGGCCCGAATGACGAGTTTCTCCCGGGGGTCACCGTGGTTCTTTTCTTCGGGAAGGACGGTGCCGCGAATCGAGATCTCCGGCGGTTCCGGAGCGTCGAATTGTTTTACGATATCCGCGACCGCCTCCCCGAAAAACGGGGAAATCGCATCCAGATGAAACGTGCTGCGAAAATCGTAGAGATAGGCGAAGGTCTCGCGGTTCTCCCAATTCAGGAGGTTGGCGAGAGAACCCGAGAGCTTGCCCTCGGGGCGGTAGGCCTCGAGATCGAAAAGCTCGAAAAAATAGGGGCGGGACCACATCCGGGCATGTCCCTTTTCGATGGGGGTTCCCTTGATGGAAATCGTTTCGAAGGCAAAGCATCCGAAGAGCTGACGATCATCGCGATAATCCCAGTCGCCCGACAGGTCCAGGTTGATCGAAGCCGGGCCGGGAACTTCGAAGTCCGCCCAAAATATGCCCCACCAGGGACGCATCCACCCGTCGATGGACGAAGGGTGAAAGTCTCCGTCCACCAGGAAACGAAATTGATTCGTCCGGAGATTGTGTTCGTAACGGCCCTCGAGGTGGAAGTCCGGGGTGTCGACCGAGAGACGGGTGACGTCGAGGTCCGCTTCGCGCGGATGGAAGGTTCCGCGGGCCTCCGCCCGGAGGGCTTCAAAACCTTCGAGAAGGAGGGGATCGGTGGACTCTGCCGAAAATTGAATCCGGTCCGGAATCGGTTCCGCAAAGTCGATCGTCGTCTCGGCGCGTAGAAAGAGACCGCTGCCGAAATCCAGGGCGGGTTTTCGGGCTTCCGGCGGGATCAGGGGGTGGTTCAGAAGGGATTTGATCGAAACGAGACCGCTTGCTTCGAGATCGGCGGTTCGGAAATTTCGCGAGATCCTGCCGTTGAAATGGAAAGGTTCTCCGAAAAGCGAGACCTGCCCCCCGGCAAGGAGCGAAAGATCGGGAGCGACTTCCAAAGCCAGGGAGGGGTGGAGAAGGTCTCCTTCGGCGGTTTCAATCCGTTCCGCATCGAGGAGGACCCGGGTCCCGTCATAGCGCCAATGGTCGACCACGTGATCCGGTGCCACAACGGTGAGGTGCGGTCGCTGCACTTGCAGGTCCGTGCCCTTCCGAAGGGTCCGGGCGGAGAGGACGAGTGGACCCGGGAGGATCATCTCTCCGACGCGGCGGAAATCCGCCCGGAAACGGAGATCCTCGATCAGCGAGACCTCTCCGGGCAGCTCGGCGCGGGCGGCGGTGGCGGAGATTCGGAAAAGTTCGTTTCCCTCCGACTGTTGAGGGAGGGTGATTCGGACGAAAGGCTCTCGGATACGAGTGAGTTGGGCGCGAAAGCGGGAGAGTCGCCGGATCGCCGGTTCCAGATTGCCGGCGGTCTCCCCGGATTCGATCCAGCGGAGTCCTTTCCAGTCCTGCAATCGAATCTCCCCGGCGGCGGCGAGGCGCAGGTTGTCGAGTTCGGCCCGAAAATCGAGAACGGTCCACAGGGAACCCTCGCTTTTCACGCAAAACGACGGGATGGTCGCCAGAGGATCGGTTTTTCCGAGCGGTCCGGTCGCATCCCAGATTTTGATGCCGCTCGCTTCGATTCGATCCACCTTGGGAAATCCGAGCAGAGTGGAGGGAAGGAAGAGGTCGACCGCCATTTGGTCGGCGCTCAGAAGCCGGCGGCCGGTGTCGTTTTCCAGCTTCGGGTCCGCGAAGCGTAGAGTCCCGTGTTTATCCAGGGTGACGCTTGAAAAGGAGACCCGGAAGCCGTCGTCGGACAGCGCCTCGCTCGCCTTCCGGGTGATCGCCGGGGGGACCTTGACCTCCAGATCAAAGACGAACAATAGAACGAAGGGAATCTGAGCGACGAGGATCAGTCCGAGGAGGGCGGTGAATAGCCAAAGGAGGCAGCCGACCCATTTGCAGTCTCTTCGGCGGCGGAACACTTAGGAAGGAGGAGTCTCGGCGGACTCGTCCGGCGGCGGCGGATCGGCCTCGTCCGTTTCGATGGAGGGTTTCGACGGGGGAGAGGTTGCTTCCGGGGCGGCCGATTCTTCCGGTGCCGGGGACTTCGGCACCGAGGACTCCGGTGACGGTTCCGCGGCGGTATCAGGGGCATTCTCCGGAGTTTCCGTAGCGGCTTCCGTAGCGGCCTCCTCCTCGTAGATTTCCGGCAGTTCGCGCTCGGGGAAGAGAATCGCCCACGCGTCGATGAAGATCTGAGGCAGCAGGAAGGTGACCTCCTCCGGCTCGAATCCGCCGCCCTGAAGAGTTCCCCCGATCCGTTCGGTGAGACTGTACTTCCGGATGATTTCCGTGGCGTCCCCGCTTCCGGGTAATTCAATCACCGCACTCAGCTCGTAGCTCCAGGGGATCAGGCGGTCGGGCTCGATGCGAAGTCCGTTTCCGAAGGTCGAAGAAAAGTAAGAGGCGACCCGGAAATCCCTGATCTGGCGGAGGATGATCGCGAAAGCACCGTTCTTTTCCGCCGCATCTTCCCCTTCGGCCTCGCTTTCCCAGGACTGTCCGTCGTCGCCGATGGCGCGGTCCATAAGAATCTCGCCGTTCTCGAGGTTGGTCACCCGCACCGATTTGACCCGCGCGGTTTCCGGAAGAGCATCGAGCAGGCGATAGCGGTAGGCCAGGGCCGAGACGGGAAGGTCGCGGATGATGTCGAGCGGCACGGCGTATACGAAGGGTTGTCCCGCGACCTTGGCGTAGAGGGTCTTGGTTTCGGGATCGAGATTCCCGAGCAGCAGTTCGTTGGAGGTTTCGCCGGCCAGCAGGACGCGCCGTTGGGGATCGTCGAGTCCGTAATCGGCCAGATCGGAATCCGAGGGCGCATCGCTCACGAATCGAACGGCTCTCAGAGTGATCAAGGATTCGAAGGTTTTGGTCAGAACGTCGGGATCGGCGGGGTAACGAACCGGCTCTTCCCCTTCGACAATGGAGGACACTTGCCAACTGTTGTTGTCTTCCAATCGCTGGAGGCTGATCTTGCGGGACGGAGAGACGATCCGAACCTCGTTCACGTCCGATAGCCGGAATTGGAAGAACGACCGCTCGCGCATGGTTCGTTGTGCATCCTCGAGGGCGAGGAATGCTTCTTCGGGAACTGTGACCACGGTCGGGACTCCTTCGAGTTTTCCGTAGGATCGGTCCTCGCTTCCGGGAATGGGACTCCCGAGGAGGAAGGTCTGTCGGCGATTGCCGTCGTCGAGGGATATGCGAAACCGCGGTTCGACCAGCCCGGTCTCGCTCGGCGAAAGGGAGGACTCGGCGTAAAGGGTCCCCACGGGGGTTTCCAGGAGCGCCTGCAGGCGCGAATCCACGGCGGCGGAGCTGGCGGCGGTCTGGATGGGTGCCTCGAAGCGCCAGCCGTCGTCGATGGCGGCGAGGCGGATCTGGAGGTTGCGGCCGTTTCCGGGTTGGAGGGTCATCTCCTTGACCGCGAAAAAGTCGAGCGAGAAAAGGTTCCGGTCGGTCAGGTCCTGGATATCGAGGGCCACCGATCGGAGAATCTCCTCGTCGACGACGAAGATTTCCTCTCCCGACGGACCGAGAAGGTAAAATCTTCCGCCGACGTCGGTCGGCGACCCGACGCTGATCTCGGTCGATTGATCCCCTTTGTCGAAGATGAGTTTCAGGACCGGGTTTTCCAGGCCGTAGTCGGCAAGCGTCTGGTTGTTGCGCTCCACATCCTCCAGGGTGAACCGAATCTCCTGGCGGAGGAAAAGAAGGGACCGGAAGATCCGGTCGATCGCGTTCGGATTCGCCCTCCATTCGACCGGCTTCTGCAGTTGCCAGGTTTCCCCTTTGCGGATCAGAACGCGCGGGGTCGGAATGGTTTCTCCGGCGATTTCGATCCGATCACTCTGGGTGATGGAAGAAGGGAGGATGGGCTCCGGATTTTCGCGAATCGGTTCGTTTCCGCCGTCCCGCTCCAGATAGTAGATGGCACCGAAGGCGATGACATTCAGCGCGAACAGGAAAAGGGTGAGTTTGAATCTCATGGTAAATGCCTGGGTCAGCGTCGAACGATGGCTACGAGGATACCGATCAGGGCGAAAGCTCCTGCGGGAGCCATTAATTGAAAAAGAAGGTTGCGCAGTTCCTGCTGGCTCAGAACCAGCAGAAAGTTCCGGATTTCCTTGGGAGGAATGTTCACGGTTTCATCGACGCTCATCCCCCAGTTGACGGCGCTGAGAAACAAGAGCCGGTTGCCGAATGCGTCGAGGCGCGAATTCGTGATGAAGTCTGCGTTGCCGATGACGATGATTCGACCGCCCTGGACCGCCGACAGTGAGAATTCGAAAGCGGTATCCGAAGCCCTTTGCGAAGCGACGGCTATGGGGACGGGACCCTGCAAATCGTCCTCTTCGTCGTAGGATACCGACATTCCGGGGCGCAGCTCGCTCTCTGCCCAACTGTTCTGGGACGTTGTCATCAGGGTATCGATTTTCAGAGTGTCCGGATCGCGGGCTGCTTCCAGATCCGGAAGGATCGGGCGGGGGAGTCCGAGTAAAACGGTAACCTTGAGACTCCGGATGAAATTTGCGATGGGGTGGTCGGAAAACTCCCTGATGATCAAGTCTCCGGTAGCGGATTGGAAATCCGGACCGGCGTCGACGACGATCCGGTCGTCGATCCGAATGCCCCATTCGAGCGCCAGTTCCTCGAGGCCGGTTTCTTCCCCCGGTTCGAGGAGGGCGAAAATGCTCCCGTTTTCCTCGTTCAGATAATCCCGTAGCAAACTGATTTCCCTCTCCCGGAACGTGGTCGCCGGGGCGGCGATCACCACCATGCCCGCGTCCTCGGGGATTCGGGCCAGATTGGTGAGTTCGATGGATCGGGTTTTAAACCCCCGCTCACGGAGGAAAAGACCGAGTTTGGACAGTCCGTTGAGCGGGTCGACGCTGGACAGTGCATACTCCCCCTGGCCGGTCAGGAAGTAAAGGGTCCGGTCGTTCTGCTGGGTGACTTGGAGAATCGCCCTGAGAAACTCGTTCTCGCCCCGGAAGGCGCGCATCTCTCCGTCCTCCATCTCGTACAGGCGGTCGAAGGAGATTTGCTTCATCTTCTCGCCCGAGGTGACGAGGATCGAATTCTCGGAGCCGATTCCGTGGCGGCCCAGGATCTCCCGGGCGCGATTCCGTTCCCGATACACGTCGATGAACTCCACCGAGATGTTCCCGTTCCCTTCGCTGCGGGAAAACACTTCGATGTTGGAAAGCACTTTCCGAAGATCCCGCAGCACCTTGCGGGCGACGTCGTCCGTTTCGATGTCCGGGAAAACCACGTAGATGTTCACGGGTTTCTCGACGCTTCGCAGATAGGCTTCCGTCTCGGGTGTGAGCGAGAAGAGGCGGTCTTCGGTGAGGTCGCGCCTTTCGAAGAATTGGGAGCCGATATAGTTGACGGCCCCGATCAGGCACAGGCAGAGCGCCACCTGTAGCAGCGCGTTAAGCCGACGCCAGCGGTTTACCCGTTTGAAATCGTTTTTGGAACTCATGCTTTCCGTTCCACGAGGATGGTTGCAAAAACGAGAAAAAGACCCGTCCCGGAGAGGTAGTAGACGAAGGGACGCGAATCGATGATGCCGGAGCTGAAGTCGATCAGATGCTCGAAAGTCTGGAGATATCCGAACAAGTGGCTCACGAACTCCAGCGGGCCGCTTTCCGGAATGGGAACCTCGAGAAGAAGTCGGCTGCCAGCCACCAGAAGGAACAGGCCCGTAAAGCAGAGCATGCCTGCGACAAGCTGGGATCGGGTGAGGCTGGAACAGAAGATTCCCAGCGAGATGAACAGAGTCCCGCTCAGGGCTACGAACACGAACCCTCCGACGAGGGACGGCGGGTCGAAGAGGAACGAGCCCTCCTGGGCCATGTCCAGCGAGGTCAGTTCCAGGGTGAGGGTAGGGAAGGCGAACGTGCAGACCCAGAGGAACAGGTAGAACCCGTAGATCGCGAAAAATTTAGCCATGACGACTGCCGCGGTCCGTGTCGGCGTCGTGAGGATGGTCTGCAGGGTGCCGAGTCTTCGCTCTTCGGCCACGCTGCGCATGGTCAGGAGAGGAACGACGAAAAACGCAGGCATCCAGAAGACCCGGAACAGTTGGGTTGCCGGCGTTTCCTCCTGCGGGCTCAACGTATATCCCTTCAGGATGGACCAGTAGACCAGGCCCATTAGCACCAAAAACAGAACTCCGGCGATGTAGGTCGCCGGACTGAACAAAAGGGTGCGGAATTCGTTCCGCAAAAGGTGGAAAAAATTTCTCATATTCCCGTCGTCTCCCCGTTTTGCTGATTCTCCCCGGCATCCCCCTCGGTCGGGGAGGTGTCCTTCCAGGTTTTTTTCGTGGCGGCGAGGAAAATGTCCTCCAACGAGGCGCGCCGGATTCGGATTTCATGAATCACCGGCCCGCCGGTCACCCTGAGGCTGTCGATAATCCGTTGAACGAGGTTGGTGCTTGCCTGGGAGGCGAAAGTAATGCGCCGCACGTTGCTTCCCGGTTCCCGGTAGGAGTCCTGGAGGACCAGACTGGAATCGGCCGTTCGGACCAGTTTTTCGACCTCGGAAAGCGAGCCTTCCACGCGAACTTCGTAGGTTCGACCCGGAGAAAACATTTCCCGCAGCTCGCTCCGGGTGCCCGAGGCGACGACTTGGCCGCGGTTCAGGATCACGGAACGGTCGCAGACCTTTTCGATCTCCGGGAGGATGTGGCTGGAGATGACCAGGGTCATGTTACCTCGGAGCTGCTGGATCATGCGCCGGAACCCCAGGATCTGGTGCGGATCGAGACCGATGGTAGGCTCATCGAGAATGACGATGGGCGGTTCGGCGAGAATCGCGTCGGCGATCCCCACTCGCTGTCGGTAACCTTTACTGAGATTGCCGATCATCTTCCGGGCCGTCCCGTGCCGCAGATCGCAAACGTCCATGACTTCTTCGATGCGCGTCTTGCGTTTCCGGCCCGGTATTCCCTTAAGTCCCGCCCGAAAGCGGAGAAACTCTACCACGCGCATGTCGGACGGCAAAGGGTTGTTCTCCGGCATGAATCCAATCAAGTGGCGGATTGCGGCAATCTCACGGGAAACGGATCGCCCGGCAATCCAGGCTTCCCCGGAGGTTGCGCTCAGAAGGCCGGTCAGGATGCGCATGGTCGTCGATTTTCCGGCACCGTTGGGCCCAAGAAACCCAACCACCTCACCCGCCCCGACCTCAAAAGAGATCCGGTCCACGGCGTTCTGGGAGCCGAAACGCTTGCTCAGGTCGACCGCACGTATACTGGGAACAAGGGAAACCATGCCAAAAGAGAGGAGACTAGAGAATTCCAAGCCGTCTTTCCACTCTAAAGGAATGCACCT